>CAYOBI010000006.1:30094-69228 GCA_964402325.1 uncultured Propionibacteriaceae bacterium | reverse complement strand
GACCCGGGTGACGGGGGTGGAGAGGGAGGCGGGAGAGGTGGTGGGAGTGCTCATCGGAGTTGTCCTTCCGGTCGGGAATGGCTCCAGCCTGCGGGACCCGATGTCCCGCCCACCAGGGACGAGGCGGCAGACCTGCCGGGACATCCGGGAGGTCCGACACGGGCCCTCCGAGGGTCCGGTAGGTCCCGCAGTGCGCAACGCGACGGGCTTCGGCAGACCCGCCGGCCTATCGTGGAGAATGCTCCCCGATGTCCTCCGGGCGTCGGAGACCTCTCCCACCGTGCAGCGGCGCACCTGGTCCGACCTGCGGAATCCCCGCACCGAGCCCACCAGGAGCCAGCCCGTGAATCTCGGGTCCTTCCGTACCCTCGACGGCCGCCCGGCCGTACGCTTCCTGCTGCACCACCCCCGACCGGCCGAACGGGTCTGGTCGTCCCTCACCGAGACCGCCCGCCTCGACCGGTGGTTCCCGGCCCACGTGACCCTGGAGCCCCGTGAGGGCGGCACGGTCTTCTTCGGCAACGACGGGTTCGACCCGATGCTCGGCACGGTGCTGGCCTGGGCGGAGGGCGAGCGGCTCGGCTTCACCTTCGGCGAGGACGAGGTGTGGTTCGACCTGATGCCGGACGGCGACTCGACGCTGCTGACGATGACGATCTACCTCGCCGACCGTGACCTGGCCGCCCTGAACGCCGCCGGCTGGACGAACTGCCTGGCCCGCCTCGAGCTGTGCCTCCGGGGCGAGCAGCCGCGCGACCTCTTCGTCTGGGAGGACGTCTACGACCGCTACGTGCTGGCCGGAATGCCGGCCACCGGGCGCGTCGACGGCCTCACCGGCCCGGCCTGATCACCGCCCCGCGCGGGCCGAAGAGGTCTGCCGGGACCTCCACGGCGGCTGTCGTGGAGCACCGATAGACTCCGGGCATGGGCACTGCTCCGTATGAGTTCCTGCACGGTCCCGATGGCGTGACCGTCCGCGTCCACGTGAGGGGGCGCGACGTCCTCGCGCTGCCGATGATCAACCAGGGCACCGCCTTCCGCCACGCGGACCGCGAGGCGCTGGGCATCGCCGGCCTCCTCCCGCCGGGCGTCACGTCGCTGAACTCCCAGCTCAAGAAGGTCTACGAGCAATACCGCGAGCAGCCCACCGACCTGGCGAAGAACAACTACCTCGAGGCGATGCACGACCGCAACGAGGTGCTCTACTACCGGCTGCTCGCCGAGCACCTGGAGGAGATGCTGCCGATCGTCTACACCCCGACGATCGGCGAGGCGATCGAGAAGTACAGCTTCTGGATGCAGCGCCCGCGCGGCGTCTTCCTGTCGATCGACCACCCGGAGGACATGGCCCAGGCCCTCGGGGCGTACGGCCAGTCACCCGAGGGGGTCGACCTGATCGTGGTGACCGATTCCGAGGGCATCCTCGGCATCGGCGACCAGGGCGTCGGCGGCGTACGGATCGCGGTCGGCAAGCTCGCCGTCTACACCGCGGCCGCCGGCATCCATCCGCAGCGGGTGCTGCCCGTGGTGCTGGACGTCGGGACCAACAACGTGGCCCTGCTGAGCAGCGAGCACTACCTGGGTGAGCGGCACTCCCGGGTCCGCGGCGAGCGCTACGACGCGTTCGTCCTGCAGTTCATGGAGACGGCGACGTCGATGTTCCCGCACGCGATGATCCACTTCGAGGACTTCGGCGCCGCGAACGCCCACAAGGTCCTGGACGCCTACCGCGGCGACTACTGCGCCTTCAACGACGACATCCAGGGCACCGCCGCGGTGGTGGTGGCGGCGGTGCTGGGCGCGCTGCGGACGACCGGCGGGCGGCTCGGCGAGCAGCGGATCGTGGTGCACGGCGCCGGGACCGCGGGGATCGGCATCGCCGACCTGCTGCGGGACCTGATGGTCGCCGAGGGGTTGAGCGTGGAGGAGGCCGACCGTCGGTTCTGGTGCCTGGGGTCGCGCGGCCTGTTGCGCGAGGGGCTCGGCGACCGGATGCGCCCCTTCCAGGTGCCGTACGCCCGCCGCGACGCCGAACTGTCCGGGTGGGAGCTCACCACGCCGGGCCAGTACGCCCTGGCGGACGTGGTCCGCAACGTACGCCCCACGGTGCTGATCGGCACCTCGGCCCAGCCCGGCGCGTTCACCGAGCCGATCATCCGCGAGATGGCCGCCCACGCGGAGCGGCCGATCGTCATGCCACTGTCGAACCCGACAGCGAAGGCGGAGGCGGTGCCGGCCGACCTGCTGGCCTGGACCGATGGCCGCGCGCTGATCGCGACCGGGTCGCCGTTCGAGCCGGTGGAGCACGACGGGGTCACCTACACCGTCGCCCAGGCCAACAACGCGCTGGTCTTCCCCGGGATCGGGCTCGCCGTCGCCGCCTGCCGGGCCGCCCGGGTCTCCGACGGGATGATCGCCGCCTCGGCCCGGGCCGTGGCCAGCCTCAGCCGCGCCAACGTGCTCGGCGCCTCGTTGTTGCCGGGCATCGGTGCCCTGCGGGCCGTCTCGGCCACCGTCGCGCTGGCGGTCGTCGCGGCCGCCGAGGCCGAGGGTCTGGCCACCCGCCCGCTCGCGGACCCGGTGCAGGGCGTCTATGACCAGATGTGGGACCCGCTCTACCCGCGGATCGTCGCCGACTGACGCCGGTCAGTCGGCGGCCAGCGCGTTGCCGACCGGGCTGAGCGGCAGCAACGTACGACCCGACGGGCCGACCTGGATCGCGGTGTCCATCTGCGGGCAGACGCCGCAGTCGTAGCAGGGGTTCCAGCGGCAGTCGTCGACCGGCTGCTCGTCGACGGCGTCCTGCCAGTCGTCCCACAGCCAGTCCCGGTCCAGCCCGGCGTCGAGGTGGTCCCAGGGCAGCACCTCGTCGTAGTCCCGCTCGCGGGTGGTGTACCAGGCAACGTCGACGTCGCCGGCGGCGAAGACCTGCTCGGCGGCCCGCATCCAGCGCTCGTAGGAGAAGTGCTCCGACCAGCCGTCGAAGTGGCCGCCGTCGCGCCAGACCGCCTCGATCACCGCACCGACGCGCCGGTCGCCGCGCGACAGCATGCCCTCGACGATGCCCGGCTTGCCGTCGTGGTAGCGGAAGCCGATCGAGCGGCCGTACCGCTTGTCGGCCCGGATCACGTCGCGGAGCCGTTCGAGGCGGTGGTCGGTGGTCGCGGCGTCGAGCTGAGCGGCCCACTGGAACGGGGTGTGCGGCTTCGGGACGAACCCGCCGATCGACACGGTGCAGCGGATGTCCTTGCGGCCCGAGGCCTGCCGGCCGGTCTCGATCACCTTGCGGGCCAGGTCGGCGATGGCCACCACGTCCTCGTCGGTCTCGGTGGGCAGGCCGCACATGAAGTACAGCTTCACGTTGCGCCAGCCGTTGGAGTAGGCGGTGGCGACCGTGCGGATCAGGTCCTCCTCGTCCACCTGCTTGTTGATCACCCGGCGCATCCGCTCCGAGCCGCCCTCGGGGGCGAAGGTCAGGCCGGAACGCCGGCCGTTGCGGGACAGCTCGTTGGCGAGGTCGATGTTGAACGCGTCGACCCGGGTCGACGGCAGCGACAGCGAGACGTTCGAGCCGTCGTAGCGGTCGGCGAGCTGCTTGGTGACCTCGGCGATCTCGGAGTGGTCGGCCGAGGACAGCGACAGCAGGCCGACCTCCTCCAGGCCGGTGGCCTCCAGGCCCGCCTGCACCATCGCGCCGATCGTGTCGATCGACCGCTCCCGCACCGGGCGGGTGATCATCCCCGCCTGGCAGAACCGGCAGCCGCGGGTGCAGCCGCGGAAGATCTCCACCGAGTAGCGCTCGTGCACGGTCTCGGCCAGCGGGACCAGCGGGTGCTTGGGGTAAGGCCAGTTGTCGAGGTCCATCAGGGTGTGCTTGCGGATCGAGTAGGGCACCGTGGGCCGATTCGGCGCGACGCGACGGATCCGGCCGTCGGGCAGGTAGTCGACGTCGTAGAACCTCGGCACGTACACCCCGCCGGACTCCGCCAGCCGCAGCAGCAGGCCGTCGCGGCCGTCGGGGCGGCCCTCGGCCTTCCACTCCCGGATGACGGCCGAGATGGCCAGCGAGATCTCCTCGCCGTCGCCGAGCACGGCGGCGTCGAGGAAGTCGGCGATCGGCTCGGGGTTGAACGCGGCGTGCCCGCCGGCGAGCACGATCGGGTCGTCCTCGCCGCGGTCGGCGGCGTGCAGCGGGATGCCGGCCAGGTCGATCGTCTCGAGCATGTTGGTGTAGCCGAGCTCGGTGGAGAAGCTGAAGCCGAGCACGTCGAAGGCCCGGACCGGCCGGTGCGCGTCGAGGGTGAACTGCGGCACCGCCGACTCCCGCATCATCGCGGCCATGTCCGGCCAGACGGTGTACGTACGCTCGGCGAGGATCCAGTCCCGCTCGTTGAGGATCTCGTAGAGGATCGCCACGCCCTGGTTGGGCTGGCCCACCTCGTACGCGTCGGGATAGCAGAGGCACCAGCGGACGTCGGTGCTGGCCCAGTCCTTGACGACGGAGTTCAGCTCCCCGCCGACGTACTGGATCGGCTTGCTGACCCGTGCCAGCAGAGGCTCGAGTCGCGGGAACAGCGATTCAGGGCCGCTGCTCGCCGACAGGTCCGGGTGGCTGGTCGCGATGCTCATAGGGTCCCAGGGTATCCCCCGGTCCCCCGATCTCCGAGTCCCCGGCCGGCGGGAGGGACGGCGCGGGCGGCGGCAGTCGGTCCAGGCCGGGTGCGGCGGTACGGGCCACGCCCCGCCGCCGGCGGACCCACTCGACCAGAAAGACCAGACCGACGCCGAGGACGAGCGGCAGCAGTGTCCAGGGCGATCCGGACCCGGCGGAGCGGTCTCCGATCGAGGAGTAGTCGCCGGTCAGGACGACCGGGACGAGCCCGGTCAGGTTGTTGACGGTGTGCAGGACGACGGACGCCTCCAGCCCGCCGGTACGCCAGGTCAGGGCACAGAGGACCAGGCCGAGGCAGAAGTAGAACGCGTTCAGCCACGGGTCGGCGGCCGAGTGGGCCACCGCGAAGACCGCCGAGGACAGCACCACGGCGATGCCCGTGGCGACCCGGGGGCGGCGCCCGATCGTGGCGAGACATCGGGGCAGGAAGCCGCGGAAGGCCCATTCCTCGCCGGCGCACTGCAGCGGGGTGGTGAGCAGGGTGAGCCCGAGCACCAGCCAGGCGCTCCGGTCCGGTGCGGGCAGCCCGGTGCCGTCGAGCAGCAGGGAGACCGCCAGCAGGGCGAACCACGGCAGCCCGACGACCAGCAGGCACCAGACGGTCCAGCGCCACCGGAACCGCCCGGCCACCGAGGCGATCCACCCCGGCCCCTGCCCGAAGAAGACCAGGTTGAGCAGCATCGCCAACGGGATGAGCAGGGCGAGCCCCACGTTGTTGGCGATGAACAGGCCCGGGCCGAACGGGATGACGCCGCTGGCCGCGCCGCGCAGGTCCTCGACGGTGACGGCACCCGTCACCAGGTCGATGACGAGACCGACGAGGTCCAGCACCCCGTTGACGACCAGGCCACCGCCGACCAGCAGCACTGCGGCCAGCAGGCCCTTCCACCAGCGGAACCGCGGCGTACGGAGCAGTCCGTAGTAGTCCTGGGTCTCCAGCGGCAAGTTGGACGGACCCGGTACGGCCGGGACGGTGCGCGCCATCGGAACTCAGCCCTCGGCCGGTGGGGTGGCGTCGATGCGGGTACGGCCCTCCCGGTCGGCCCGGGCCCGCTCGGCGACCGCCTCGGCGAGTTCGTCCGCGACCAGGGTGCGCGGGTCGACCAGCCGGGCCCGGTAGCCGGTGCGGGCCACCACGTGCGAGGCCAGGGTCACCGTCATCATCTGCAGCACCGTCACCAGGGCCAGTAGGAAGAAGGCCGACCAGGTGCGCAGGTGGAGCACGACGCCGACCATCAGGACCAGCAGACCCAGGCTCTGCGGCTTGGCCGCGGGGTGCATCCGGGAGATCAGGTCGGGGAACCGGACCAGCCCCACCGCCGCGGTCAGGCACAGCAACGCGCCGAGCAGGCAGAGCAGCGCGGCCACCAGGTCGAGGACGGCGCCGGTCATGCGGCACCTCCCCCGGTCCGGCCGGAGCCCGGGGCACCGGGTTCCTGCTCCGCCCGGACGGCGGGCCGACGGCTCACGGCCCGGCGCCGTGACCTGCGCACCTCACCGGGCCCGCCGGGCGTCTGGTCGTGGACGAACCGGGCCATCGACACTGCGCCGATGAAGCCCACCAGCGAGAGCGCCAGCAGGATCGGTAGCGTGGTGAGCTGGTCACTGAGCACCACCTGTAGGGCGAGGCCGCCGACGGCCACGCCGACCATCAGGTCACTGGCGATGATCCGGTCCAGGCTGGTGGGGCCCTTCGCCAGCCGGGTGAGCGTGACGGCGGCAGCGATCCCGAGGACGACGACGGCGGCCACCGCCACGCCGGACTGGATCGACTCCAGGGTGTCCACGGCGTTCATCGTGCGGCCTCCTGCTCGGTCCCGGACGACCGCTCCGGCCGTCGTGTGTCGACGGTACCCACCTCGGGGGCACCCGGGTGATCGGATCGGTCCCCGCTCCGCGAGCCCGGCACGGGCCGCGCCAGGGCGGCGACCTCCTCGTCGGTCCCGAAGGCCCGGATCACCCGCTCCTCCACGGTACGCACCACGGCGTACGCCTCGTCGAGGTGTGACCGGTCGCGTACGTCGAGGACGTGGACGAAGATCCGCGTGGGTGCACGCATCTGCTCCACCACGACCGACCCGGGGACCAGGCCGACGAGTTCGACGATCATCGCGACGAGCAGGTCGGAGTTCGTCCGCAATCGCACCCGGACGATGGCACTGCGCACCGGCCGACGCCAGGCCATCGCGAGCACCGCGACCCGCCAGGAGGAGACGAACAGGTCGAGCAGGGTGGTGGCGACCAGCCGCACCACCCCCCCGGGCCGGATCCGGCCCCGGAAGCGGATCACCGGCAGCGGGAACAACAGCGCCACCCCCCCGACGACGAGCAGACCGCCGAGGACGGTCTTCAGGTCGAGCCTGCCCCACAGGATGCACCAGATCAGCACCCCGATCAGGATCGAGCGCCAGCCGGCCCGGGCCCGACGGGTGGGCACCCGGCCCCCCTCGGGGCGTACGTCGGGGCTCATCGGACCCCCTCCGGCAGCACGGCCACGGTGTACGCGCCGCTGCGGGCGTCGTGCGCGGCACGGTCGGTGAAGCCGAACAGCGGGCCGCCGACGACGGTCAGGGCCAGGCTCACCGCGACCAGGGCGCCGGCCACGGCGGCCATCGAGGGCTGCAGCGGCAGGCCGGCCTCGACCATCTTGCCGTCCTCGTTCTCGACCAGGGGCATCGCCTGCCAGAACGCGCGGTTCCAGATCTTCGCCACGGCGAAAAGGGTGAGCAGGCTGGTCAGCAGCACCGCCCCGACGCCGACGCCGGCGAGCCAGTCGTGGGCGTCGACGCCGGCCCGGAGCAGCCCCACCTTGCCGATGAAGCCGGACAGCGGCGGGATCCCGGCCAGGTTGAGCGCCGGGACGAGGAACAGGGCGCCGAGGACCGGCGACGCCGAGGCCAGCCCGCCCAGTTCGTTCAACGAGGTCGACCCGCCCCGGCGTTCGATCAGGCCGGCGACGAGGAACAGCGCGGTCTGGACCAGGATGTGGTGGGCCGTGTAGAAGATCGCGCCGGACAGGCCGGCGTCGGTGGCCAGCGCGATGCCGAACACCATGTAGCCGATGTGGCTGACCAGGGTGAACGAGAGCATGCGCTTGATCTCGCCCTGGGCGATCGCGCCCAGGATGCCGAGGACCATGGTGAGGACACCGATCACCATCATCGGCATGCCCAGGGAGTTGTCGGGGAACAGCACCGTCTGGGTCCGGATCATCGCGTACACGCCGACCTTGGTCAGCAGGCCGGCGAAGACCGCGGTGACCGGGGCGGGCGCGGTCGGGTACGAGTCCGGCAGCCAGGCGGACAGCGGGAAGATCGCCGCCTTGATCCCGAACACCGTGATCAGCAGCAGGTGGATGACCTGCTGCACCCCGGACGGCAGCTCCGCCAGCCGGACGCCGGCCTGGGCCATGTTGACGGTGCCCGTCGCGGCGTACACGGCGGCCAGCGCCACCAGGAAGAGCAACGAACTCACCAGCGACACCACGACGTACGTGGTGCCGGCCCGGATCCGGTCCCCGGTGCCGCCGAGGGTCAGCAGCACGAAGGAGGCGAACAGGAGCATCTCGAAGCCGACGTACAGGTTGAACAGGTCGCCGGTGAGGAACGCGTTCGACACGCCGGCGGTCAGGGCCAGGAAGGTCGGGTGGAAGATCGAGATCGGCGTCTCGCGCCGGCGCTGCTCCTCCTCCTGCCCCAGCGAGAAGAGCAGCACGAGCAGGCAGATCACCGACGACACCAGCAGCAGCAGGGTGGACAGCCGGTCGGCGACCAGCGAGATGCCCTGGGGGGCGGGCCAGCCGGCGATCCAGACCACCTGGGTGCCCTTGCGGTCGGCGAGGTACAGCAGGACGGCGGAGACGGCCACGATCGCGGTCAGGACGGTGACCGACACGACACGTTGGGCGTTCGGTCGCCGGCCCAGGATCAGTGTCAGGCCGGCCCCGAAGAGGGCCAGCAGGATCGGCATCGGCACCAGCCAGGTCATCGCTCCCCCTCCTTCGTGGTGTCCGGCTCCTTCGTGGCGTCCGGCTGCTCCGCGGTCGTCGTCGGTACGGGTCCGGGCTCGGGATCCGCGGGTCCGGCCACCGGTGCTGCGGGCACGGTCACCGGTGCCGGTCGATCGCCGACCAGGTCACTGCCGGCCTCCTCGCCGGGTTCACCGGTGGCGGCCCCGGCGTCGTACGACTCGGAGGCCTCGTCGAGCAGGGCGAGCCGGCGGATGACGGCGTCCTCGATGTCGTCCTGGACCTCGTCGTGGCCGTTCACCTGGAACGCCCGGTAGGCCATGGTGAGCAGGAACGCGGTGGTCGCCAGGGTGATGACGATCGAGGTGAGCACCATCGCCTGGGGCAGCGGGTCGGTGATCCGGTCGCGCGGGTTGACGCCGATGAAAGCGGGCAGCCGGGCCGGCCCGGCGATGATCGGGTAGAGCAGGTTGACGCCGTTGGAGGCGAGCAGGATGCCGATCAGGATCCGGGTCAGGGACCGCTCGAGGAACAGGTAGACGCCACAGGCGATCAGGAAGCCGGCGACGAGGAGGAGCGTGACGTTGGGTTCCATCAGACCTCCGTCTCCTGGGGCTCCTCGAACGGGCGGGCCGGCAGCCGCAGCGCGCTGCGACCACCCCGGACGCCGCCGCCCTCGGCCGGGTGCGGGGCCCGGTCCTGTTCGGTCTGGACGTCGATCCCGGCGCCCAGCGACCGGGCGATGTCGAGCAGCAGCCCGATCACCACCAGGTAGACGCCGATGTCGAAGAACACCGAGGTCACCACGTGGATGTCGCCCAGCAGCGGCCAGGCCCGCCCGAAGGCGTGCAGCTCGGCGAGGAACGGCAGGTGGATGTCCAGCGCGTACGACTGGAGCACCGCGCCGCCGAACGCCAGCGGAGCGACCGCCGAGCCGACGGCGACGACCATGCCCGAGCCCAGCACCGCGCCGGCGTCGACGGGGGCGGCGTCGTCGAGCTCGTGACGACCCCCGGCGAGGTAGCGCAGGACCAGGGCCAGTCCGGCGATCAGGCCGCCGGCGAAGCCACCGCCGGGGTGGTTGTGGCCGGCCATCAGGACGTAGACGGAGGTGATCATCATCACCGGGAACAGCAGCCGGGTGACGACCTCCATCACCAGCGAGCGCCGCAGCGGAGACAGCGCCTGGCCGCCGCGCAGCCAGCTGTAGGCACGGGTCTCCCGGCCCTCGGCGCCGGCGGACCCGCGATCGGCGGGGGCCCGGGTCGGGGCCGGGCTCCGCAGGCTGTACCGCGCCCGGATGAAGATCAGCGAGGCGACGCCGGTCGCGGCGATCAGCAGCACCGAGATCTCCCCGAAGGTGTCCCAGGCGCGGGTGTCGACGAGGGTGACGTTGACGATGTTGGTGCCGTGCCCGATCTCCCAGGCCTGGGTGTAGAACTCGGTGGACACCGGCTCGGCGACCCGAGCGGTCGAGGCGACCAGGACGGCGCCGACGACGGTGCAGGCGACCGCGACGGCCAGCACGATCCGCCACCATCGCATCGAGGTCAGCGGGCGGTCGGTGAAGTACTTCGGCAGCTTGCGCAGGACCAGGACGAAGACCACGATCGACACGGTCTCGGTCAGCACCTGGGTCAGCGCCAGGTCCGGTGCCCCGTGGATGAGGAACAGCAGCGCCAGGCCGTAGCCGGTCACCCCGACCAGGATGACCGCCTTGAGCCGGCCTCGGGAGTTGGCGGCGAGCCAGGCGGCGACGCACATCACCGCGCCGATGACCGCCTGCACCGGGGTGTCCCAGAGTCGTACGCCGTTGCCGAGACCGGTCTGGGTGAAGACCGCGGTGCCGGTGAACAGCACCAGCATGCCCAGGATGGCGGCCAGGTAGAGCGGCAGGGAGCCCGGCTGGACCCTCGCGGTGACGTCGACCGCCGCCCGGTCGAGCCAGCGGATGAAGCGATGAAAGGTCTGGTCCGCCGGCGGGACGGTCGGCATCGTCTCCTGCAACGCGGCGACCCGGTCCCGCAGGACGAACATCAGGCCACCGAGCACCCAGACGGACACCGACAGGGCGAGGGCCGGGGTGAGCCCGCCCCACAGGGACAGGCCGTGGGACTCCTTGCCGACCGGCAGCGTCTCGCCGTACGGCATGATGATCCCGGTCCATTCCGGGCCCAGCGCACCGAGGACGACGGTCACCGCGCCCAGCAGCAGCGGCGCGGCGGCGAAGCCGGCCGGCACGGTCCGGACGACGGTCGGCTTGGGCACCGTGGGCTTGGTGGCGAACGCCCCCCAGAGGAACCGCAGCGTGTAGGCCACGGTGAGGACCGACCCGACGACCAGGAGCGCGGCCATCGCGATCGAAGGGCCGGGCAGCATGCCGGTGCCGTCGGAGAGCGGGTCGACCACCCAGTTGACCACCGCCTCGAAGGCAGCCTCCTTGGCGAGGAAACCGGCGGTGGGCGGCAGGCCGGCCATCGCCATCCCGGCGAGCGTGGCCGCCGTCGCCAGCCAGGGCAGTTGGCGTCCCACCGCGGACAGCTCGCGCAGGTCGCGGGTGCCGGTGGAGCGGTCGACGATGCCGACGGTGAGGAACAACGTGGACTTGAAGATCGCGTGCGCGACGAGCATCGCCAGTCCGGCGACGGCCCCGGCCCGGGTGCCCGAGCCGAGCAGCACGATCAGGAAGCCGAGCTGGGAGACGGTGCCGTACGCCAGCAGCAGCTTGATGTCGTGCTGGCGCAACGCCCGGTAGCCACCCAGCACCATCGTCACCGCGCCGACCGTCATCACGATCGGGCGCCAGCCCGGCACCCCGGCGAAGCCCGGCGCGAGCAGGGCAAGCAGGTAGACTCCGGCCTTCACCATGGCCGCCGAGTGCAGGTAGGCCGAGACCGGGGTGGGGGCGGCCATCGCCCCGGGGAGCCAGAAGTGGAACGGCACCTGGGCGGACTTGGTCAGTGCACCGACCAGCACCAGCACCACGGCACCGACCACGACGGCACCGCGCGGCGCCGCCTCGACCACCGCGGCCAGCGAGTAGCTGTGCGCCGCCGAGCCCAGCATCAGCAGGCCGGCGAGCATCGCCAGGCCGCCGAAGCTCGTCACCAGCAGGGCGGTCAGCGCGGCGCCGCGGTTGGCGGCGCGCAGCGGGTTGTGCCCGACCAGCAGGTAGGAGAAGACGGTGGTGAGCTCCCAGAAGACGTACAGGTAGAGCAGGTTGTCGGCGCTGACCAGGCCGAGCATCGACCCGGCGAAAGCCACCAGCAGACCGGCCACCCTCGGCTGTGGCGGTCCGCCGGCGAAGTACCAGCGGCAGTAGAACAGCACCAGCGACCCGACGACGCTGACCACCAGGCCGAGGACCCACTGCAGCAGCCCGATCCGCAGGTCGAAGGTGAGCCCGATCCCGGGCACCCACGGCTGGTGGACGACGTACGCCCCGCCCTCGACGATCGTCGGGTACAGGGTGGCCAACCACGCGGCGGCGGCAGCGGGGGCGAGCGCGAACAGCAGGAAGACGCGCCGGCCGAGCAGCCGACTGAAGCCTGGAGCCAGGATCGCCAGCCCGAAGTGGACGGCGATCAGGCCAGTCACTGACCGCCCGGCCCGGAGGCCAGGGAGGGGAACCAGAGGGCGATCTCGCGGGCGGCGCTGTCAGGGCTGTCGGACCCGTGCACGAGGTTGGCCTGGTTGGACAGCGACCAGTCACCACGGATGGTGCCGGGAGCCGCCTTGCGGCCGTCG
The DNA here is from genome assembly GCA_964402325.1 of uncultured Propionibacteriaceae bacterium. Classification (GTDB taxonomy): domain Bacteria; phylum Actinomycetota; class Actinomycetes; order Propionibacteriales; family Propionibacteriaceae; genus Raineyella. The sequence continues at coordinate 56,842 of CAYOBI010000006.1, read as the reverse complement.
GTGGCCCCGTTCAGGGCCCGGACGGCCTCGACCGCGGCGTCACCCTCGAGGACGAGGGCGACCAGCGGGCCGGAGGTGACGAAGTCGCGCAGACCGGGGTAGAAGGCCCGCTCGAGGTGCTCGGCGTAGTGGGCGTCCGACTGGGCGGCGTCAATGGTGCGCAGCTCCATCGCGACGATCCGCAGCGACTTGCTCTCGTACCGCGCCAGGATTGCTCCGACGAGGCCCCGCGCGACGGCGTCAGGCTTGATCAGGACGAGAGTGCGCTGCGCTTCGGTCATACCGCCACCCTAGCGGACCCTGTGAACGCCTCCGTCTGCCCCCGGGACGGGCCGCGGCGACCGAAACCGGACCGTGACACGGGACTCGCCGTGCGGAACGCAGGCCGTACGGAACGCCGGCGCCGGCCCCCGGCTCAGGCCGTACGGCCCGTCTCGATCCGGCGGCCGAGGATGAACATGGCCAGGTAGATGCCCGCGAAGACGCCACCCACGACGAACATGATCGGGCTGGCGATGCCCAGGGCGACACCGACCACCTGGGTGAGCCAGCCGAGCACCTGTCCGTATGCGCCGCGCTTGAGCAGCACGCCCGCGACCAGGGCGAGCAGCGCCGCCAGGCCGCCGAGGGCACCGGCCACGGCCGGGCGTACGCCGTCGACCATGATCATCACCGCGAGGGACAGACCGAAGACCACCACCTCGCAGTAGAGGGTCATCAGCAGCACCCGCATCATCGGGTTGTCCTTGCCGAGCAGCACGTCAGTCCTCTCCTTCGGCGCCCCAGCCGGTGGTGCCGATCTCCAGTTGGGCCGCACCGTCGGTGGTCGCCGCCCGGGCGGCGCTCCGGCTCTCGCCGGCGGCCCGTTCCCCGGGTACGAGGATCCCACGGGCCTCGCCGATCCCGATCACCGTGCCGGTGACCAGAATGCCCGGGGTCGGCGGGACGTCGCCCTCCCCCGCCAGCAGCTGCGGGTCGACGCCCTCGGCCATCAGGGTGTCGGCGATCAGCATGGCCTGTTCCAGGGCCTCGGCCATGGTCGGCGCGACCCGGACCCGGTCGCCGCCGAAGACCTCGCGGGCGAGGTCGCCGAGCTCCTCCGGGGCCAGGGCCCGGGTGGTGGCGGCGACCGTGGTGACGACGATCTGGTGCATCACCGGCTCGAGGGTCTCCAGCACCTGGCGGACGTCCTTGTCCCGCATCGCCGCAAAGACGCCGATCAGCGGGCTGAAGGTGAACGCCTCCTGGATCGTGCGGACGACCGCCGCGGCGCCGTGCGGATTGTGCGCGGAGTCGAGCACGATCGTCGGCGAGGTCCGCACCACCTCCATCCGCCCGGGAGCGACGACCTGGTCGAAGCCGTCCTGGATCACCTCGGGGGTGAGTGCCTTCATCCCGAGGAAGGTCTCGACCGACGCGATCGCCAGGGCGGCGTTGTGGGCCATGTGCTCCCCGTAGAGGGGAAGGTGCAGGTCGCGGACCGGGCCGGAACTGGCGTTCACCGCGATCACCTGGCCGCCGAGGGCGGACGTCCGGTCGATCAGGCCGAAGTCGACGCCCTCCGCGGAGACCAGCGACCCGGTCTCGGTGGCCCGGCGCAGCAGCACGGTCGCCGCCTCGAGGTCCTGGCCGGCGGTCACCACATGGCTCCCCTCCTTGATGATCCCCGCTTTCTCGGTGGCGATCTCGGTGAGGGTGTTGCCGAGGAGGTGCATGTGGTCGTAACTGATCGGGGTGAACACCGCGACCGTGGCGTCGGCGACCGAGGTGGCGTCCCAGCGGCCCCCCATCCCGACCTCGACGACGGCCACGTCGACCGGTGCGTCGGCGAAGGCGGCGTACGCCATGCCCGTGATCACCTCGAAGAACGTCATCGGGATGCCGTCGAGCTGCTGCTCGTCGACCATCGCCACGTACGGGGCGATGTCCTCCCAGACCGCGCGGAAGCGCTCGGTGCTGATCGGGGCGCCGTCGATGCTGATCCGTTCCCGGACGTCGGTGAGGTGCGGGGAGCTGAACCGGCCGGTCCGCAGCCCCACGGAGCGCAGCAGCGCGTCGATCATGATCGCCGTGCTGCCCTTACCGTTCGTCCCGGTGATCTGGATCACCGGCATCGCATGCTGGGGGTCGCCGAGCAGTTCGCAGAGGGCGCCGATCCGGGCCAGGGACGGGCCGACCCGGTGCTCGGGCCACCGCGCGGTGAGTTCGGCGGTCAGCGCGCGGTGGTCGGCCTCGCCGGTGCGGGCGGCCGTCGGGTCAGGGGTGATCTCAGACATATCGTCCCGAAGTCTAGACGCGCGGGCCCGGCCGCCGGTGCCCCGGACGGGAGCGTACGTGCCGCGAGCGGCACCCGCCCCGGTCGAGGCCGTCCGGGCCCCCGTTAGACTTTCAACCATGACCCCCGCGACCCACCCCCTCGCCGCGCCCACCACCGCGTCGGACACCGGTTCGACCCGGTCGCGTGTCCTCGACTGGATCGGCGTGGCGTGCCGGCTCGTGCTGGGCGGCGTGCTGGTGGTCGCGGGCGCGCTCAAGGTCACCGACCTCGAGCAGTCCGTGCTCGCCGTCCGCGGCTACCAGATCCTGCCGTACGACGTGGCCGTCGTGGTCGGTCATGTGCTGCCGCCACTGGAGATCATCGTCGGCCTGCTGCTCGTCGTCGGCCTGTTCACCCGGTGGGCGGCCCTGGTCGGCGGCCTGTTCATGCTCGCCTTCATCGTCGGGATCACCCAGGCGTGGGCCCGGGGCCTCACCATCGACTGCGGCTGCTTCGGCGGCGGCGGCCAGGTCGCCGCCAACCAGACGAAGTACGGCCTGGAGATCCTCCGCGACCTCGGTCTGATGGCTCTCGGTGTCTTCCTGGTCGTCCGGCCCCGCACCCCGTTCGCCCTGGAGGACCGCCTGTTCGCCGTCGCCCCGGTCGTCCTCGACGACGCCGAGGACGCGGACGACGACGCGGCGGGCGCCCGCTCCTGACCCGCTGAGACCGGGCCGGCGGGTGATCCGACCGGCCGTACGATCCGGAGGAGTCCGGCGCCCCGCACGATGCGACGCCGGATCGGACCGGCCGCATGACACGATCACCGCCAGCAACCAGTGAAGGAAGGCTCCTGGATGACCAGCAACAAGTCGGCAGGCCCCACACCCGCAAGCAACCGCCGGGCCCAGTTGCGCGCCCAGGCCGAGGCCGAGGCGAAGCGCGCCCGGACCCGGAAGATCGTCATCACGGCCATCTCGGTCGTCGCGGTCGCCGTCCTGGTCATCGGCGGCCTGGTCTGGGCTCAGGGGCGCTCGAAGCCGGCCGCGAACGGCTCGGTCCCGCCGAACACGACAGCGGCGGGCAACGGCATCATCGTCAACCCCGGCAAGGCCGACGGCAAGCCGGTCGTCGAGCTGTTCTTCGACTACCAGTGCCCCGGCTGCGGGTCGCTGGAGCGGTCGGCCGGCCAGTACATCCTCGGTGGCGCCCAGCAGGGTGACTACCAGTTGATCTACCGGCCGATGACCTTCCTGGACACCAACCTGCGCAACGACGCGTCGGTGCGGGCCGCGAACGCGGCGGCCTGCTACGCCGAGGTCGGGGACTACGCCGCCTACCACCAGCTGGTCTTCAACAACCAGCCGGCCCAGGAGGGGCAGGGCTACACCGACGACCTGCTGCGCAACCAGCTGCCCACCCAGCTGGGGACCACCGGTGACAAGCTGACCCAGTTCCAGCAGTGCTACGACACCGGCAAGTACAAGAGCTTCGCCAGCAGGACGAACACCGCCGCCGCCAAGGACGGGGTGACCGGCACCCCGACCGTCCGGGTCAACGGCAAGAACGTCGACCTGTCCACGATGACCGCGGCCGACCAGTTCGGTGCCACCGTCGCCAAGGCTGCCGCAGGCAGCTGACCCGCGCGTCGGCCGGTCGCCGGGGTGCTCCCGACGACCGGCCGGGACTGGTCTCGCCCCCACCCGTGGTGTGCGTGGAGGTGAGACCAGTCCGTAAGATGCACCCCATGAGCGAACCCCTCCGGAACACCCCGTCCACCCCGGCACCGCCCTCCGCGGTCACCCCGGTCGGCGAGGCCCGGGTACCGGAGAAGCCGGCCCTGGAGGGACTCGAGGACACCTGGGGCACCCGCTGGGACGAGGCCGGGACGTACGCCTTCGACCGCTCCGCCCCACGCGCCTCGGTGTTCTCGATCGACACCCCGCCGCCCACCGTCTCCGGCTCGCTGCACGTCGGCCACGTGTTCTCCTACACCCACACCGACGTCGTGGCCCGCTACCAGCGGATGCGCGGCAAGGAGGTGTTCTACCCGATCGGCTGGGACGACAACGGCCTGCCGACCGAGCGCCGGGTGCAGAACTACTACGGGGTGCGGTGCGATCCGTCGATCCCGTACGACCCGGACTTCACCCCGCCGGCCAAGCCGGACCCGAAGCGCCAGGTCCCGATCAGCCGCCGCAACTTCGTGGCCCTGTGCCACGAGCTGACGTCGGTCGACGAGAAGGTGTTCGAGGACCTGTGGAAGCACGTCGGCCTGTCGGTCGACTGGAAGCTGCTCTACACCACGATCTCCGACGCGTCGCAGGCCGTCGCCCAGCGGGCCTTCCTGCACAACTTCGAGCGCGGCGAGGCGTACATGTCCGAGGCGCCGACGATGTGGGACATCACGTTCCAGACCGCGGTCGCCCAGGCCGAGCTCGAGGCCCGGGACTACCCCGGCTTCTACCACGCGCTGAACTTCCACCGGCCCGACGGCGGCGAGGTCGTGATCGAGACCACCCGCCCCGAACTGCTGGCCGCCTGCTGCGCGCTGATCGCCCACCCGGACGACGAGCGCTACCAGCCGCTGTTCGGCAGCACCGTGACGACGCCGGTGTTCGGCGTCGAGGTGCCGGTGCTCCCGCACCGCGACGCGGAGCCCGACAAGGGGTCGGGCATCGCGATGTGCTGTACGTTCGGCGACCTCACCGACGTCACCTGGTGGCGTGAGCTCAACCTCCCGACCCGGACGATCATCGGCCGCGACGGCCGGCTGTCCCGGGAGATCCCCGACTGGGTGGTCAACGCCGACGCGTACGAGCGGATCGCCGGCAAGACGACCTACTCGGCGCGCGAGGAGACCGTGGCGATGCTGCGGGAGAACGGCGAGCTCGTCCGTGATCCCGAGCCGACCCAGCGCAAGACGAACTTCTACGAGAAGGGCGACAAGCCGCTGGAGATCGTCTCGACCCGCCAGTGGTACATCAGCAACGGCGGCCACGACGAGGACCTCAAGCAGGCGCTGCTGAAGCGCGGCGAGGAGCTCGACTGGGTGCCGGCGCACATGCGGCACCGCTACGAGGACTGGGTCGGCGGCCTGAACGGTGACTGGCTGATCTCGCGCCAGCGCTACTTCGGCGTGCCGTTCCCCGTCTGGTACGCCCTCGACGCCGACGGCGAGCCGGACTACGACCACCCGATCGTCGCCGACGAGGCGGCCCTGCCGGTCGACCCGGCCTCGGAGTGCCCCGCCGGGTACCAGGAGTCGCAGCGCAACCAGCCGGGCGGCTTCATCGCCGACCCCGACGTGATGGACACCTGGGCCACCTCGTCGCTCACCCCGTGGATCGCCGGCGGTTGGGGCCGCGACGAGGAGCTGTTCGGGAAGGTCTTCCCGATGGACATGGCCCCCCAGGCGCACGACATCATCCGCACCTGGCTGTTCTCCCGGATCGTCCGGTCGCACCTCGAGTTCGGCTCGCTGCCCTGGGCCCGCGCGACCATCTCCGGCTTCGTCGTCGACCCCGACCGCAAGAAGATGTCGAAGTCGAAGGGCAACGTCGTGGTGCCCTCCGAGATCCTGGAGAAGTTCGGCGCCGACGCGGTGCGCTGGCGTGCCGCGATGGCCCGCCCCGGCATGGACTCCCCGTTCGACGAGAAGCAGATGAAGGTCGGTCGCCGGCTGGCGATGAAGATCCTCAACGCGTCGAAGTTCGTCCTCGGCTACGGCACGGCGACCGACACCGCCGCCGTGACCGAGTCGGCTGACCTGGCCATGCTGACCGCCCTGGCCGACGTGGTGCGCCGGTCGACCGAGGCCTTCGAGGCGTACGACTACTCGGTGGCGCTGGAGACCGCGGAGAAGTTCTTCTGGCAGTTCTGTGATGACTACCTCGAGCTGGTCAAGGAGCGGGCGTACGGCGCGCAGGGCGCGGCGAAGGCCGCCTCGGCGCAGAACGCGCTGGCGCTGGCCCTCAAGGTGCAGCTGCGGCTGTTCGCGCCGATCATGCCGTTCGTCACCGAGGAGGTCTGGTCCTGGTGGCAGGAGGGCTCGGTGCACCGCGCCGCCTGGCCGATGCCGGGCGAGCTCACCGACGGCCTGACCGGTGTCGGTGACCCGGACGTGCTGACCGACGTGGCCGCAGCCCTCGAGCTGCTGCGTGGCGCCAAGTCGGCGGCCAAGCGGTCGATGAAGACGCAGATCACCGCCGTGACGATCAGCGGCCCGCGAGACGCCCTCGCGCTGCTGCAGGGTGTCGAGGCGGACCTGCGCGCGGTGGGCCGGATCATCGGGGAGATCACCTGGACCCCCGGTGACGGCCCGATCGCCGCCGAGGTGGAACTGGAGCCCGAGCAGGCCTGATCAGCCCGGGGCGAACCGGCGCCGTCCAGGAACGGAAGAGGCCCGCGGAGTGATCCGCGGGCCTCTTCGTCACACCGAAATGATGCCGGTCAGGCGGTGCGCTCGTGCCGCTGGCCGCGCTTGCTGGCCTTGGCCCGGCTGAGCAACTGGGGCTTGGCGCCCGCGGTGATCACGTCGGCGTCGACCACCACCTGGCTGATGCTCTCGTCGGACGGCACCTCGTACATCACGTCGAGCAGGGACTCCTCCAGGATCGCCCGCAGGCCCCGGGCGCCGGTGCCGCGCTGGAGGGCCGCCTCGGCGACCGCCCCGATGGCCTCGTCGGTGAAGTCCAGGTCCACCCCGTCCAGCTCGAACAACCGCTGGTACTGGCGCACCAGCGCGTTGCGCGGCTCGACCAGGATCCGCACCAGGGCCTCGCGGTCGAGCGGGGCCACGGTGGCGATCATCGGCAGGCGGCCGATGAACTCGGGGATCAGCCCGTACTTGTGCAGGTCCTCCGGGCGGACGTCGGAGTAGGGGTCCGGGTTCTTCTCCTGGCGGGCGGCCAGGTCGTTGTTGAACCCGAGCGGCCGCTTGCCGACCCGCTCGTTGATGATGTCGTCCAGGCCGGCGAACGCCCCACCCACGATGAACAGCACGTTGGTGGTGTCGATCTGGATGAAGTCCTGGTGCGGGTGCTTGCGGCCGCCCTGCGGTGGGACCGAGGCGACCGTCCCCTCGAGGATCTTCAGCAGCGCCTGCTGGACGCCCTCACCGGAGACGTCCCTGGTGATCGACGGATTCTCCGACTTGCGGGCCACCTTGTCGATCTCGTCGATGTAGATGATGCCGGTCTCGGCCTTGTGCACGTCGAAGTCCGCAGCCTGGATCAGCTTCAGCAGGATGTTCTCGACGTCCTCACCGACGTAGCCGGCCTCGGTCAGCGCCGTGGCGTCCGCCATCGCGAACGGTACGTTCAGCATCCGCGCCATCGTCTGCGCCAGGTACGTCTTGCCGCACCCGGTCGGGCCGATCAGCAGGATGTTGGACTTGCCCAGCTCCACCCCGTCCTCCTCGGCGGCCCGCCGAGGAGTCGGGGCGTTCTGCGCCTGGACCCGCTTGTAGTGGTTGTAGACCGCCACCGCGAGGGTCTTCTTCGCCGAGTCCTGCCCGATGACGTACTCGTCGAGGAAGTCCCGGATCTGCTGTGGCTTGGGGAGTTCGTCGAAGGTGCCGGTCTCGCCGGTCTCGGAGAATTCCTCCTCGATGATCTCGTTGCACAGCTCGATGCACTCGTCGCAGATGTAGACGTTCGGCCCCGCGATGAGCTTCTTGACCTGCTTCTGGCTCTTCCCGCAGAAGGAGCACTTCAGCAGGTCACCGGTCTCCCCGATGCGCGACATGGTCGGTCCTCCCCCGTGGCCTAGACGTCCTTGAGGGACTTCAGCACGTCGTCGATCAGGCCGTACTCCTTCGCCTCCTGGGCGGTGAGGTACTTGTCCCGGTCGACGTCGCGGCTGACCTGCTCGGTCGTCTGGCCGGTGGCGTCGGACAGCATCTTCTCCATCAGCGCACGGATCCGGAGGATCTCGTTGGCCTGGATCTCGATGTCGGAGGACTGGCCGTACGAGGTCTGCCCCATCGACGGCTGGTGGATCAGGATCGTCGAGTTGGGCAGTGCGAGGCGCTGGCCCTTGGTGCCGGCGGCGAGCAGCACGGCCGCGGCGGAGGCGGCCATGCCCAGGCAGATCGTCTGTACGTCGGGCTTGATGTACTGCATCGTGTCGTAGATGGCGCTCATCGCGGAGAAGGAGCCACCGGGCGAGTTGATGTAGATGCTGATCGGGCGCTCCGGGTCCATCGACTGCAGCACCAGCAGCTGCGACATCACCGCGTTGGCGATGTCGTCGGTCACCGGGGTGCCGAGGAAGATGATCCGGTCCTCGAAGAGCTTGGTGTAGGGGTCGACGCGGCGCACGCCGTACGACGTACGCTCCTCCCACTGCGGGATGAAGTAGTCCATCGACGGACCCAGCGGGGCGGAGCCCCCGGGCTGCAGGGCCTCGTGGCGCTGCTCCATGTTGAACCGGGCGAGATGCTGCTTGTCCATGGTCATCCTCCTCACTGGTTCGGGGCGTCGTCGCGGCCGGCGGTGATCTGCGAGGCCTTCTCGTAGACGTGGTCGATGAAGCCGTACTCGAGGGCCTCCTGCGCGGTGAACCACCGGTCGCGGTCGGAGTCGGCTTCGATCTTGTCGAGCGGCTGGCCGGTGTGCTCGGAGATCAGCTTGGCCATCTCCTTCTTCGTGGCCAGCAGCTGCTCGGCGTTGATCTTGACCTCGGTGGCGGTGCCGCCGATGGCGCCCAGCGGCTGGTGCATCAGGATCCGGCTGTGCGGCAGGGCGTAGCGCTTGCCGCGGCTGCCAGCGCTGAGCAGGAACTGCCCCATCGAGGCCGCCATGCCCATGGCCACCGTGGCGACGTCGTTCGAGATCCACTGCATGGTGTCGTAGATCGCCATGCCCGCGGTCACCGAACCACCCGGGGAGTTGATGTAGAGGTAGATGTCCTTCTCCGGGTCCTCGGCGTTCAGGAGGAGCATCTGGGCGCAGATCGCGTTCGCGTTCTCGTCCCTGACCTCCGAGCCCAGGAAGATGATCCGGTTCGCCAGGAGGGACTGGTAGACATTGTCCGCCATGCCGAGTGGGCTCGCGCCGTTGGCGGCGAGGGGGCTTCCCTGATTCACGTTCACGATCCCGAACCTACCGGGCAACCGTGACAAAACGGACCCGATCCGGGTCGTGTTCGCTACGGGCAGAGCAGACGACGAGGGCGGCCGCTCCCGGAGGAGCGGCCGCCCTGGATCGTGCGGGGACCGACGGTCACTCGGCGGCGGCCTCGGCCGGTGCCTCGTCCTTCTCGGCGACCTTCTCCTCGGCGGCCTCGACCTCGGATTCGGCCTCGTCGGCCGGCTCGGCGAAGGTGCCGTCGGGCTGCAGGTTCTTCACCTCGACGACGTTGCCCTCGGTGTCCTTGACCGTGGCGGAGCCGAGGATCAGCGCGAGCGCCTTGGAACGGCGGATCTCGGTCATCCAGTCCTGGGTGTGGTCGTGCTCGAGCATGTGCTGCATCTCCTGCTCGGGGGAGGTGCGGTTGGCACGGGCCCGGGCGAACAGGTGCTCGGTCAGGTCGGTCTGCTCGATCTGGACGTCGTGGTCCTCGGCGATCCGGTCGAGGACGAGCTGGGCCTTGACGGAGTCGGCGGCGCGCTCGGCGAGGTCGGCGCGGAACTCTTCCTCGGTCTGGTCCTGGTCCTCGGTGTCGGCCAGGTACTGCTTCAGGGTCATTCCGGCCTGGGCGAGCTCCTGGTCGACCTGGCTGTTGCGGGCCTCGACCTCGGCGGCCAGCAGCTGTGCCGGCAGCTCCATGTCGATCTGCTTGATGACGGCCTCGAGCACCTTGTCACGGGCCGCGTTGGCCTGGTCGACGCGGTGCAGGCGGGCGAGATTGTCGCGGAGGTCCTCGTACATCTCCTCGGCGGTGTCGAACTCGGACACCATCTGGGCGAAGTCGTCGTCGACCTCGGGCAGCTCCTGCTCCTGCACCTTGGTGACGGTCACCTCGATCTCGGCCTCCAGGCCCATCGCCGGGCCGCCGACGAGGGTGGAGGTGAAGGCCTTGGTCTCGCCGACCGTCATCCCGGTGAGGGCCTCGTCCATGCCCTCGACCATGCCGCCGGCGCCGACCCGGTAGGTCACGCCCTCGGCCTCGCCGCCCTCGACGAGCTCGCCGTCCTTGGTCGCCTTCAGGTCGAAGGTGACCAGGTCGCCCTCGGCGGCCGCACGGTCGACCTCGGTGTTCGTGGCGAAGCGTTCGCGCAGGATCTTGACCTGCTCCTCGAGCTCCTCCTCGGTCGACTCGATCGGGTCGACGTCGACCTCGATGGCGTCGAACGCGGGGATCATGAAGTCGGGGCGGACGTCCATCTCGGCGGTGAACTCGACGGTCTCGCCGACCTCGAGCTTGGTCACCTCGATCTCCGGCTGGGTCAGCGGCACGAGCTCGTGCTCGGTGACGGCGGCGGAGTAGAGATCCGGGAGTGCCTCGTTCAGGGCCTGCTCCAGGGCGACGCCCGGGCCGAACCGCTGGTCGATGATCGACGCCGGCACGTGGCCGGGACGGAAGCCCGGGATCTGCACCTGCTGGGCGATCTCCTTGTAGGCCTTGTCCAGGTGAGGCTTCAGATCGGCGAAGGGCACCTCGACGGTGATCTTGGCCCGCGAGGGGCTCAGCTGCTCAACAGTGCTCGGCAAGACGGATACTCCTGAATCGATGGACGCAGGGCGACGGCCGGATGGTCGCCCCCTCAAGTCATGGGTGCCCGCAGCGGAGTCCTCGCCCGGCGCAGACAGGATGACATCCTAACCTGACCCCCCGCCTGCTCGAAAATGTGGACTTGGCCACCCCGCTCCCCCGCCGCTACACTCCAACAGTTACGAGCGGCGGGTCCTGCCTGTCGAGCCGTACGATTCCCGTACGACCCGGCGGCGACGATCGGCACCGGGCCGCCCGTACGACCGGGGCGTAGCGTAGTGGCTAGCGCGCCTGCTTTGGGAGCAGGAGACCGCAGGTTCGAGTCCTGTCGCCCCGACAGCTGAAACCGCCCCCCAGCCCGCGTGATGGCGAGGGATGGGGGGCGGTTTCGTCTGTCCGGATACGGCGCGTTGCGCGGTGATGGGGGTACCTGCGCACCGCGCCATGGCGCCGATCCGGTCAGATCGAACATCCGCCATGGCTACCGGATGGGTACCGGGTGCGCGACGTCCGTCAGGCCGCGGCGACCGGCTGGGAGACGGTCAGGGCCCTCGGGGCCGGCATCGTGATCGAGCTCGGCTGCGCGCTGGTGGCCACATCGGTCCTCGTCGCGAGCATCGTCACCGCTCGATGACCCATCCGCCGCTGTCGCAGGTGCGATCGCCGCGCACGTCCGCGCCCCGTCCGGTCACGCTGCCTCGTCTCGCCCAGCGCTGCGCACGGCGGCGTCCGGACGGTACCTGCGGTCCAGGAACCAGACGAGGCCCCACGACACCAGCGCGGTGAGGAACCCGAAGGGACTCCCGGGGAACAGCAGGACGACGAGGAAGGCGCCGGTGTTGTTCAGGGCGTGGAGCAGCATGGCCGGCCCGACCGCACCGGCCCTCTCGACGACGAGATTGGAGATGTAGCTCATCGCGATCAGGGCGGCGGTGGAGCCGGCGATCGACACCGCCGTCACCACCGGGCGTCCCCAGAACAGGATGACGTGGAGCGGGTAGTGCCAGACCGCCCAGATGATCCCGCCGACCAGCGAAGCCCGCCAGAACGATCGCCCGCCCTCCCTGAGGCGCGGGTAGAGGAAGGCGCGCCAGCCGAACTCCTCGGTCCCGCTGGTGACCAGGTTCGAGACGAAGTAGACCGCCACGGGGCCCAGGGCAGCCGCGCCCCCGGCGACCGTGCCGCCGGCTGCGAGGAGGCTCAGCGCCAAGCCGGGGACGACCATCACCACCGGGACGACGACGGCGAGCGCGAGTCCGCCCCGGCGCCCAGCAACGGCAGGCAGTCCGCGTCCGTCGATGTCGACGCGTACGCCAGGTCCGCGGTGATCGGCCGGCGCGCCCCGGTGAGCCGGGTCTCGAGGACGACCTCCCCGGCCGATCAGGACAGGGTTGCCTGACTGCGACAACCGGGACACCATGGTCGAGGTCACAGTCCCAGACCAGGTCACGAGTCCCGTCGAGGTCACCAGCCATCCCCGGGGCCCGTACGACCGACCACCGCACGAGCCCGACCGGCGCGGACGGGCACGACAGGAAGGCGGCACCGATGAGTGAGGACCTCGGCATCGAGGCGGCCCGTAGGCAGCACGTGGCCGACAGCCACGACCTGATCCGGGTCCGCGGGGCGCGGGAGAACAACCTCAGGGACGTCAGCCTGGACATCCCGAAGCGGCGCCTGACGGTCTTCACCGGCGTCTCCGGGTCGGGCAAGAGCTCGTTGGTGTTCAGCACCATCGCGGCCGAGTCGCAGCGTCTGATCAACGAGACGTACAGCGCGTTCGTGCAGGGGTTCATGCCGACGCTGGCCCGCCCGGACGTCGACGTCCTCGACGGGCTGACGACGGCGATCATCGTCGACCAGGAACGGCTCGGCGCCAACATCCGCTCCACGGTCGGCACCGTGACCGACGCCAACGCCATGCTGCGGATCCTGTTCAGCCGACTCGGCCGCCCGCACATCGGGTCGTCACAGGCGTTCTCGTTCAACATCGCCTCCGCCCACGGCGCCGGGGCGATCACCGTCGAGGCCGGCAACAAGCGGGCCGAGCGCAGGGAGTTCACCATCGTCGGCGGCATGTGCCCGCGCTGTGAGGGCACCGGCAACGTCACCGACGTCGATCTGTCGGCCCTGTTCGACGCGACCAAGTCGCTCAACGAGGGCGCGCTGACCATCCCCGGCTACAGCATGGACGGCTGGTGGGGCCGGATCTTCCGCAGCAGCGGGCTCTTCGACCCGGACAAGCCGATCGGCAAGTACACCAAGAAAGAGCTCCACGACCTGGTCCACAAGGAACCGACCAAGATCAAGGTCGAGGGCATCAACCTGACGTACGAGGGGCTGGTCCCCCGGATCCAGAAGTCGTTCCTGTCCAAGGACGTCGACGCGATGCAGCCGCACATCCGGGCGTTCGTGGAGCGGGCCGTCACCTTCCAGACCTGCCCGGACTGCGGCGGCACCCGACTCAACGAGCTGGCGAGGTCCTCGAAGGTCGCCGGCAAGAGCATCGCCGACCTCTGCGCGATGCAGATCAGCGACCTCGCCGACTGGGTCCGCGGGCTCGACGAGCCGTCGGTGGCGCCGCTGCTGGCGGGCCTGCGGGACTCCCTGGACTCGTTCGTCCGGATCGGCCTGGGCTACCTCAGCCTCGACCGCCCGTCCGGCACCCTGTCCGGCGGCGAGTCGCAGCGGGTCAAGATGATCCGCCACCTCGGCTCCTCCCTCACCGACGTCACGTACGTCTTCGACGAGCCGACCATCGGGCTGCACCCGCACGACATCCAGCGGATGAACGAACTGCTGGTGCAACTGCGCGACAAGGGCAACACCGTCCTGGTGGTGGAGCACAAGCCGGAGATGATCGCGATCGCCGACCACGTGGTCGACCTCGGGCCCCGCGCCGGCTCCGCGGGCGGCACGGTCTGCTTCGAGGGCACCGTCGAGGAGCTGCGGGCCGCCGACACCCTCACCGGCCACCACCTCGACGACCGGGCCCGGCTCAAGGACACGCTCCGAGCGCCGAAGGGTGCCCTGGAGATCCGCGGTGCCGCCGAGCACAACCTGCGCGACGTCGACGTGGACGTGCCCACCGGAGTGCTGGTCGTGGTGACCGGCGTGGCGGGGTCGGGCAAGAGCTCGCTGATCCACGGCTCGCTGGCCCGCCGCGAGGGCGTCGTGGTGGTCGACCAGGGCGCGATCAAGGGCTCGCGCCGCAGCAACCCGGCGACCTATACCGGCCTGCTCGACCCGATCCGCAAGGCGTTCGCGAAGGCCAACGGCGTCAAGCCCGCGCTGTTCAGCCCCAACTCCGAGGGCGGCTGCCCGGTCTGCAACGGCGCCGGGGTGATCTACACCGACCTGGCGATGATGGCCGGCGTCGCGGTCCCGTGCGAGGAGTGCGGCGGCAAGCGCTTCCAGGCATCGGTGCTGGAGTACCACCTCGGCGACCAGGACATCAGCGAGGTGCTGGCGATGTCGGTCGACCGGGCCGAGGAGTTCTTCTCCACCGGCGAGGCCCGCACGCCCGCCGCGCACACCGTCCTGAAGCGGCTCGTCGACGTCGGGCTCGGCTACCTCACCATCGGCCAGCCGCTGACGACCCTGTCCGGTGGCGAGCGCCAGCGGCTCAAGCTGGCCACCCACCTGGGCGAGAAGGGCGGCACGTACATCCTCGACGAACCCACCGCGGGCCTGCACCTGGCCGACGTGGAGCAGCTGCTCGGTCTGCTCGACCGGCTGGTCGACTCCGGCAAGTCGGTGATCGTGATCGAGCACCACCAGGCGGTGATGGCCCACGCCGACTGGATCATCGACCTCGGCCCGGGCGCCGGCCACGACGGCGGCCGGGTCGTCTTCGAGGGAACGCCCGCCGACCTGGTCGCCGCCCGCTCAACCCTCACCGGCCGGCATCTGGCGGCGTACGTCGGGGCCTGACCCGCCCTGTGGGAGACTGCCGGCGTCGTGGGCGTACGAGTCGGACGGGGATCAGGATGGCGGACACTACGGACGAGGCCCGGCTGGCGATCCTGATCGACGCCGACAACGCCGGCGCCCAGCACCTCGACCAGCTCGTCGTGGAGGTCGCCAAGCACGGCAAGGCGAGCGTCCGGCGGGCCTACGGCGACTGGACCCGGGCGGATCTGGGGCCCTGGAAGGCGACGCTGCTGCAGCACTCGATCCAGCCGATCCAGCAGTTCAGCTACACCACCGGCAAGAACGCCACCGACAGCGCGATGATCATCGACGCGATGGACCTGCTGTACGCGGGCAACCTGGACGGCTTCTGCATCGTCTCCAGCGACAGCGACTTCACCCGGCTGGCGGCCCGGATCCGCGAGCAGGGACTCACCGTCTACGGCTTCGGCGAACGCAAGACGCCGAAGCCCTTCGTGGCCGCCTGCGACACCTTCATCTACGTGGAGAACCTCTCCGGACAGCCGGACCGGGCCGTACCCGAGGCGAAGCCGATGCTGACCCGCAACTCCAAGCTGGACCGGCTGCTCGCCGAGGCCGTGGACGCAGCCGCCGGGGACGACGGCTGGGCCAACCTGGGCGCCGTCGGCAGCAACCTGTCGCGGCTCGCCTCCGACTTCGACCCCCGTACGTGGGGCTACCCCAAGCTCAAGGACCTGATGCAGGCCCACCCCGACTACGAGGTGGAGACCCGGCAGAAGGCGGCGCACGTCCGGCGACGGTGAGGACGGGCGGGACGGGCGTCGGCCCGGTGGAGGAACGTCGCACGACGCCTGCGCTGGCGGAGGGCCGGATCTCGGCTATAGTGAGGCCCTGCGTCCCCAGCGGGCGCGCGCGGATGTAGCTCAATGGTAGAGCCCCAGTCTTCCAAACTGGCTACGCGGGTTCGATTCCCGTCATCCGCTCCACTGCTCCACAGGCGGCCATTGCGCGGATCCTCCACGTCGGGATCATCACTCCCCGGATGGATCCGGGCCCGCCCCGGCGCGTGCGAGTGCCGGGTCCGCCGGCAGCGTCTCCGCCCCACCGGGACCAACGCTCCGAAGCTGACACAGGGCGATGGTAGGCCGACGGCCCGACCGCTGCGGGACGTCCCGCTCTGTGCCCGCCTCACTCGTGGTGTAGCGCCGCCACCACGTCGAGCCTGGCGGCCGAACGGGCCGGGATCAGCGCGGCGAGGACACCGAAGACGATGCCCACGACGATCGTCAGCGCCACCCCGGCGTACGGGAACGCGTACGGCATCGGCCAGCCGACGTTCCGCATCGCCTGGACCAGGGCGTAGCCCAGCCAGACCCCCGAGACCACGCCGAACAGGGTGCCGATCACCGACAGCAGCAGCGACTCGGCGACGACCATCCGGCGAACCTGCCGGCGGGTGGCGCCGACCGCCCGGAGCATGCCGATCTCGCGGGTCCGGGCCAGCACCGACATCGCCAGGGTGTTGAGCAGGGCCAGCAGGGACGGGACCGCGAGGGCGGCGATCAGGGCGTTGAAGACCCCCAGCGAGGTGTTGAAGGTGCGCTCCTGCTCGGCCCGCCACTGGGAGGCCTCGTACAGCCGGAAGCCCGGGTAGTCGCGGATGATCCGGTCCAGGGCAGCCTTGGTCGCCACCGGGTCGGCGCTCGGCAGCCGGTCGGCCATGATCAGCAGGTCGGAGGTGACGTTGAAGTCGCGCGCCAGCATGTCCTGACTGATGTAGACGGTGGAGACCTTCGCGTTGAGGTAGTCGTTGCCGACGCCGGCGACGTGGTACGTACGTTGCCCGTTCGGGGTGTCCAGGGTGACCGCCTGCCCGGGGACGAGGCCGGCCTGGCTGGAGAAGATGCCGTTGCCGATCAGCCAGCGGCCGGTGGCCAGCTGGCCGACGGCGGCGTCGGAGGAGCCGTCGTTCCACTCCAGGGCGGCGACCTTCAGGTAGCCGGCCGGGTCGATCCCGATCACCTGCACGTCGCGCCCGTCCAGCTTGCCGCGAGCGATCCGCAGCGACGAGACCGGCCCGATGCCCGCGGTGTGCTTGATCTTCTGGGCCAGCTCGGGGCCGGCGGCGACGTTGCCCTGACTCAGCACGATCGACTGCGGGATGACCATGTAGTCGGCGCTCAGCGACTTGTCGATGTAGCCCAGGAAGCCGGCGAAGATCGACTGGATCACCGTCACCATCGCCACGATCGACGCCAGGCCGAGCATCACCGCGGTGACGGTGACCGCCGAGCGGCCGGGGTTGCGCTGCAGGTTCGAGCGGGCCAGCGCCCCCTCCCGGCTGAACGCGACCTCGACCAGGTTGCCGACAGCGCGGGCCAGCGGGTTGACGACCGCCGGGGTCACCAGGGCGATGCCGATCAGGAACAGCACCGCGCCCACCCCGACCAGCCCCGCCACCCGGGTGACGAGGCAGAACACCGAGCCGATCAGCGCGGCGACGCCGATCCAGGCCCGGACGCCGGCCGAGGCCCGGTACGACTCCTCGGTCACCGGCCGCAGCGCCTCCATCGGGGTGATCCGGCCGGCGGCGCGGGCGGGGATCAGGGCCGCCAGCACGGTGACGCCCATCCCGAGCGCGATCGTCTGGACGTACGCGGTCGACTCGAACCGCAGCGGCCCCATCGTCAGGTGCGCGACGCTCTCGAACAAGGGCCCCATCACCGCGAACAGTCCGGCGGCCATCGCCCAGCCGAGCAGCATGCCGAGCGCGGTGCCGACCACGCCCTGGAGCAGCGCCTCGGCGAGGAACATCCCGGTCACGGTCCGGCGGCGGGCGCCGATCGCGCGCAGCATGCCGATGTCGCGGCGGCGCTCGGCGACCATCGTCCGGAAGCTGTTGAGGATGATGAAGCCCGCGGTGACGACGGCGAAGACGCCGAACAGGGTGAACGCCAGCCGGCTGGTCTGCAGCGAGGCGAGCAGGGACGCGTTGGTGGACAGGCCGCCGACGGTGTAGTCGGTGCCGGCCGCGGTCCGGACCGCGTCCTCGACCCGGCTCCGGTCCGCGCCGGGGGCCAGCGAGGCCTGGACGACGGTCAGTTTGTCCCCCAGCCCGAACAGCTGCTGGGCGGCGGCCAGCGGCACGTAGACACGTTCCTGGCCGCCGACGGTCGGCGTCGAGGTCAGTCCGACGACGGTGAACCGGGTCGTCCCGACCTGGGACGGCAGCGCGAGCTGGGACCCCGGCCCCAGCCCGAGACGACCGGCCAGGTCGGAGGCCAGCACGACGGAGCCGGTGTCGTTGGTTGTCAGCACCCGGCCGTCGACGATCGGGTAGTCGCGGATCCGCCCGGTGACAGCCGGGTCGACCCCGACGACCGTCACCGCGGCAACCTGGTCGGCGACCGGCACCTCGGAGCGCACCGGCAGCGGAGCCTGTTGCTCGACCTCGCCGGTCGCGACCCCGATCCCGTCGACCCGGGCGACCCTGTCCAGCACCGCCGGCGAGAACGGCTGGGCCAGCGTGCTGCTCACCGAGATGTCGATCTTGCCGGCCGCCGACATGATCGACCGGTTGAAGGTGTCCATGATGGTGGGCAGCACGCCGTTCAGCCCGAAGACGAGCATCACGCCGAGGGCGACCGCCAGGCTGGTCAGCAGGGACCGCAGCCCCCGCCCGCGCAGGTAGCGCCAGGCCAGCATCAGACTTGCCCGCGCGGCCCCCCAGGGCCGGCGACCGGCCCCGGCCCGAGCACCACGGTCGCCGACCGGACCGATCCGGACCGTCCCGCTCGCCCCGGTCCCGCTCGCCCCGTTCCCGGTCAGCACTGTCCCGCTCACAGCAGCCCCGCTCGTTCCATGGCCCGGATCGGGCCCTCCCGCGACCCGTCGAGCGGTAGGTCGTCGACGACGCGGCCGTCCTTCATCAGCACCAGCCGATGGGCGTACGACGCGATCCGCGGATCGTGGGTCACCATCAGCACCGACCGGTGCCACTCACCCGCCACCTGCTGCAGCAGTTCGGCCGTCTCGGTCGCCGCGCGCGAGTCGAGGTTGCCGGTGGGCTCGTCGGCCAGCACCAGGGCGGGGTCGGTCGACAGCGCCCGGGCGACGGCGACGCGCTGTTGCTGGCCGCCGGACAGCTGGTCGGGCCGGTTGTGCAGCCGATCGGCGAGTCCGACCCGGGTCAGCCACCGGGTCGCCCGTTCGTCGGCGTCCGGGGCCCCGTCGAGGATCAGCGGCAGTCCGGCGTTCTCCACCGCGTCGAGCACCGGGATCAGGTTGAACGCCTGGAAGACGAAGCCGATCCGACGACGTCGCAGCTGGGTCAGCCGGTCGTCGGGCAGCGTGGTGAGGTCCGCCCCGTCGACCATCACCCGGCCCGACGTGGGCGAGTCGAGCCCGCCCAGCAGGTTGAGCAGGGTGGACTTGCCGCATCCCGACGGGCCCATCACGGCGACGAACTCCCCCGGCGCGACCGCGATGCTCACCCCGTCGAGGGCCCGCACCTCGCTGTCTCCCGCGCCGTACACCTTGGTCAGGTCCTCGGTCCGGACGATCGTACGATCCCCGTCCGACGCCTCGTCGGCCGGTTGCTGCAGCGACCGGCCCGGCGCCGGCGTCCCGGTGGACCTCCTAACCGGCCACATTGACCGACGCCCCGTCCTTGAGGGAGCCGAGCTGGCTGGTGGCGACGAGGTCACCGGCCGCCAGGCCCGAGGTGACCTGGGTGAGGGTGTCGGTGGCCGACCCCACGGTCACCGTGGTCCGCGAGACCTTGCCGTTCGCGACCCGGTAGACGTACTTCGTCGTCCCGTCGGTCTGCACCGCCTGGATCGGGACGACCAGGGCCCCGTTGACGGTCTGCGTCGCGATCGACACGTTGCCGCTCATGCCGAGGCGGACCGACCGGTCACCGGGGGCGAGCGGCACCTTGACGACGAAGGCGGTGCCGCCGGTCTTGGTGGTGATCGAGCTGGTGGAGATCTCCGAGACCGCCCCGGGGAAGGGGTCGCCGGGGAAGGAATCCAGGCTGACCGAGGACTGCTGGCCGACCTTGACCCCCGCGATGTCGGCCTCGTCGACCTGGGCGGCGAAGTCCACCCTGGACAGGTCGACGATGGAGAAGACCGGCGTGGCCGTGGTCACCGCGGCCCCGGCGGCGGCCCTGGTCCCCGACCCGTCGAGAGAGGTCAGCGTGAGCACCGGGAACGAGACGACGCCGCCGGTCGGGGCGGTGATGGCGAGCTTCCCGGCGTTGTTCTCGGCGTTGGTGCGGACCACCGCGGCGGACGACTGGGCGGCGGAGGCGGCGGACTGCGCGGCCCGGGCGGACTGTTCCGCGGCGTCGGCCGCGGACAGCGCCGCGTTCCGGGCCGACTTCTGCTCGTCGGTGGCGGTCGGCATCGCCCTCGCGGCCGCGCGCTGGGCCCGGGCGGTGGCCAGCTGGGCGCTCGCGGCCCGAGCCTGGGCGTCGGCCTGGGCGACCTGCGCCCTGGCCTGGGCGACGGCGGTCCGCGAGGATGCCCCGTCCAGGGTGGCGAGGACGTCGCCGGCCTTGACCGTCTGCCCGTCGCTGACCCGGACCGCCTCCAGGGTGCCCGCGATCGGGGAGAAGACCGACGTGCGCGAGGTCGCGTCGACGCTGCCCGGCGCGGAGATGCTCACCGACAGGTCCTGTACGACGGCGCGGGCGGTGCTGATCGTGGGCTTGCCCGCCTGCTGCGAGTAGGCGTACCCACCGCCGAGGGCGGCGAGGACGGCCAGCGCGGCGACACCGGCGATGATGCGGCCCTTCTTCATGGTTCAGCTCCTGGGCTGGTGGTCGAGCGGCCCGTCCAGGGCCGCCAGGAAGGCGACACGGCTGCCCCGCACGAAGGCGGGATCGAGGGTCACGGTGAAAGACCCGGCGCCGGCTCCGAGGACCCGCTCGACGGCGGTCGACAGGGCAGCGACGTTCCGGATGATGATGTCGGCGTAGGCGTCGTCGGTCGGCGCCGCGAGCGCCCGGTCGTACATCCGGGCGGCCCCGTCGATCCAGATCGACAGCACGAGGTCGCAGGTGACTTCCGGGTCGTCGACGGACAGTGACCCGTCGGTGGCGCCCCGGGCGACACAGGGCAGGAAGATCTCCCGGCACCGGACGGTCCACTGGTCGAAAAGGTGGTGGCGCAGCTCCGCGTTCTCGCGCTTGTAGAGCAGCGGGACGAAGCCGTACGCGTCGCCCACGTGGCCGACCTTCCAGGAGGTCGCGCCGAGCAGCAGCTGCCGGAAGCGCTCGGCACCGGTTCCCTCCAGGTCGGCGGCGACCCGTTCCAGCTCGGTGAAGAGGGCGTCGACGAAGCGCTCGACCAGGGCGAACAGCAGGTCCTGCTTCGAGCCGAAGTAGTAGTAGAACGTGCCCTTCGCGACCGACGCCTCGCGGGTCAGGGCGTCCACCGAGAAGGCGTCGTACCCGACCGTGGCGCACAACCGGGCGGCGACGTCGAGCAACTCCTCGCGTCGCACCTCCGGGTCCTTGGACACCCTCGCCACGAGCTCCAGCGTACAACTGACTGACCGTCGGTCAAGTCGCTGCCCGGACAGTTCTTCCGGAGTCGGTGGCGCGGATCCACGGCGGGGTCCAGTGTGGATCCATGGCTCCCGCGACCCTCACCTTCCTCGGCGCGGCCGGCACCGTGACCGGCTCGAAGTTCCTCCTCACCCTCGACGGGCGGCGCGTCCTCGTCGACGCGGGGATGTACCAGGGCGAGAAGCACTGGCGCTCGATGAACTGGGCCCCCTTCCCGGTGGAGCCGGCCGACATCGACGACGTGGTGATCACCCATGCCCACATGGACCACTGCGGCTACCTGCCGCGGCTGGTCAAGGACGGGTTCACCGGGGACGTCTGGCTGACCGAGGGCACCGCGGCACTGGCCGAGATCGTGCTGCGCGACGCCGCCTACCTCCAGGAGCGCGACGCCGAGCACGCCGAGAAGTACGGCTACTCCAGGCACAAGCCGGTGCTGCCGCTCTACACCGAGGAGGACGTGCAACGTACGCTCGGCCACTTCCGGGTGGTGGCGTACGACACCGACGTCGACCTGGGCCACGGGATCACCTGCCGCTGGACCCGGGCCGGCCACATCCTCGGGTCGGCGAGCGTACGGGTCTCGACGGATCGTACGGCGATCCTGTTCTCCGGCGACATCGGCCGGCACGACCATCCGGTGCTGCGGCCGCGGGACACCCCGCCGGGGGCGCCGTTCGTGGTGGTCGAGTCCACCTACGGCGACCGGGAGCACCCCGAGCCCGAGCTGGCGCACGAGGACTTCGCGGCGGCGATCCGCGACACCGTCGCCCGCGGCGGGCAGGTGCTGATCCCGGCCTTCGCCGTGGACCGTACGGAGGTGGTGCTGAAGACCATCGGCGGGATGCAGCAGGAGGGACGGATCCCGATGGTGCCGATCTACGTCAACAGCCCGATGGCGCTCAACGCGCTGCGGGTCTACCGCGCGCCCGCCCACCGCGACGAACTGCGGCCGGACCTCGACGTCGAGGAGTTCCTCGGCCTGCCGAACGTCACCGAGACCCCCGACGCCGACAGCTCGCGGGAGCTGAACGACCTGGAGGGCCCGGCGATCATCATCTCCTCCTCCGGGATGGCCACCGGCGGTCGGGTGCTGCACCACCTCGAGGAGATGCTGCCCGACCCCCGCAACACGGTCATCCTGACCGGCTACCAGGCCACCGGCACCCGCGGCCGCAGCCTCGAGGAGGGCGCCCGGGAGCTGAAGCTGCACGGCCGCTACATCCCGGTGCGGGCCACCATCGTGCGGGACGCCGAGTTCTCCGTGCACGCCGACAGCAGCGACCTGATGGCCTGGCTGGCGGAGCTCACCCCCGCCCCGGAGACGGTCTTCATCGTCCACGGCGAGCCGGACGCCGCAGCGGCGCTGCACGAGCGGATCGCCGATGAACTCGGCTGGACCTCCGCGGTGGCCCGCTACGGCGAGGTGGTGGTGGTCGAGCCGCGCGCCACCCGGCGCCACAGGGACCGGGCCTGACCCGCCACCGCACACGGCCCGGGGTGCGGCGGAGGTACGGCTGGGGACGACCTGAGGGGACGGTGATCCCGGCTCCCGCCGCTCTGGTCACGTGTCACAGGTCACTGCAAGGATGGCGACCATGAGCGAGACCACGATTGCGCAGGGTCGCCCGATCTGGGTCGACCTCACCACCACCGACATCGAGAAGGCCCGGACGTTCTACGGCGAGGTCTTCGGCTGGACCTTCGAGGACCAGGGCGCCGAGTTCGGCCACTACCACATGGTGAAGAGCGGCGACGCCTTCATCGGCGGCATGATGGGCCGCACGCCGGAGATGCCGGCGGGCCCGGACGCCTGGGTCGTCTACCTCGACACTCCCGACGCCGGGGTCACCTGCGAGCGGGCCACCGCCAACGGCGGCACCGTCATCGTCCCGCCGATGCCGGTCGGGACGTCCGGCACCATGGGTCTCGTGCTCGACCCGGGCAACTGCGCCACCGGCTTCTGGCAGTCCTCCGACTTCGACGGCATCCAGAAGATGGCTGTCGCCGGCACGCCGTGCTGGTTCGAGATCTTCACTCCGGCGTACGCCAGCAGCCTCGACTTCTACCGCGCCGTCTTCGGCTGGAACATCGTCCCGCTCAGCGACACCGACGAGTTCCGCTACGCCACCAACCAGCTGCCGCCGCAGGACTCGGTCGCCGGGATCATGGAGGCGACCTTCCTCGGCGAGGGTCACCCCGGGTTCTGGCGCACCTACATCGGGGCGGTCGACGTCGACGCCACCGCCGAGCAGATCGTCCAGGCGGGCGGCACGATCGTCGAGGCCGCCCAGGACTCCCCGTACGGTCGGTTCGCCGCGGTCGCCGACGACCAGGGCGCCAACTTCGTCATCGTCCAGGCCCCGGCCGCCTGACCCGGCCCGACGCGGCAGCTTCAGCCGGCCCGGAGCACCGCCACGGTGTTCCGGGCCGTGGCGTCGTCGACCACCAACCGGGTCACCACGCCGGCCCGCAGTGCGCCGGCGAGCGCCCGGGCCTTGCCCGGCGACCCCACCACGCACAGCCGGCGTGGCACCGCGGTGAGCTCCTCGGGCGTCATCCCCGACGCCCGCCCGTTGATCGCGATGTCGGCCCACGATCCGTCCTGGCGCAGCATCACCGTGCACACGTCACCCACCACCCCGTCCGCCTCCAGGGCGGCGATCTCGTCGCCCGACAGGTAGCCGCCGGCGTACACGTGCGAGGCGACCTGCCCGGACAGCGCGCCGACGCTGAAGACCGCCAGGTCCATCCGGCGGCGCAGGTCGAGCATCCGGCGGACGAACCGCTCCCGCCACAGCACCCGGCGGGTCTCGGCCTCGTCGAAGAACGCCGGGACCGGGAACTGGACGACCCGCTCCCCGAGGGCCCGGCCGGCATCGGTGAGGATCATCCCCGCGTACGGGATGCCGGAGGTGGACGGATTGGCCGCCCCGTTGATCTGCACGACGGTCGCGCGCGACCCGGGAACGGGCTCCAACTGGTGGACGACCTGCTCCAGGGTGGTCCCCCAGGCGATCCCGATCACCGGGTCGACCGCCTCGGTGGCGTACGCCGCCAGCCGCTGGGCCGCCGACCGGGCGACCAGCCGCAGCCGCTCCACGTCCCCGACCAGGTCCGGCACCGGGATGACGTGCACCTCGATCCCGAACATCGCCGCCAGCACCTCGCCGGCCTCGGTGCGCTGCTCGGGGCGGACCAGGCTGATCCGGACCACCCCCGAGGCCCGGGCGTCCTTCAACAGACGCGAGACCGTGGACCGCGACGTCCGCAGCTGCCGCGCGACCCCGTCCATCGTGGCGCCCTGCTCGTAGTAGAGCTCGGCCGCCCGGTACATGTCACTGACCCGATCGCCCACCGACACACCTCCCGCTGCACATCCTCTCACCAGCGTTGCACGTCCGCCCAGCTGGGCGAACGATGGTCCCAACGCGGTGACGAGGCACCCGGGGCGACGCCCCGGCGGGCCGGAGGGCCGCGGACCAGGGCGGACCAGGAACCCCGCGTCAACGGCACGGTTCCCCGCCGCATCAGGGTGGATGTCCTAGGAGCAGACAATGGCCAGTAACCGGTTGACCCGCGAGTCGCGTCAGGCGGCCCTGGAGGCGATGGCGGAGGAGCAACTCGACGTCCTCGTGATCGGCGGAGGCGTCACCGGCGCCGGCATCGCCCTCGACGCCGCGACCCGCGGCCTGCGCACCGGCATCGTCGAGGCCCGCGACTGGAGCCAGGGCACCTCGAGCCGTTCCAGCAAGCTCGTCCACGGCGGCCTGCGCTACCTCTACCAGCTCGACGTCAAACTGGTCGCCGAGGCGCTCAAGGAGCGCGGTCTGCTGCTCACCACCACCGCCCCGCACCTGGTCAAGGCCCAGCCCTTCCTCTGGCCGCTGCGCACCCCGGTGATCGAACGCGCCTACAGCGCCATCGGCGTGGGGATGTACGACGCCCTGGCCGTCATCGGCGCGCACGGCAGGACCGTCCCGATGCAGAAGCACTACTCCCGCAAGGGCGCCAAGGCGCTCTTCCCCGGCATCCGCGAGGACGCCCTGTGCGGCGCGATCCGGTTCTACGACGCCCGGGTGGACGACTCCCGGCTGGTCATCGACCTGGTCCGCACGGCCGCCGGCCTCGGCGCCCTCGCCGCCTCCCGCACCGAGCTCACCGAACTGCTCAAGGACCCCACGGGCCGGGTGGTCGGCGCGACGCTGACCGACCTGGAGACCGGCACCACGCACCGCGTCCGGACCCGCCACGTGATCAACGCCACCGGCGTGTGGACCCAGCAGACCCAGCGTCTCGGCGGCAAGGGCGGGCTCAAGGTGCTCGCCTCCAAGGGCATCCACATCCTCGTCCCCCGCGACCGGATCGACGCCACCACCGGCATCTTCCTGCGCACCGAGAAGTCGGTGCTGTTCATCATCCCGTGGCAGCGCTACTGGGTGATCGGCACCACCGACACCGCCTGGCACGAGGATCTCGCCCACCCGGTCGCCACCAGCGCCGACATCGACTACATCCTCGAGCACGCCAACTCGGTGCTGGCCCGCCCGCTGACCCGCGACGACATCATCGGCACCTTCGCCGGGCTGCGTCCGCTGCTCCAGCCGGGCACGCTGGACGAGTCGCAGTCGACGAAGATCTCCCGGGAACACACCGTCACCCAGATCGCCCCTGGCCTGGTCTCCATCGCCGGCGGCAAACTGACCACCTACCGGGTGATGGCCGAGGACGCCGTGGACTTCGTCCTCGGCAAGCAGGGGGCCAGGGCGATGCCGTCGAGGACGACCACCACCCCGTTGGTCGGGGCCGAGGGCCTCGCCGACCTCGAGGCCCGCGCCGACCGGATCGCCCGCAAGCGCGGCTGGACCGCCGATCGCCTGGAGCATCTGCTCGGCCGCTACGGTGCCGAGCTGCCCGCCCTGCTCGCGATGATCGACCAGGACCCCACCCTCGCCGAGCCGCTCCACGAGGCGCCGGCCTACCTCGCCGCCGAGGTCGCCTTCGCGGTGACCCACGAGGGCGCCCTGCACCTGGAGGACATCGTCAACCACCGGGTCCGCCTCGCGATGGAGACCCCGGACCGGGGCATCAGCGCCCTGCCGGAGATCGCCGCCGTCGCCGCCGGGCCGCTCGGCTGGGACGACGCCACCCTCGCCCGTGAGATCGCCTCGTACGAGGCGGCGGCCCGCGCCGAGCTGGAGGCCGAGCGCCGGGCCACCGACGCCGAGGCCGTCGCCGCCCGACTCGCTGCCGAGGACGTACGCCCCGTCCTGCCGCTCGGCGCCTGAGACCCCTCGGAGTGCCCGGGTGACCCCCGGGCGCTCCGTTCTCCCCGTCCCGGCACGCATCCGTCCCCGGGACACAG
>CAYOBI010000006.1:20063-29994 GCA_964402325.1 uncultured Propionibacteriaceae bacterium | reverse complement strand
GTCGCTCGGCGGGCCCACCGGCTACGCCATCAACCCGGCCCGGGACCTGGGCCCGCGGATCGCGCACGCGATCCTGCCGATCCCCGGCAAGGGTTCCAGTGACTGGTCGTACGCCTGGATCCCGGTCCTGGCACCCTTGGCAGGTGGCGTCGCCGCCGCCCTGACCATGCCCCTGCTCCCCACCCTCTGAGGCCGCCGCGACCTCATCGACGGCATCCCTCCCCTCCCCACACACCACCGGAAAGCACACTGACATGAGCAACGACGCCCAGTACGTGATGGCCATCGACCAGGGGACCACGAGTTCCCGGGCGATCATCTTCGACCATGCCGGGGGCATCATCTCCGTCGGTCAGCTGGAGCACGAGCAGATCTTCCCCCAGCCCGGCTGGGTCGAGCACGACGCCGGCGAGATCTGGGCCAACGTCCGCGAGGCGGTCGGACAGGCCCTCGCGAAGGCCCAGGTGAACCGGCACCAGATCGCCGCGGTCGGCATCACCAACCAGCGGGAGACCACCGTGGTGTGGGACCGGCACACCGGCGAGCCCGTCCACCACGCGATCGTCTGGCAGGACACCCGCACCCAGGCGATCTGTGACCGGCTGGCCGCCGACGGCGGTGTCGAGCGCTACCGCTCCCGCACCGGCCTGCCGCTGTCGAGCTACTTCGCCGGCCCGAAGGTCACCTGGATCCTGGAGAACGTCCCCGGCGTCCGGGAGCGGGCCGAGGCGGGCGACCTACTGATGGGCACCATGGACACCTGGGTGCTGTGGAACCTCACCGGCGGCACCGAGGGCGGCGTGCACCTGACCGACGTCACGAACGCCTCCCGTACGCTCCTGATGGACCTGCGCACCCTGCAGTGGGACCCGCAGATCTGTGCCGAGCTGGGCATCCCGCTGTCGATGCTGCCCCAGATCCGGTCCTCCTCCGAGGTGTACGGCGTGGGCCGGCCCAACGGCCTGCTGATCGACACCCCGATCGCCGGCATCCTGGGTGACCAGCAGGCGGCCACCTTCGGCCAGGCCTGCTTCGAGAAGGGCAGCGCGAAGAACACCTACGGCACCGGCTGCTTCATGCTGATGAACACCGGCACCGAGCCGGTCTTCAGCGACAACGGGCTGCTCACCACCGTCGGCTACAAGATCGGCGACAACCCGACCCACTACGCCCTCGAGGGCTCGATCGCGGTGGCCGGCTCGCTCGTCCAGTGGCTGCGGGACAACCTGCGGATGTTCGACGACGCCGCCGAGGTGGAGGAACTGGCCCTGGCGGTCGAGGACAACGGCGGGGCCTACATCGTGCCGGCCTTCTCCGGGCTGTTCGCGCCGTACTGGCGCCCGGAGGCCCGCGGCGCCCTGGTCGGCCTGACCCGCTACGTCAACCGCAACCACATCGCCCGCGCGGTGCTGGAGTCGACCGCCTACCAGACCCGCGACGTGGTGCAGGCGATGTTCGCCGACTCCGGCGTCGAGCTGACCTCGCTGAAGGTCGACGGGGGCATGGTCGCCAACGCCACCCTGATGCAGTTCCAGGCCGACATCCTCGGTGCCCCGGTGGTCCGGCCACGCGTCGCGGAGACCACCGCGCTGGGCGCCGCGTACGCCGCCGGCATCGCCGTGGGCTACTGGGCCGGCGAGGACGACGTGGTCGCCAACTGGCAGCAGG
Organism: uncultured Propionibacteriaceae bacterium; assembly: GCA_964402325.1. GTDB lineage: Bacteria > Actinomycetota > Actinomycetes > Propionibacteriales > Propionibacteriaceae > Raineyella. Next base: position 28,326 of record CAYOBI010000006.1, on the reverse strand, counting down.
GCCAGTGCTGGAGCCCGGCGATGGACCCGGCCGAGCGCGAGCGGCTCTACCGCTGCTGGCAGAAGGCGGTGACCCGTACGTTCGACTGGATCGACGACGACACCCGTCGCTGAGACGCGCGAGCCCGGACGGCGATGATCCCCGGGGCGGCCCGATGGCCGGCCCGGGGATCGGTCGTCCCGGGGGGTGGTCGGAGCTGCGATCCGACCCGATCGGGGGCGATCAGCCCGCGTTGACCTGCGCCGTCTTCACCGCGCTCTGCGGGGTCTGGTACTTGTCGATCAGCTTCTGGTACGAGCCGTCGTCGATCGCAGCTTGCAGCGCCTTCTGCAGGGCGTCGCGGAGCTGGGTGTTGTCCTTGGAGACGGCCACGCCGAGCGGTCCGGCGATCACCTGCTGGCCGATGATCTCGAACTTCCCCTTCGCCTGCTGGGTGTTGTACACCGCGACCGGGTACTCCTGGATGCCCGCGACCGCCCGGCCCTGCTCCACCTGGAGCATCGCCTCGGACTCCCGGTCGAAGGCCATCACGCTGACCTTCGCCTTGCCGGCCTTCTCGCAGGCGGGCGACAGCTCGGTGCTGACGTAGTCCTCCTGGGTGGTGCCGCGCTGCAGCGAGATGGTCTGGCCGCACAGGTCGTCGACGGACTTCAGCCCCTGCGGGTTGCCCGCCTTGACGTACATGATCGAGCCGGACAGGTAGTAGTCGACGAAGTCGACCTGCTTCTGCCGCTCCTTGGTGTCACTCATCGACGAGATCGCCGCGTCGAAGCGGTGCGACTCCAGCTGGGTGATCAGACCGTCGAAGGTGGAGTTGTTGAAGACCACCGGGACCCCCAGCTCGGCCCCCAGCAGGTCGCCGAAGTCCTTGTCGAACCCGATCACGGTCTTGCCGTCGGTGTCGTAGTACTCCATCGGGGCGTACGCGATGTCGCTGCCGACCTGGATCGAGCCCTTGTCCTTGACCGACTGCGGCAGGGCCGCGTACAGCGCGGCCGAGGTGTTCAGCCCGGCCGGGGACGCCGACGACGACGGGGAGGTGCTGCCGCCACCGCTGCAGGCCGTCAGGGAGGCGACGGCGACGAGGGCGACGACCGGGGTGAGGAGGTGGGTGGGGATCTTCATGGACGGTCCTTCCGGATCATCGGCGGGTCACTTCCCGCTGTTGATGCTGGCTTCCTTCACCGCGGACTGCGGCGTGCCGTACGTGTCGAGGAGCTTGGCGTACGAGCCGTCGTCGATGGCCGACTGCAGGGCAGCCTTGAGCGCGTCGCGCAGTGCGGTGTCCTCCTTGGACACGGCGATGCCCAGCGGCGCGGCGGTCACCTGGTCACCGACCGTCTCGTACTTGCCCGCCGACTGCTTGGCGCTGTAGACGGCGACCGGGTAGTCCTGCAGACCGGCGACGGCGCGGTCCTGCTGGATCTGCAGCATCGCCTCCGACTCGTGGTCGAAGGCCAGCACGTTCACCTTGCCCTTGCCCGCCTTCTCGCAGGCGGGGCTGAGGTCGCTGGTGACGTAGTCGTCCTGCACGGTGCCACGCTGCAGAGCGATGGTCTGACCGCACAGGTCGTCGACGGACTTCAGCCCGTGCGGATTGCCCGCCTTGACGATCATCACCGTGCCGGACAGGTAGTAGTCGACGAAGTCGACCTCCTTCTGCCGCTCGGCGGTGTCGCTCATCGCCGTGAGGGCGACATCGAAGCGCTTCGAGTTGACCTGGGTGATCAGCCCGTCGAAGGTGGCGTTGTTGTAGACCAGCGGGACGCCGAGCTTGGCCCCGAGCAACGTCCCGAGGTCCTTGTCGAAGCCGATGATCGTCTTGCCGTCGGTGTCGAAGTACTCCATCGGGGCGTACGCGGCGTCGGTCCCGACCTGGATCGACCCCTTGTCCTTCACGGCCTGCGGCAGCTGCGCGTACAGCGGGGCCGAGGTGTTGACCCCCGTGCTCGCGGACGCACCGCCCGCGGCCGAGCCGGCACCGCCCCCACCACCGCAGGCGGCCAGGCCGCCGGCGAGCACGATCGCCGTCAGCGGGGCGAGTACACGGGTCAACTTCTGCATCGATCAGATCCTTTCCTCACCGAACCCCAGCAGGCCCGGCACCGGCCGAACACTACCGCGACGGTATGACCGGCGCGTCACCGGGCCGGCCCCCAGAGCTCCCCGCAACCCTCACAGCACCTTGGACAGGAACGCCTGGGTCCGCGCCTCCCGGGGGTTGCCCAGCACCTCCGCCGGCAGGCCCTCCTCGACGATGACGCCACCGTCCATGAACGCCAGGTAGTCGCCGACCTCACGGGCGAAGCCCATCTCGTGGGTGACGACGACCATCGTCATGCCGTCCTCGGCGAGCTGCTTCATCACCCCGAGCACGTCACCGACCAGTTCCGGGTCCAGCGCGGAGGTCGGTTCGTCGAACAGCATCAGCTCGGGCTTCATCGCCAGCGCCCGGGCGATCGCGACGCGCTGCTGCTGGCCGCCGGACAGCTTGCCCGGGTAGGCGTTCGCCTTGTCGGGCAGGCCGACCCGCTCGAGCAGCTCCAGCGCGGTCCCCCGCGCGGTCGCCGCGGGGACGCCGGCGACGTGGACGGGGGCCTCGCAGATGTTCTCCATCACCGTCATGTGCGGGAAGAGGTTGAACCGCTGGAAGACCATGCCGATCCCCCGGCGCTGCTCGGCGATCTCCTTGTCGCGCAGCTCGTGCAGCTTGCCGTCACGCTCCCGGTAGCCGACCAGGTTGCCGCGGACCCGCAGGCTGCCACCGTTGATCCGTTCCAGGTGGTTGATGCAGCGCAGGAAGGTGGACTTGCCCGACCCGGAGGGGCCGATCAGGACGGCCACCTCGCCCCGGGTGACCTGCATGTCGATGCCCTTCAGCACCTCCAGCGAGCCGAAGCGCTTCCTGACCCCGCGCGCCTCGACGATGATGTCCCGGCCCGCGAGGGTGCCGGCTTCGTTCTGTGCGCTCATTCCTGCCTGCCGAACTTGAGGTTGCGCTTCACGCGGCCCAGCGGCCCGCCGTCCTGGCCGGACTCCTGGTCGGAACGATTGAAGTACCGCTCCAGGTAGTACTGGGCGATCGAGAAGACCGTGGTGAGGATCAGGTACCAGGCGGAGACGGTGATCAGCATCTCGATCACCTGGAGGGTGTTCGAGTAGATCCGGACCGCCGCCTGGAGCAGTTCGAGGTACTGGATCGAGTAGGCCAGCGACGAGGTCTTCAGCATGTTGATGAACTCGTTGCCGGTCGGCGGGATGATCACCCGCATCGCCTGCGGCAGCACGATCCGGCGCATCGTGTGCGTACGCGACATGCCGAGCGCGCTGGCGGCCTCGACCTGTCCCTTGTCGACGGACTGGATACCCGACCGGACGATCTCGGCCATGTACGCGCCCTCGTTGATCCCCAGGCCGAGCAGCGCCGCGGTGAACGGCGTCATCACGGAGTTCATCGGGATCCCGGTGCCGGGGATGGTCGGGAAGACCAGCGAGAGGTTGTACCAGATCATCAGCTGGACCAGCACCGGGGTGCCGCGGAACAGCCAGATGTAGAACTCGGAGACGCCACGGGTGACCCAGTTGTCGGACTGGCGCATCACCGCGACGAGGATGCCGAGCGCGACGCCGACGACCTGGGCGAGCACGCTGATCAGCAGCGTGTTGCCCATCCCCTTGAGCACCTGGCTCTGGAAGAAGTACTTCGGCGGGACCGACCAGTCGATGCTGGCCTGAGAGAAGGCCCAGACGAGCCCGACGAGCACGACCAGGACGACGCCGGCGCCGACCCACCGCCACGGATGGCGGACCGGGACCGCGACGATGTCCCCGTCGGCCGGGGAACCGGTGCCCCTGGTCGGGGCACCCGGGGCAGTGGAGTCGTTCATCGGGTCACTGGCCGGCGTTGATGGTGGCCTTGTCGAGGGCCCCCTGCGGGGTGTCGTACTTGGCGATCAGCTTGGCGTACGAGCCGTCGTCCATGATGGCCTGCACGGCCTGCTGCAGCGCGTCGCGCAACTCGGTGTCGGACTTGCGCACCGCAATGCCGAGCGGGTTGGCGATGACCTGGTCACCGACGGTCTCGTACGCCCCGTTGGACTGCTTCACGTTGTACGCGGCGACCGGGTAGTCCTGCATGCCGGAGTCGGCGCGGCCCTGCTTGATCTGCAGCATGGCCTCGGACTCGGTGTCGAAGGCGAGCAGGTTGAGCGGCTTGCCCTCGGTCGTGCACTTCGGCTCGACGGTGCCCTGCAGGTAGTCCCACTGGGTGGTGCCGCGCTGGACGGCCACGGTCTTGCCGCACAGGTCGTCGACCGTCCTGATGCCCTTCGGGTTGCCCTTCTGCACCAGCATCACCTCGCCCGCCTTGTAGTAGTCGACGAAGTCGACCTGCTTCTGGCGCTCGGGGTTGTCGGTCATCGCGGAGATGATCGAGTCGAGTCGGTTGGAGTTCAGCTGGGTGATCAGGCCGTCGAAGGTGGTGCCGTTCCAGACGAAGGGCACGCCGAGCTTCTGCGACAGCAGGTCGGAGAGCTCCTTGTCGAAGCCGAGCACGGTCTTGCCGTCGGTGTCGTAGTACTCCATCGGCGCGTACTCGATCGAGGCGCCGACCTGGATGGTGCCCTTGTCCTTGATCGACTGGGGCAGCTTCGCGTACAGCGGGGCCGCGGTGTTGACCGTCGTGGCCGCGGCGGAGGCACTGTCGGCGGCCTTCGGCGTGCTCGATCCACCGCACGCCGCCAGCGTGCCGGACACCACCAGTGCGGCGGTGGCGGCGATCAGTCGTGCCATCTTCTTCATCGGCTATCCCTTCCCATGGAACCGGACCCTTCCCGTCGGGCCCGGCGGAGACCCGGCGGTCTCCCGGCTCGGGTCATGCTAGTGGACTCGTGTCACGATCCCGTTGCTGCGGCCCGGCGACGTCCGGTCACCAGGACTGGGCGAGGACCAGCGGGAGCAGCACCTGGGCGCCGAAGGTGGCCGGGTCGGGCGGCAACAGGTCCGCCACCGCCCCGGCCGGGAATCGGTCGTCGGCGTCGGTCAGGTCGGCGAGCAGCCGGCGGGTGGTCCGCTCGGCGATCTGGGCGGGGCCGGCCACCCACTCGTTCTCCAGCTCGGTCGAGGCCCGCTCGTCGAGCATCCGCAGCATCAGGACCTCCCGGGCGGTCATCCGCGGGTCACCCCCGCCGGGCGGCCGTCCGGGCAGGCCGCCGCCGAGCCGGCGGCCCAGCCAGCGGGCCACCTCGCGCAGCCGCAGATCCCACCGGCCGGCGCCGACCACCATGGTGTACTCGGCCCGGATGTCCGGGGGCACCGGCTGGCCCTCGGCGTCGAACCCGGTCGCGCACCGGGCCGTCGTCCGGGCGAAGACGTCGATCGCCTCGGTGGCGTCGAGCTGGGCGGCCGCCAGGGTGGTGAGCAGGTTCATCGTCGCGACCGCCGCGAGCGGGCGGGGTGCCAGGCGGACGGCGAGCGCCGCGGCCTGTTCGAGCCACCCGGTGTCACCGGTCGCGGCGTGCAGACCGAGGTGCACCAGGACCGTCTCGGGGTCCGCCCGGTCCCGCAGCGGCCCCGCCACGGAGGCCTCGACCACGTCGAGCGCGCGCAGCGGGTCGGCCAGCCCGGGCCCGGCGAGGGCGGCCAGGACCACCGCCGCGGCGGTCGGCGACCCGAGCAGGTCACCCCGCCCCCGGCCGGGGGTCCGGGCCCGGTCGAGCAGCCGCTCCGACCAGGTCTGCAGCACCCGGTCCAGCGGCGGCGCCCAGCGCGCCTCGACCAGGGTGGTGCCGCGGGCCGAGTTGAGCCGCACGCTCGCCCGGTGCCGCTCGTCGGCCGGCAGGATCTCGACGGTGTCGCCGACCAGCCCGACGTCGAGGGACCCGTCGTCGTCCACCGCCTGGTCGAGGTCGGCGATCACCAGGGGCACGGTGTCGGGCAGGTCGACCGGGTCGGGCCACCAGCCGGGCAGGATCGCCGCCGCTGCCCGGAAGTCCGGCAGCCAGGTCGCCTGCCAGTGCCACAGCCGCCGCTCCCCCGCGGCCCAGTGCGTCGACGGGCCGAGCTCGAACGACTCGGTGCCCAGCGTCGCGCCGAGTCGCTGCCGGACGACGAGCAGCGGCCCGTCACCGCGGGGGGCGACCAGCCAGGCCGCCTCGGCCCCGGCACTCCAGGTCCACGCCTCGCAGTCGCGGGCCGGCACCGGGCGCAGCGTCACGGTCGCGGCCCGGCCGGCACCGGAGACGTTGGCCGCGACGATCCGCAGGTCCCAGCCGGCGAGCACACTGTGCCGTACGTCCAGCTGGACCGGTCCGCCGAGGTGCACCTCGACCTCGTCGTCGTCCAGCACCACCAGCGGCGCGGTCGTGTCCGTCCCGGCGAGCCGGACGTCGAGCCCGGCCAGGTAGGGCCCCCATCGGTCGTGGACCAGGGAGACCAGCGCACCGTCCTCGTCGAAACCCAGCACCGCCTCGCCCCAGCGCAGCCCGTGACCGGCCATCTCAGCGCTCCTGCTGGCAGGTCGGGCACCAGTAGAGGTGCCGGCCGGCCAGGTCGCGGCGCCGCACCGGGGTGCCACAGACCAGGCAGGGCAGGTCGGTGCGGCGGTAGACGTACACCTCGCCGCCGTGGTCGTCGACCCGTGGCGGGCGCCCCATCGCCTCGGGCGTGTGTTGGGGACGTACGGTGTCGATCCGGCCGACCCGGCGGCCCTCGGTCATCAGCCCGACCAGGTCGACCCAGAGCCGGGACCACCGGTCCGGGCCCAGCTCGTCGGCGGGCAGCAGCGGATCGAGCCCCTGCCGGAACAGCACCTCGGCGCGGTAGACGTTGCCGACCCCGGCGAGCACCGACTGGTCCAGCAGCACCGCGGCCAGCGGTCGGTGCGTACGCCGCAGCCGGTCGTACGCCCGGGCCGGGTCGGCCCGCGGGTCGAGCGGGTCGGGCCCGAGGCGGGAGATCATCGCCGCCTCGGCGGACGGCCCGGTCAGCCGGCAGCCCTGCGGGCCGCGCAGGTCGGCCACGTACGCCTCGGTGGCGATCCGCAGCCGCACCTGGCCCACCACCGGATGCGGCGGCTCGACGGTCATCCTCCCGATCAGGCCGAGGTGGATGTGCACGACCCGCTCGTCGTCGAACTCGATGAACAGGTGCTTGCCGACGGCGCGGGCCCGGTCGAGCGTGTGCCCATCGAGCAGCAGGGCCTCGGACGCGAACCGGCCCTGCGGGCTGGAGACCGCGACCCGCCGGCCCGCGAAGGCGGTGGTCAACCGGTCGGCGAGCCGGTGCAGGACGTGACCCTCGGGCACCGGACACCTCCTGTCTGTGCCACCGGGCGGTGACGCCTGACTAGGCTAGCCGCATGGCAGCAGAACCGGGGCGCCCCGACGGGCCGGCATCCGCCGGGGAGGTGGAGCGTTCCTCCGACCGGTCGCGTCCCGGTCCCCGCCTGGCCGGCGCGCGACGTCGCCGCACCACACCCACCCCGGACCGGGCCGCGCCGGAGCCGGCGGCAGAGGCCGGACGCGAGGGGACGGCCGATCGTGACGCGCCGTTGCCGCACGACTTCGGGCGCGACGGCACCTCCGGCCTGGTCAACCACGACCGCGCGCTGCGTGCCCGCGAGGTCTCCCGGCCGCGCCCGGAGGACGAGGCCGACGCCGTCGCGGGCGCCGAGGCGATGCTGAAGAGGCTCGGCCGACGCCGCTGACCCGCGGGTCGGTCCGCAGGGGTCAGCGGGCGGCGTCGTACGCGCTGAGCTTGTCGATCCGGCGCTGGTGGCGCTCGTCCTGGGAGAACGGGGTGGCGAGGAAGGCCCGCGCCATCGCCAGGGCGAACTCCGGGTCGTGCTGCCGGGCGCCGATGGCGATCACGTTGGCATCGTTGTGCTCCCGGCCGAGCTCGGCGATCGCGACGTTCCAGGCGAGGATCGAGCGGATCCCCGGGACCTTGTTCGCCGCGATGTTCTCCCCGTTGCCGGAACCGCCGATGACGATCCCGAGCGAGCCCGGTTCCGCGGCCACCGCCTGGCCGGCCGGGATGCAGGTGTCCGGGTAGTCGTCCTGGGCGTCGTACTCGTGGGCCCCGTGGTCCACGACCTCGTAGCCGTCGGCGGTGAGAGCCTCGACGAGGTGGTTCTTCAGCTCGAACCCGGCGTGATCGGTGGCAATGTGAACGCGCATGCGGTCACTATCTCACGGCCGCCCGCCGCCCCCTCCGGAGACCGGGGACCCGCCGCGGGGCGCTCCTACCCTGGGAGCATGCCCGC
>CAYOBI010000006.1:0-19963 GCA_964402325.1 uncultured Propionibacteriaceae bacterium | reverse complement strand
GCTGGGACGCCGCCACCCGGCGGACCGTGGACGGCCTGCTCGGGACGCTGGGGCTGACCGGGACGCTGACCCGGGAGGAGAGCTGGCAGGGGTTCCTGCGCGCCTCGGTCCGGCACTGGGCCGAGGCACGTTGAACACCCACATATCAGTCGAAGATCGGGCCGGTGGTGCGCGACCGCTTCAGCTCGTAGAAGCCGTCGTACTCGGTGACCAGCGACACGCCGTCGAACAGCCGGCCGGCCGCCTCGCCCTTGGGGGCCGGGGAGATGACCGGGCCGAACAGGGACTTGCCGTTGATCCGGACCACCGGCGTGCCCACCTCGTCCCCCACCGGGTCCATCCCCTCGTGGTGCGAACGGCGCAGCGCCTCGTCGTTGGCGTCGGTGTCGGCGGCATCGGCGAGCTCGGCCGGCAGGCCCACCTCGGCCAGCGCGGCCTCGACCGTGGCCCGGTCACGCTGCTGCTTCAGCGGGTGGAAGCGGGTGCCCAGAGCGGTGTAGAACTCGCGCAGCTTCTCCGACCCGTACGCCTCCTCGACCGCCAGGCAGACCCGCACCGAGCCCCAGGCGCCGGCCAGGAAGCGGCGGTAGTCCTCGCCGAGCTCGTCGCGGCCCTCATTGAGCACCGACAGGCTCATCACGTGGAACACCGTCCGGACCGGGCGGACCTTCTCCACCTCGAGCATCCAGCGGGAGGCCATCCAGGCCCACGGGCACTGCGGGTCGAACCAGAAGTCGACCTGCTGCAGGCCGGCCGGGGTGGACGACGTAGTGATAGGAGAAACGTCAACTGTCATGTCCCCCAGGATAGGGAGCCGAACCGGGCCGCCGGAGCGTACGTTTCGCCGGTGTGACGTTTCACGGGTGTGACAAGAACCGCTCGGCACGACTTTTCGGGGTGTTCTTCGGACGGGTCCCCTCGGGACGCCCGCCCAAGTCGCTAGTCTGACGTTGTCGCAGGGGTCTTCCCCGGACAGCCTGCCCCGCAGGCTCCCGACGACATGAAGGTGACACCGTGTACTCCGAGAACATCACGCGCGAGGAGGCCCGTGCCCGGGCCGGGCTGATCCGCACCGATGCCTACCGGGTCCAGGTCGACCTCACCGGCCGTGCCCCCGACGGAGCACCCCTGGCGGACCCGGAGGGCACCTTCGTGTCCCGGTCGACCGTCACGTTCAGCAGCGGCTCCGGCGCGACGTGGATCGACCTGCTGGCCGACGGCATCCTCAAGGCGACCCTGGACGGGGAGCCACTCGACACCTCCGGGTACGACGGCGCCCGCCTGCCGCTCACCCTGGCCGAGGGCGAGCACGAGCTCACCGTCGTCGGGCTGTGCCGCTACTCGCACACCGGCGAGGGCCTGCACCGGTTCGTCGACCCGGCCGACCACCGCGTCTACCTGTACAGCCAGTTCGAGGTGGCCGACGCCCGACGGATGTACGCCGGCTTCGAGCAGCCGAGCCTGAAGGCGACCTTCGAGCTGTCGGTCGTGGCGCCGCAGAACTGGACGGTGATCTCCAACGCCGCCTCGGTCGACCCGGTCGTCGTCGCCGAACCGGACCCGCTGCACGGCTGGGACGAGTGGGGGCAGGCGTACGCCCGCTGGGACTTCGCGCCCACGGTGCGGATCTCGACGTACCTGACCGCGCTGGTCGCCGGCAACTACCACCGGGTGCACGACACCTACACCGGCCCGCACGGTGACATCCCGCTGTCCCTGCTGTGCCGCGAGTCGATGGTCCCCCACCTGGACGCGGACCGGCTCTTCGCCACCACGAAGCAGGGCTTCGAGGTCTTCGAGGCGGCCTTCGGCACCCCGTACCCGTTCGGCACGTACGACCAGTCGTTCGTCCCCGAGTTCAACGCCGGGGCGATGGAGAACGCCGGCTGCGTCACCCACCGCGACGACTACCTGTTCCGCTCCCGGGTGACCGCCGCGGCGTACGAGAACCGCGACAACACGATCCTGCACGAGATGGCCCACATGTGGTTCGGCGACCTTGTGACGATGTCGTGGTGGGACGACCTGTGGCTGAACGAGTCGTTCGCCGAGTGGGCCTCGCACTTCGCGATGGCCGAGTACCACGAGAACCCCGAGCAGCCCTGGGTGACCTTCGCCAACCAGCGCAAGACCTGGGCCTACCGCCAGGACCAGCTGCCGACGACCCACCCGATCGCGGCCGACATGGTCGACCTGCTCGCGGTGGAGTCCAACTTCGACGGCATCACGTACGCCAAGGGCGCCTCGGCGCTGCGCCAGCTGGTCGCCTACGTCGGCCGGGACAACTTCCTCGCCGGCGTCCGGCAGTACTTCGCCGACCATGCGTACGGCAACACCACCCTGCAGGACCTGTTCGACGCGCTGCAGGCCGCCTCCGGCCGGGACCTGTCCGGCTGGGCCGCCCAGTGGCTGCAGGTGCCCGGGGTGAGCACCCTCGCCGCGGACTTCGACGTCGACGCCGAGGGCCGGTTCACCCGGTTCGCCGTCCGCCAGTACGTGCCGCAGGCCTTCCCGGTGACGCGGATCCACCGGATGGCGATCGGCCTCTACAACCGCACCGACGCGCACACCATCACGCGCACCGGCCGGGTGGAGATCGACGTCGAGGGCGAGGTGGTCGACGTCGTGGAGCTCGTCGGCGCCCAGCGCCCCGACATCATCCTGCTCAACGACGACGACCTGACGTACGCCAAGGTCCGCCTCGACGGGCAGTCCCTCGCCACCGTCGTCCAGCACGTCGGCGACCTCGACTCCGCGCTCGCCCGGGCGGTCTGCTGGGGCGCCGCGTGGGACATGACCCGCGACGGGGAGCTGCTCGCCGCCGACTACGTCACGATGGTGCTCGGCGCGGTCGGCCGGGAGTCCGACCCGACAGCGGTGCAGCGCACCCTGGGCCAGGTCCTCAGCGCGGTCGGCTTCTACGCCCCGGCCGAGCAGCGTCCGCAGCTGGGCCACCAGCTGGAGAAGGGCCTGGCGCACCTGATCGCCGACGCCGAGCGCGGCTCCGACCGGCAGCTCACCTTCGTCCGGACCCTGGCCTCGGCCGCCGGCAGCGACGCGGCCGGCGAGGTCGTCCGGGCCTGGTTCGCCGGCGAGGAGCGGGTGCCGGGCCTGGAGATCGACACCGACCTGCGCTGGCACCTGCTCACCCAGCTGGCCCGCCTCGGGCTGGTCGGCAACGCCGAGATCAGTGCCGAGCTGGACCGCGACCACACCATCAGCGGCGAGCAGAGCGCCGCCGGCGCTCGGGCCGCGCTGCCCGACGCCGCCGACAAGGCCGAGGCCTGGCGCCTGGCGACAGCCGCGGCCGACGTCGCGAACGAGACCCAGCGCAGCATCTGCCTGTCGTTCTGGCGGACCGGGCAGGAGGACCTGCTCCGGCCGTACGCGGACCGCTTCCTCGACGTCGTCGAGGTGATGGGCGCCGGGGCCGGCGGCTGGGACAAGAAGGGCATCGCGCTGCGCGAGAACGTGCTGCGCAACCTCTTCCCGTCGCCGGTCGCCGACGAGGAGTTCCTGGCCCGGCTGGACGCCTTCCTGGCCGCCCACGAGTTGACCGCCCCGATCCGGCGCTCGCTGGCCGAGTCGCGCGACGACGCGTTCCGGGCCCTGCACGCCCAGTCCGTGGCCCGGGCGTACCTCGCCACCCCGGCCCCGGCGGAGGAGCCCGCCCAGCAGGCCGTCGGGGAGGAGCCGGCCGGCAACCCGGTCCCCGCGGCCGCCGACGTCCCGGCCGTCGGGGAGGAGAGCGCCGACGACCTCCCCTTCGCCGAGGAGCCCGTCCTGCCGGAGGTCGACCCGATCGGGATGCCGGTCGTCGAGGAGTCGGCGCTCGACGACGACCCCACCTCGCACCACCTGCCGGCGGTCGCCGAGCCGATCCTCACCGAGCCTGTCCGCACCGACGGTCCGGACGCGGCCCCCGGCTCGACGCCCACCGGCCCGCAGGCCTGACGATGTCCTCGGTCGGCGCCGTCGTCGCCGCGCTGGAGTCCTGGTACCCGCCGGCGACGGCGGAGTCGTGGGACCGGGTCGGCCTGGTGGTCGGCGACCGCCGCCGACCGGTGACCCGGGTCCTCTGCACGGTGGACGTCACCCTCGACGTGGTCGAGCAGGCGATCGCCGTCGGGGCCGACCTGGTCGTCGCCCACCACCCGCTGCTGTTGCGCGGCATCCACGGGATCGACGCCGATGACCCGAAGGGCGCGATGGTGCTGCGACTCGCCGAGCACCGGATCGGGCTGTGGGCCGGCCACACCAATGCCGACATCGCCCCCGGCGGGGTCGGCGAGGCGCTCGCGGACGCCCTCGGCCTGCACGACCAACGCCCGATGGTGCCCCGGCCCGCCCCGGGGCTGGACAACCTCGTCACCTTCGTCCCGTCCGGGCACCTGGACCGGGTCGTCGCGGCCCTGACCGCCGCCGGGGCCGGCCGGGTCGGGGCGTACGACTCCTGTCACTTCGCCTCCCCGGGGACCGGGTCGTTCCGGCCGCTGGAGGACGCCACGCCGTTCGTCGGGACGGTCGGAGAGGTCGAGCACGTCGAGGAGTCGCGGGTCGAGATGGTCCTGCCCCGGTCGCGTCGCACCGCGGTCGTCGAGGCGTTGCTGGCGGCCCACCCGTACGAGACGCCGGCCTGGCACGTCGTGGAGACCGCACCGGCACCGGCGTCCTCGGGACTCGGCCGGGTCGGGGAGCTCGCGGCCCCGTCGACCCTGGCGGAGTTCGGCCAGCGGGTGGCCGACGCCATCCCGGCGACGGCCGGCGGCGTCCGCATCGGCGGAGACCCGGACCGTACGATCCGCCGGGTCGCGGTGCTGGCGGGGGCCGGCGACTCACTGCTGGACGACGCCCGGGCCCTCGGGGTGGACTGCTACGTCACCTCGGACCTGCGCCACCACCCGGCCGGGGAGTTCCTCGAGCATGCCCGGCTCGACCCGGGCCGGCCGGCGCTGGTCGACATCAGCCATTGGGCCGCGGAATGGACCTGGCTGCCGGTGCTGGCCGACCGGCTGACGGTCGCGCTCGACGACGTCGCGGTCGAGGTCTCGACGATCGTCACCGACCCCTGGTCGGCGACGTTCCACCGTCGCGGCTGAGCCCCGCACGGCCGGGCTCGGCAGGGACCGAGCTCAGCGGTCGATCGCGGGGCGCAGGTGCTCGTTGGACTGGGCCCGGGCCGCCTGCCCGAGCTGGGCGAGGCCCCCGACGATCCCTCCGGTCAGGTCACCGGCGGCGAAGCTGGACACCATGCCGGCGGTGGCGAGCGCACAGGTGGCGTCCGACAGGGTGCGGGCGGCGCGGGCCCCGGTCACCACGGAGACCTCGTGGTGCTGCGGGTCGACGTACACCAGGACGGTCTCGTCGCGGTCCGGGAGGGTCGCGTGCAGGGCGTGCGCCCGCTGCTCGACCGGCCCCTGCGCCCCGGGCTCGGCGATGTAGGCGACGAAGGGGTGACCACAGGCCTCCTCGGCCCGGCGGGCCGCCCAGGCGACCCGGTTGACGTCGCCGGGCGAGAGTCGATCACCAACGAGCATGGCTGCCGCCCGTGCCTTCCTCGGTGTCGGAGCCGCTGGTCACCGCGGGGGTCTCGCGGCCGGAGCCGCCCACCATCAGCGGCTCGGTCGGCGGGTGGAGCGATCGGTCCTCCTTGCCGATCATCAACGCCAGGCCGATCACGACGATCACGACCAGGACGGCGACCGGCAGGAAGAGGATCCAGAGCAGCTCGTGCACGAGGGGCACCTCGGGTGCCGCGGGCCAACCGGGCAGAGTGTCCAGCGGAAAGAGTCCGGCCATCTGGGGTGCGATCACACTCAGGAGCTCACTCACGTAACCTAGCGTACTGCAGTCCGCAGTCCCGCGGGAGAGTCGAGGCAGATCGGCGCCCGGCGGGGCGCACATGACGATGACACCCGAGGTCGGGTGGGGACGGAGGAGCCGGTGGCTGCGGAGGAACGTACGGAGACCGCCCCCCGGGTGGTGATGGACGCGGACGAGATCTCCCGGGCCGTCATCCGGATGGCTCACCAGGTGCTCGAGAACGACCACGACGCCCCGCGCCTGATGGTGGTGGGCATCCCCACCCGGGGTGTCCCGCTCGGCCAGCGGCTGGCCGCAGCGATGGAGGAGATCGAGGGGCACGTGGTGCCGGTCGGCGAGCTCGACGTCACCTTCTACCGTGACGACCTGCGCCGCCAGCCCACCCGGGCGGTCGGCCCGACCCGGATGCCCGGCCCGATCGACGACGCCGTGGTGGTGCTCGTCGACGACGTGCTCTGCTCCGGGCGTACCGTCTCCGCCGCGCTGGAAGCCCTGAAGGACATCGGCCGGCCGAGGGCGGTCCGCCTCGCGGTGCTGGTCGACCGCGGCCACCGCGAACTGCCGATCCGCGCCGATGTGGTCGGCAAGGAGCTCCCCACCGCGGCCCAGGAGAAGGTCCGGGTCCAGCTCGAGGAGTCCGACGGGGTCTCCCGGGTCACCATCTCGCGTCCGGAACGGGAGTCGTGATGCACCACCTGCTGTCGGCCGCCGACCTCAGCCGCGAGGAGGCCCTCTCGATCATCGACCTCGCCGAGGAGATGAGCGAGGTGCAGACCCGCGAGGTCAAGAAGTTGCCGGTGCTGCGCGGCCGCACCGTGGTCAACCTGTTCTTCGAGGACTCCACCCGCACCCGGTCGTCGTTCGAGATCGCCGGCAAATGGCTGTCCGCCGATGTCATCAACGTCTCCGCCAAGGGCTCCTCGGTGTCCAAGGGCGAGTCGCTGCGCGACACCGTCCAGACCCTGACCGCGATGGGCGTGGACGCCCTGGTGATCCGCCACATGGCCT
Organism: uncultured Propionibacteriaceae bacterium; assembly: GCA_964402325.1. GTDB lineage: Bacteria > Actinomycetota > Actinomycetes > Propionibacteriales > Propionibacteriaceae > Raineyella. The sequence goes on along the minus strand of CAYOBI010000006.1, from coordinate 13,132 downwards.
CCGGCGCCCCCGCACAGGCGGCGCGGTGGACGCACGCCTCGGTCGTCAACGCCGGCGACGGCACCCACGAGCACCCCACCCAGGCACTGCTCGACGCCTTCACCATGCGCCGGCACTTCCGCGCGGTGACCGGTGATCCCGAGGCCGACTGGTCGGGCCGTACGGTCGCGATCATCGGTGACGTCACCCACTCCCGGGTGGCCCGGTCCAACGTCCTGCTGCTGCGCACCCTGGGCGCCCGGGTGGTGCTCGTCGCCCCGCCGACCCTGATGCCGTCCGGCGTCGGCAGCTGGCCCTGCGAGGCGACCGGCGACCTCGACGCCGCGCTCGCCGAGGCCGACGTCGCGATGATGCTGCGGGTGCAGAAGGAGCGGATGCACGGCGGCTACTTCCCCACCGCCCGCGAGTACACCGTCGGCTACGGGCTGACCCGCGACCGGCTGGCGACGCTGCGTCCCGACGCAGCCGTCTTCCATCCCGGCCCGATGAACCGGGGCCTGGAGATCTCCCCCGACGCGGCGGACGCCGCCTCCTCCCGGGTGCTCGACCAGGTCGCCGCCGGGGTCGCGGTCCGGATGAGCGTGCTCTATCACCTGCTCGGCGGGGGCGCCACTCCCCCACTGGGCCCGACGACCACGTCGGCGGAACCGGCCGACAGGAAAGGACCCACCGCATGACCGTCACCCCGCTCAGTGCCGGCGCCCCGACGCGGCTGCTGCTCACCGGCGTCACCCTCCCGGACGGCTCGACCGGTGACGTGTACGTGGACGGCCCGGTCTTCGGGGACCCCACGACCGCCCCGGCCGACGTCGAACGGATCGACGCCACCGGACTCGTCGCGCTGCCCGGCCTGGTCGACCCGCACGTACACCTGCGCGAGCCCGGCCGCGAGGACGCCGAGACGATCCGCACCGGCACCGCGGCCGCCGCCCGTGGCGGCTTCACCGCGGTCCAGGCGATGGCGAACACCACCCCGGTCACCGACACCGCCGAGATCGCCCGGGAGGTCGCCACCATCGCGGCCGACCAGGGCGCCTGCGTCGTCGTCCCGTGCGGCGCGATCACCAAGGGCCTGGCCGGGGAGCAGCTCGCCGAGCTCGGGCTGATCCACCGGGCCACCGGGACCGACTGCTTCTCCGACGACGGCCGGTGCGTCGCCGACGCCCAGGTGATGCGCCGCGCCTTCGAGTACGTCCGCACCTTCGACGGGGTGCTCGCCCAGCACGCCCAGGACCCGCGGCTCGCCGGCCCGGACGCCTGCTGCCACGAGGGTGAGCTGTCCGGCAAGCTCGGGCTCGGCGGCTGGCCGCCGGCGGCCGAGTCGACGATCGTCGCCCGCGACGTGGAACTCGCCGCGCTGACCGGCGCCCGCTACCACGTCTGCCACGTGTCGGCGAAGGAGTCACTGGACATCATCCGGGCCGCCAAGGCCCGTGGCGTCCGGGTGACCGCGGAGGCGACCCCGCACCACCTGCTGCTCACCACCGACCTGCTGGCCGGCTACGACACCACCTTCAAGGTGAACCCGCCGCTGCGCACCGCCGAGCACGTCGAGGCGCTGCGGGCCGCGGTCGCCGACGGCACGGTCGACATGATCGGCACCGACCACGCACCGCACGCCGCACAGGACAAGGACCACGCCTTCGTCGACGCCCGGCCCGGCATGGTCGGCCTCGAGCAGTCGCTCGCCGTGGTGATCGACACGCTGGTCCGGCCCGGGCTGCTCGACTGGGCCGGCGTGGCAGACCGGATGTCGTACGCCCCGGCGGCGCTGCTCGGCCTGACCGACCAGGGCCGGCCCGTCACCCCGGGCGAGCCGGCGAACCTGTGTCTGCTCGACCCCACGGCGCGCCACGAGGTCGACCCGGCCGACACCGCGTCCCTGTCGCGGAACAACCCGTACGCCGGCCGCGACCTGCCCGACCCGGTGCGCCTGACGGTGTGCCACGGCCACGTCACCTACCGGCGCTGACCGAGTCCCTGCTCCGCCCGCACGCCCATCCCGAAAGGACTGACATGAGCGAGAACCCCACCGGCCCCGACGCCACCGACCAGCGCACGCCGTACGAGCGGATGGGCGGGGCGGAGACCTTCCGGGCGATCGTGCACCGGTTCTACCTGAACGTGCAGAAGACCCCGGACCTGCACGCGCTGTACCCGGAGGAGGACCTCGGCCCGGCCGAGGACCGGCTGCGGATGTTCCTCGAGCAGTACTGGGGCGGCCCCGGCACCTACTCCGAGCAGCGCGGGCACCCGCGGCTGCGGATGCGGCACACCCCCTTCAAGGTGACCCCGACGCAACGGGACAACTGGCTGGAGTGCATGCATGAGGCGGTCGGGTCGGTCGAGATGGACACAGCGTCCCGCGACGAGCTGTGGAACTACCTGGTCCGCGCCGCCGACTCGATGATCAACGCGTTCGAGGGCGAGGACATGACCCCGCCGCCGGGACGCACCCTGCTCTGAGCGCCGGGGCGGCCGGGCCGCTGCCGACCGGCCGCACTAGGCTCGGACCGTGACCGAGCTCCCTGCGCAGACCTCCGACCGCCCCGACACCGCCGACCCCGACTGGTGGCGCGGCGCCGTCGTCTACCAGGTCTATCCCCGCTCGTTCGCGGACGGGGACGGCGACGGCCAGGGCGACCTGGCCGGCCTGCTGGCCCGGCTCGACCACCTGGTCAGCCTCGGCGTGGACGCGCTGTGGATCTCCCCGTGGTACCCGTCGCCGCTGTACGACGGCGGCTACGACGTAGCGGACTACTGCGACATCGACCCGCGCTACGGGGCGCTGGCCGACGCCGACGAAGTGGTCGCCCGGGCGCACGCCCGCGGCCTGCGGATCATCATCGACCTGGTCCCCAACCACTGCTCGATCGAGCACCCGCTGTTCCGCGCCGCCCTCGCGGCCGGACCGGGCTCGGCCGAACGGGAACTGTTCATCTTTCGCGACGGCCGCGGGCCCGACGGCGACGAGCCGCCGAACAACTGGCCGGCGCACTTCGGCGGCCCGGCCTGGGAACGGGTGGTGGGGCCGGGCGGGGTCCCTGAGCAGTGGTACCTGCACCTGTTCACCCCCGAGCAGCCGGACTGGAACTGGACCCACCCCGCGGTGGCCGACCTGTTCGACGAGGTGCTGCGGTTCTGGTTCGACCGCGGCGTGGACGGCTTCCGGATCGACGTCGCCGACTCCTGCGCCAAGGACATGACCCTTCCCGACCTGCCGCCCGACGCCGCCGACGGCGGCTACGGGGACGGGAAGTACCCGGGCCACCCGTACTTCGACCGTCCGGAGCTGGAGGCGATCCACCGTCGCTGGCGGGCCGTCGCGGACGAGTACGCCGACACCCCGCAGGGGCCGCGGGTGTTCATCTCCGAGGCCTACCTCGGCCCGATCCACCGGCTGGCGGCGTACACCACCGAGGGCCGGCTGCACATGACCTTCAACTTCGACGCGCTGCTGACCGAGTGGTCGTACGCCTCGCAGCGGGCGATGATCGAGGCGACCCTGGCCGGCTACGGCGCGGTGGGAGCACCGTCGACGTGGGTGCTCGGCAACCACGACAACACCCGGGTGGCGTCCCGCTACGGCCGGACCCCCACCGGCGCCCCGTTCACCGCCGGGTCGGGCTTGGCCCTGCTGGCCGCCGAGGCTCCGGCGACCGACGAGGACCTCGACCTGGGCCGGCGCCGGGCCCGCGCCGCGGCGCTGCTCGAGCTGGCGCTGCCCGGCGGGGCGTACGTCTACCAGGGCGAGGAGCTGGGGCTGGAGGAGGTGGACCTGCCGGTGGAGGTGCTGCAGGACCCGATCTGGACGCGCTCCGGGCACACCGAGAAGGGCCGCGACGGTTGCCGGGTGCCGCTGCCCTGGTCCGGGGACCGGCCGCCGTACGGGTTCAGCCCGGCCGACGCGACGGCCGCGCCCTGGCTGCCGCAACCCGACTGGGCGGAGCGTACGGTCGCGGCGCAGGCCACCGACCCCGGGTCGTTCCTCACCCTCTACCGGCGGGCGCTGGCGATCCGTCACGCGCACCCGGCGCTGGGCGCCGGCACCCTGCACTGGGCCGAGGACGTCCCGGACGGGGTGCTCGCCTTCGACCGCGAGCCGGGCTTCTCCTGCTGGGTCAACTTCGGTGCGGAGCCGGTGACGCTGCCGGCCGGGGCGAGGATACTGCTGGCCTCCGGGCCGTCCACCGGTGGCGACGCCGGCGACCGGGCGGTGCACGCCCTCGGCCCGGACCGGGCGGTCTGGTTCACCCGCTGACCCCCACGGGCCGGTGGCTCAGTGTCGATACGGTCCGCTGGGGGCCACCGTGATCGGGCGCAGCGCGGCCCGGACGGCGTCCGAGATCGGCCGCGGCCGGCCCTGCCCGTCGGCGCAGACCAGCACCACCCGGCCGACCGCGTGCAGCACGTCCGGGTGCGGGTCACGGATGTGCACCTCGAGGCTCATCGACGAGGAGCCGACGTGCAGCACCACGAGCTCGGCCAGGTACGGGTCGATCCGGTAGTGCATCTCGGTGCGGTACTCGATCTGCTGGGCCGCGACCAGCCAGCTCACGTCCGCCCCGGGCCGCCCCCACCCCTCAGCGCTGCGGGCCTCCTCGAGGGCGGCGATCCTGGCCTCCTGCAGGAAGGTGAGGATGGCGACGTTGTTGATGTGGCCGAAGGCGTCGACCTCCGACCAGCGGACCCGCACCGGGTACTCGAAGCCGGACCCCGCCCGCCACGGCACCTGTGGCAGGTCACGGAAGCGGATCCAAGGCCCGGACCAGTCGTCCAGCCAGGCCCGCTCCTCCTCGGTGAGCCGGCGGACCCGGTGCGCCGCGACGTCGAACGGCGCGCAGTCGGTGGTCGCCCGGGCCACCAGGGTGTCACCCTGGCTGATCTCGTACGCCACGGTGAACCGCGCCCCGCCGACCCGGCAGACCCACAGCCGGATGATGATGCCGTCGCCGCCGAAGTACGCCGGGGAGAGGTACTCGACGTGCTGGGCGACCACGGTGATGCCGTGGTTGAGCAGCTCCGGGTGCGGCCCGTCGAGGATCCAGTCGACCCGGGCCTCCTGGAGGTAGTCGACGTAGACGACGTTGTTGACGTGCTTCTGGGCGTCCTGGTCGGCCCAGCGGACGCGGGCCTGGTAGATGTACTGGGTCACCGCTGCCCCGGTCAGGCGGTCAGGGTCAGCGGACGCAGTCGTTGCCGCAGGATGTCCGGCAGCGGCACCGGCGTGCCGTGCGGGTCGGCGTGCACCAGGACGAGGTGGCCGACCGCGTACGTGACGTCCACGTGCGGGTCGTGGATCCTCATCTCGAAGGTGACCGAGGTGGACCCGACGCGCAGCACCACGACCTCGGCCAGGTAGGGCTCGATCTGGTAGAGCATCGGCGCCCGGTAGGTCATGTCCTGGGCGGCGACCACCCAGGTGTGCGGGTCGCCGGGGTGTCCCCACGGCAGGTCGCGGCGCGGTTCCTCCATCATCGCGATGGTGGACTCCTGCAGGTACGTCAGGTAGCTGACGTTGTTGACGTGGTCGTACGGGTCGAGCTCGGACCAGCGCACCCGCAGCGGGTGCTCGTAGCCGAAGCCCGACACCCACTCGACCGCGGGCCGCGGCAGCGGCCGGAAGTCCATCGGCGCCCCGAGGAAGCCCTCCAGCCAGGCCCGTTCCTCGGCCACCAGCCGGCGCAGCCGGTGCCCCTCGACGTCGTACGTCGCCAGCATCGTCTTGGCCCGGGCGACGTGCGTCTCGCCCTGGAAGATGTCGTACGCCACGCCGAACCGGGCGCCGCCGAGGTCGGTCACCCACAGCCGGATGATGATCGGGTCGGGGCAGAACAGCGACTGGGCCAGGTACTCGATGTGATGGGAGACGACCAGGACGCCCTCGCTGAGCATGTGGGCCTGCGGACCGCTGAGGATCCAGTCGACCCGGGCCTCCTGCATGTAGTCCAGATAGGCGACGTTGTTGACGTGGCCCTGCGGGTCCTGATCGGCCCACCGCACCCGTGCCCGGTACACGTACGGCGCCACGTCAGTCCTCGGCGTCGTACAGCTTGTCGAGCTTGTCGGCGAAGGCCCGCGCCACGGCGGAGCGCCGGACCTTCAGGCTCGGGGTCACCTCCCCGTCCGCCACGGACAGCTCGCGGTCCAGGATCTCGTACCGCTTGACCGTCTCCCAGCGCTCCAGGTGGGCGTTCGCCTTGGCCATGTAGTGGTCGATCATGCCGCGCACGTCGGGGTTCTGGGTCAGCTCGGCGTACGAGAGGCCCTCGAGGTTGTGCCGTCCGGCCCACTTCAGCATGGCCTCCTCATCGAGGGTGATCAGCGCCGAGATGTACTTGCGCCCCTCGCCCTGGACGAACACCTGGGAGACGTACGGATTGTTGTTCACGATCGCGCCCTCGACCTTCTGCGGGGCGACGTACTTGCCGCCGGAGGTCTTGATCAGGTCCTTCTTGCGGTCGGTGATCCGCAGCCGGCCGCGCTGGTCGAGCTCGCCGATGTCACCGGTGGCGAACCACCCGTCGGCGGTGTACGAGGCGGCGGTCTCCTCGGGCAGGTTGTGGTAGCCGACCGCCAGCGCCGGGCTCTTGACGAGGATCTCGCCGTCGTCGGCGATCCGCACCTCGTTGCCCGGGATCGGCCCGCCGACGGTGCCGAGGTCGGGGTCGTGCGGGATGTCGAGGAAGGTGATGGCCGCGGTCTCGGTCATCCCGTAGCCCTCGATCAGCGGGATCCCGGCGGACCAGAACCAGTTCTGCACCTGCGGGTTGAGCTTGGCCGAGCCGGACACGAACCAGCGCACCCGCCCGCCCATCGTCGCGTGCAGCTTGGAGAACACCAGCCGGTGGGCGATCGCGTAGCGCAGGGCCAGCGACCGCGGCATCGACCGGCCGGTGGTGAGGTACGGCAGGGCCCGCTGCCCGACGGAGAACGCCCAGCGGGGGATCCGGGAAATGAAGCCGCGGTTCTTCAGGATCACCGCATTGCGGACCTTCTCGAAGATCCGCGGGGCGCCGGCCATGATCGTCGGACGCACCTGGCCGAGGCCCTCGACGATCCGCGGGATGTCACCCTCGACCGCGTGCACCAGGCCGCTGGCGAGCTGGATGGAGATCAGGCACTTGCCGAACACGTGGGACAGCGGCAGCCAGAGGAAGTGGATCTCGTCGTGCTCCAGGATGCCCATGTCCTGGCCGACCCGGTAACCCTCGTGGGTCCAGGACCGGTGGGCGAGGCGTACGCCCTTCGGCCGGCCGGTGGTGCCGGAGGTGTAGATCAGCGTCGACAGCGTCTCCGCGCCGGTCGTGGCGATGGCGGCGTCCACGCAGCCGGGGTGGCCGGCGAGCCACTCGGCGCCCAGCGCCCGGAACGCCGGCCAGGAGATGACCTTGCCGCCGTCGTCGAGGTCCGGTACGCCGTCCGGGTCGAGCACGACGACCTTCACCACCGCGTCGAGCGTGTCGCGGTGCAGCCGCACCTTGTCGACCTGCTCGGCGTTCTCGGCGAAGATGATCCGCGAGCCGGAGTCGCCGAGGATGTGCGCGACGTCCCGGTCGTGGGTGTTGGGGTAGACGGTGGTGGTGGCTCCGCCCGCACACATGATGGCGAGGTCGATCAGGATCCACTCGATCCGGGTGCCGGATGCGATCGCGACCCGGTCCTCGAGCCCCAGCCCGAGGGCCAACAGGCCCGCGGCCAGCTCGAACACCCGGTCGCGGGTCTCGTTCCAGCTCATCGTGGTCCAGGCGTCGTCGGCCCCGCGGTACAGGTAGGCCGGCCGCGGCCCGAACTCCTCAACCGCCGACAGGAACATCCGCCCCACGGAGTCCTCGCGACGGGCGCGGAAGGCGGCGGACGGTGGGGTCAGCTGCTCGAGCACGGAGTCGGCGAGGTCGGACATCTCTCTCCTTGACGCTGTACGGGACGGTCCGGGACCGGACCGCGGGGGGCCGGTGGGCCCGGCACGCAGAGACCGGCCCGGGCGACACTGACCGGACAGGCACTGGCAGCCTATATCGTCCGATCGTGGGCCCGGGCCGGAGCGGCGCGGTCCGTCGTCTCGTCGTGCCCCGATTGTGGGGGTACGACAAGATCGGCGACGGTTCGTTTGGAGGGATCCACCGGGGTCCGGGCGGGGGGCCGGACCGGCGGGATCAGCGGTCGAGGGTGGCCTCGAGGCTGACGGTGATGGTGACCTTGTCGCCGAGCATGACCGCGTCGCCCTGCAGCGGGACGTTGAACTCGATGCCGAAGTCCTTCTTGTTGATCACGGCGGTGCCCTCGGCACCCATCCGGAACAGGCCGAAGGCGTCGGGGTCGACAGCACCGTTGAAGGTGGCGTCGAAGGAGACCGGCCGGGTGACGTTCTTGATGGTCAGGTCGCCGTTGATCGTGTAGTCCTCGCCGTCACCCTCGATGGAGGTCGAGGTGAAGGCGAACGTCGGGTGCTCGTCGGCGCCGAGGATCTCCGAGGTGCGGATGTGCTCGTCGCGCTGGGCCTGGTTGGTGTTGATCGAGGCGACGGCGACCTCGGCCCTGACCGCAGACTGTTGAATGCTCAACATAAATACCGTGTGGCGCTCGTCACACCGTATCCAGCCATACGCCGATCAGGCCGCCGGCCCCAGCGCACCCGCGTGACCATTCCCACATCCGGATCGGGGCCTGTTCGGAGGTGACAACTATTGAAACATCAACGTATCAGGTAGCATGGCTGCATGACCGCAGCACCCATGACCGACTGTCCGCCGCGGTGGTTGGACGAGCACCAGCAGCAGATCTGGCGCGCCTACCTGCGCGGGGTCCACCAGCTCGACGAGTACCTCGACCGCGCCCTGCGGCCCTTCGACCTGTCGCTGGCCGAGTACGAGATCCTCGTCTCGCTGTCCGAGGCCGAGGAGCACCGGATGCGGATGTCCGACCTCGCCGACGCGGTCCACCAGTCGCGCTCCCGTCTCACCCACACCGTCAGCCGGATGGAGAAGGCAGGGTTGATCGAGCGGCTGGCCTGCCCCAGCGACCGCCGCGGCGTCTGGGCCCAGCTGACCCCCACCGGGTACGACCTGCTGGTCGCAGCAGCGCCCTGTCATGTGGAATCGGTCCGCACCGCCCTCGTCGACGCCGCCGCCCCGGGGGACTTCGAGGCGTTGGGCCGCGTCTTCACCGCCGTCCTCGCCGTGCCGGACATCACCCCCGGACGCGGCAAGCAGGTCTGACGCACCGGCTGCGGCACCGACCGCCATCGGGGCAACGCATCGCCCGACGGGTCCGTACGGCAAGATGAGGCCATGCGCTTGCCGTCCGTGCTGTCCCGCCCCCGCACCACCGAACACCCCGCGGCGCAGCCCGCGGGAGCGTCCCCGGCCGGACGCTTCGCCGCCGGCCTTGAGCGGGCCCGGATCGCCGACCGCTACGACACCAGCACCCTGACCCGGGGCCTCTACTCCTCCGACGGATCGATCTACCGCCTCGTCCCGACGGGTGTCGTACGTCCCCGCAGCACCGCCGAACTCGAGCAGGTCCTCGCGGCCGCCCGCGCGGCCGGCGTCACGGTGACCGCCCGCGGCGCCGGCACCTCCTGCGCCGGCAACGCCGTCGGCGAGGGCATCGTCGTCGACACCCTCAAGCACCTCACCCGGATCGTGGAGGTCGACGCTGAGCGGCGCACCGCCGTGGTGGAGCCGGGCGTGGTCCAGGACTGGCTGCAGAGGGCGGCCGCACCGTACGGCCTGCGCTTCGGCCCCGACCCGTCGACCAGCACCCGGTGCACGATCGGCGGGATGATCGGCAACAACGCCTGCGGTCCCCGTGCGCTCGGCTACGGACGGACGGCCGACAACATCGTCGGCCTCGAGGTGGTCACCGGCACCGGCGAGACGCTGGTGCTGGGCCCGGCCGACGATCCGGCGACCACGAAGGTGGCGGACTCCCCCGCCCTGACCGCCCTGAAGCAGCTGGTGGACGCGAACCTCGCGACGATCCGCACCGAGTTCGGCCATTTCTCCCGCCAGGTGTCCGGGTACTCGCTGGAGCACCTGCTGCCGGAGAACGGGTTCGACGTCGCGGCGTTCTTCGCGGGCACCGAGGGCACGCTGGGGATGGTCACCCGGGCCCGGGTTCGGCTGGTCGGCGACGCCCCGCACAAGGTCACCGTCGCCCTCGGCTACCCGACGATGCCCGAGGCCGCCGACGCGACCCCGCTGTTGCTGGAGCACCACCCGGTCGCGATCGAGGGCCTGGACCGGCGGATCGTCGACGTGGTGGCGGAGCGCCAGGGCCCGGCGGCAGTGCCGGAACTGCCCGGCGGCGACGGCTGGGTGTTCCTCGAGATGGTCGGGGAGGACGCCGACGAGGTCCGCCGGCGGTCCGGGGCGCTGGTCGAGGCCGCGCTCGCGGCCAATCCGGCCGCACGGGGCGGGATCGTCGACGACGCCGCGCTGGCCGCCCGGCTGTGGAAGATCCGTGCCGACGGCGCCGGACTCGCCGGGGTGGCGTTCGACAAGCCCGCGTACGCCGGCTGGGAGGACTCCGCCGTGCCGCCCGCCCACCTGGGCGCCTACCTGCGTGACCTCGACGCCCTGTTGGCCCGGCACGGCCTGCGCGGCATGCCGTACGGCCACTTCGGCGACGGTTGCGTGCACTGCCGGATCGACTGGCCGCTGACCGAGCCGGGCGGCCGGCAGGGCTACAAGGAGTTCATCGAGGAGGCGGCCGACCTGGTCGCCCGCTACGGCGGCTCGATGTCGGGCGAACACGGCGACGGGCGGGCCCGGTCCGCCCTGCTGCCGAAGATGTACTCCCCGGCGGCGATCGCGCTGTTCGCCGAGGTGAAGCGGATCTTCGACCCGGAGAACCTGCTCAACCCCGGCGTTCTGGTCGACCCCGCCCCGGTTGAGGCCGACATCCGCGCCGTCGCGGCCGGTCCGGCCGCCTTCCGGCGCGAGCACCGGCACTTCTCCGACGAGGCCCATCGGTGCACCGGCGTCGGCAAGTGCATCGCCGACAGCACCGCGGGCGGCGGGGTGATGTGCCCCTCCTACCAGGCCACCCGCAACGAGAAGGACTCCACCCGCGGTCGGTCCCGGGCGCTGCAGGAGATGGTCAACGGTGAGCTGTTCACCGACGGCTGGCGGTCGGTGGAGGTGCTCGAGGCCCTCGACCTGTGCCTGTCCTGCAAGGGCTGCCGGCGCGACTGCCCCACCGGCATCGACATGGCCGCCTACAAGGCCGAGTTCCTCGACCACTACTACGCCGGGCGACTCCGCCCCCGGGACCACTATCTGATCGGCCTGCTGCCGATGTGGGGGCGGCTGGTGACCGGCATCCCCGGACTGCACCGGATCGCGAACGCCGCCCTCGGCCTGACCCCGGTGGCCGCGGTCGCGAAGTGGACGGCCGGCGCCGACCAGCGCCGCAACATCCCCACCTTCGCCCCCGGCCGGGCGACCCGGGCCGGCCGCGACCTGCTGCACCGCGAGCAGGTGCAGCGCCCGCGCAGGGCCCGTCACGGCGAGGTGGTGATCTGGACCGACTCGTTCACCGACGTCTTCGCCGGCGGCACCCTGCCCTCGGTGATCAAGGTGCTGCTCGACGCCGGCTACGCGCCCCGCCTGCTGGGCCGGGACGCCTGCTGCGGACTGTCCTGGATCTCCACCGGCCAGCTCGACGGCGCCCGCCGGCGGATGCGCCAGGCGATGGACGCGATCCACCCGATCCTCGCCGCCGGCACGCCGGTGATCGGCATCGAGCCGTCCTGCACCTCCGTGTGGCGCAGCGATGTCCGGGACCTGCTGCCGGACGACCCGCGGACCCCGGCCATGGCCGGGGTGCTCACCCTGGCCGAGCTACTGGCCCGGACCCCCGACTACCGGGTGCCCGACCTGACCGGGACGACGATCGTCGCCCAGCCGCACTGCCACCAGACGTCGGTGATCGGCTACGGCGCCGACACCGAGCTGCTCCGTCGGAGCGGGGCACAGGTCCGTACCCTGGGCGGCTGCTGCGGCCTGGCCGGCAACTTCGGCTCCGTCACCGGCCACTACGAGGTCTCGGTGGCGGTCGCCGAGCACGACCTGCTGCCGGCGATCGACGCGGCCGGCCCGGACGCGGTGATCCTGGCCGACGGCTTCTCCTGCCGGACCCAGGTCGCGGACCTGGCCGACCGGACGGCCGTCACCCTCGCCGAGCTGCTGGCGGGTGCCCCGGCCCGCTGAGGTCGTGCCGGGCGCTCCGATGCCTCGGCCGTTCCCGTCCCCGGAACGTCCGGCGGGCAGCGTCGGAGGACCGCCGTCCCGCCCCGCACGCCGGTCCCGGGGCCGGTGGCCGGAGCCGGCCTGGCCCCGGCCCGGTCACGCCCGGCGGACCACGGACGGCCGATCGCCGCCGGTGGCGCGCGGTCTGACCACCCGACCCGCACCCGGACATTCCCCTAGCGTCGACCCGGGGTTTGGTCAGACCCTGGGACCCGCGCGGTTGCACGGATCGGACGGACCAATGTGACCCGGTTCACGCTTCGGCACGAACACCGAACACGGTCGTCGGCCACGACCTACCGTGGAGGAACCGCACGCGTCACCGGCCGCACGGGCAGCACCCGAGGCCAACCTCCGACGCCACACGGGAGCGTACGTCGGCGTGCGGACGCTGCCGCGTACGCCTCCCCGAGGCTGGCGCAGGAGGACGGACGAGGGCGCCTGTCCCCTGACCCGAAGGACCATCTCGTGTCGAAGAAGTTCACCGCAGCGATTGTGGGTTCCGGCAACATCGGTACCGACCTGATGTTCAAGCTGCTCCGCAAGAGCGAGCACATCCAGCCGACGTACATGATCGGCATCGATCCCGAGTCGGACGGCCTGAAGCGCGCCAAGCGCGTCGGCCTGAAGACCTCCGCCGAGGGCGCCAAGTGGCTGCTCGCCCAGGACGACAAGCCCGACTTCGTCTTCGAGGCGACCAGCGCCAAGGCCCACGCGGCCTGGGCCCCGGCCTACAAGGAGGCCGGCATCCACGCGATCGACCTCACCCCCGCCGCGGTGGGTCCGTTCCTCTGCCCGCCGGTCAACCTCGAGTCGCTGACCGACGTGATGAACGTCAACATGATCAACTGCGGTGGCCAGGCGACCACCCCGATGGT
>CAYOBI010000005.1:61520-75484 GCA_964402325.1 uncultured Propionibacteriaceae bacterium | reverse complement strand
CTAGAGCCGGATATCCGAGTTGATCGAGGGCGCTCTCAATGACCAGGTCGTACTTCGTGGTGAAGACTTGCGGCCTTGGCAGATTGACGCGACGACTACGGATGATTCGGGAGAGGAACGTGCGGTGCGCAAGCAGTGGGTCGGAATCGAAGGGTGCGTCCAACGGCTTGCCGGGTTTCGGCAGGCGGCATGCTTCAGCGAGCGCCCGGTTGATCTGTTGTCGCAAGGCATCGACTTGCTTGTTCGGGTAGGACTTGGCATCCGCCCCCGAACCGAGCGTCACTGAGTCCTGGCCGGCTTGCGTCGCAAGCGATGCGGCAAGCTGGAGTCCGTTCAGGAGCTTTTCTAGATCACCGCTGTCGGTGGGATTGATCGTGGCAAGGAGCGATTGGTGTTCCTCCGTTGGCTCACCGCCAGCCTCCCTGATGAGCCCAAGTACCTGCTCATTGGTCAGGTCTCGCGTCTTTGGAGAGCCCAAGTGGAACGACGCGCCAGAGCCAAGAAGGACGACGAGGTTCTTCACTTGCAACAGCGAACCCAGATGCTCCCGGACTAATTTCGACTCGGATGTCGTGATGATCTCTTTCACCGTGCCACCGATAACGAGGAGGCCCTTGGCGTCATCCTCCGACTCCGTTTCGGCGTTCGTTGTTGTCATCGGGCCCCCTCTTGCTCGTTGATGTAGGTGATGCCGAACGCGAAGACCTGACGGAACTCCTGGCGGCGGGAGCCGAGGTCGAACTGGCTACCGGAACCCTTCTGGAAGATGTCGAGACCACGCCCGAGGAGGAGCTTCCAGCCGTGGTCGGTGCGGATCGACCGGTCGTGGATGGTTTCATCCCAGTTGACGGTGAACTGGATACCGACCGTAGCGGCGCTGTCCTGGATGTCCTTGAGCATGAGGAGGTGCTGCTGGGCATACTCGCCGCGGTCTTCCTTGGTCACCAGTGTCACCGCGATCTCGTCGGCGGGGTCCTTGGCCGCCGCTAGCAGGGCCAGCAGATCGACGAGGTTGCGTCCCTGGTGCGGGAGCCGGATGTAGGGATCGACGATGGTGATGTCCGTGGCGCCGTGCAAATAGGGCATGAGCAGCGTCTCGTACGAGACTCCACGCTGGTTCTCCTGGAACTCCCGGTGCCCTTCGAACAGGGGCGCCGCCACCTCGGGAGCAACTGGAGCCGCAACTGCGACCTCTGCTTGCGCGGACTCACGCTCCTCCGCCGACGCCTCTACTTCGCCCTCGGCCTCGGGGCGGCGAGCCTGGTAGTAGTCGGGGTACTCGTCCTCCTCAAGCGTGGTGACGCCACGCCAGGTGCCCGACTTGTCGGAGTAGCCGAAGTTGACGGCGGCCATTGTGGTGTCGATCCGAAGAATCTGGTCCTTGACGCGCTTGCGTCCTTCGACGGCGAAGCGCAGCAGTTCCTCGATCTCCTCTTGCGTGGCCTCGCCGCCCGGGTAGATGAGCTTCATCAGGCCAGAGAAGGTCTTGTGGATGCCGTCGCGGTCCCGAGTGGAGATGTCGGAGCCGAGCGTGAAGTGCTGGTGGTAGCGGTCGGAGTAGTCGATGTTGCGCAGTGGCCTACATCGCTGCCTTCGACGCGTCTCGGATGCATCCTGACGGTACCGGGCTATCGGGGTGTGGCGACGTGTTCGAGTGCATCAATGTCGAGGATGGAGACGTCTCGGCGTCCGTGGAGTTCGATGATGCCGGAGGTGGAGAGCGCGGCGAGGCGTCGGCTCAGGGTTTCGGGCGTGGTTCCGAGGTAGGCGGCGATGTCTTGTTTCGCCATCGGCAGCCTCACCGTGGGTACGCCTGCTCGCATGCTGCCGGGCAGATCTAGCAGGTAGGCCGCCACGCGGGCGTTGACGTCGCTGGAGGTGACGGCGCCCAGCAGTCGCTCGACTGAGGAGAGCCGGTCGGAGAGTGTCCGCAGCATCCGCTGACTGATGTCGGGGTAGTCGCGGAGCAGGGCCGAGAGGTCGGCGTGGTCGAAGACGCACATCCGACTGTCTTCTAGCGCGACGACGAGGTCGACCGGGCGGTGGCCCGTCAGGAAGGCCCGTTCTCCCACGACATCACCGTCTGTCACCGTTCGCAGAATCTGTTCCTGACCATTGGCCGCCGTGTGGCTGACCTTGAGCTGTCCGCTGTGCATCACCAGCAGACGCGACACCGACTGTCCGGGGGAACAAACAATATCCCCCTTGTGGACGCACACCGGGCGAACGAAGTCGGCGACGTGCAGCTGCTCCTGGCGCGTCAGTCCTTGGAAGATCGGTACGCGAGCTACGCACAGGTCATCCTCAGACATGCCTCAAGCCTACCGGAATCGGCGCGGGCGCCACCGTCCCAGATGCCCCAGGGGGCGCCTCGTACGGTGCCGTCCGGACTTGACCTGGGTCAAGGAGTTCGCAGTGGCGCGAACCTATCGTGAAGGTGTCAATACGGAACACCACCAAGAAAGGGATTCTCACAATGACTACCTCCACCGCCACCCACACCCTTTTGAGGGCCGAGGGATTCTCCTGCCCGTCCTGCGTGGCGAAGATCGAAAAACAGGTCGGCCGCCTCAAGGGTGTCGAGAACGTGAAGGTCCATTTCGCCTCATCCCGCATCGAGATCGACCACGACGCCGAGCGCGTCTCCGTGGATGACCTCGTGACTGCCGTGGCGAAGGCCGGCTACAAGGCCACTCCTTCAGCCTTCTGAGGCACGCGGGCCCCTGTGGGGTCGCACATTTTCCCTCATACCCGATCTGCCGGTCCGCTGGCACTCATCGCAGAAAGGTCGTACCCGAAAGTGAACAGGCTCCAGAAATGGGTCTATGGGAACTGGTCGGTCCCCGTCGTGTCCGGCGTACTCATCATCATCTCCTTCGCCGTTCAACGGCTGGCCGAGGGTGCGGCCAACCTCACTATCAGCCCCCAGTGGTGGCTCGATGCCGGCGCCCACGCCACCCATGCCACCGCGGTCTTCACCCTCGCGGATGCCTTCATGGTCGCCGCCGCAGTGGTCGCCGGCTACGGGATCGTGATCAAGGCGGTTCGCGCCCTGGTCGCCAAGGTCATCGGCATCGACCTGCTGGTGTCGGTGGCGGCCATCGGCGCGGTCATCATCGGCAACTTCTGGGAGGCCGCGGCGGTCACGTTCCTGTTCGCGATCGGCCACGCCCTGGAAGCTGCCACCTTGAACAAGACCCGCTCGGCACTGGCCGAGCTGGTCGCCGTCGCCCCGGATTCCGCCGTCGTTGTGCGCGATGGTGAACAACAGGAGATCCCTGCCGGACAGGTGAGAATGGGCGAGATCGTCCTGGTCAAGAACGGCTCGAAGGTCCCCGTGGACGGCCAGGTCGTCTCCGGCACTGGTGCCATCGACGAGGCCTCCATCACCGGCGAATCGATCCCGGTAGAGAAATCTAAAGGTGACCAGGTGTTCGCCGGCACTGTCTCCCGCGGCGGCTTCCTGCAAGTGCTGGCCACTGGCATCGGCGCGGACACCACCCTGGCCCGCATCATCCACCGGGTGGAGGAGGCCCAGGACGCCAAGGCCCGCACCCAGGCCTTCATGGACCGCTTCTCCCGCTGGTACACCCCCGCCGTCATGGTGCTGGCACTGGCGGCCGGACTGATCGCCGGCGACGTGGTCCTGGCGTTGACCCTGCTGGTCATCGGCTGCCCCGGCGCCCTGGTGATCTCCATTCCGGTCGCGATCGTGGCCGGCATCGGCCGGGCTGCCCGTAATGGCATCCTGATCAAGGGCGGCGAGTTCCTGGAGACCTCGGCCAAGATCTCGGCGGTCGCCGTGGACAAGACCGGCACCCTCACCGAGGGCCAACCTGTCCTCACCGATGTCGTGGTCCTGGATTCGGCACGGGACCGTGCCGACGTGCTGCGCTGGGCCGCGGCCGCCGAGGCTGGTTCGGAGCACCCGCTGGCCCGTCCCATCCTTCAGACGGCGCGCGATGAGGGGGTGGCCCCCGAGGGGGTCCCCGGCACCGTCACCCCGGTCCCCGGTAAGGGCATCGTGTCCGACGTTGCCGGCCAACGGGTGCTCATCGGCAACCCGCCGCTGCTGGACCAGTACGGCGTTCCCGACGACGGCAGCGCCGCTCGGGCGTCGGAAACGCTGGCCTCCGATGGAAAGACGCCGATGATCGTGGCCGTCGACGACCAGGTGATCGGCGTCGTCGCCGTGGCCGATCAGATCCGGCAGGACGCCGCCGAGATGGTCGCCCGGCTCCACCGAGCCGGGGTCGAGAAGGTGGTCATGCTCACCGGTGACACCCGACTGGTGGCCGAGGCCGTCGGGAAGGCCACCGGGATCGACGAGATCCACGCCTCCCTGCTCCCCGAAGACAAGCTGGACGTGGTCGCACAGCTACAGCGCCAGGGCCACACGATTGCCATGGTCGGGGACGGCGTCAACGACGCCCCAGCTTTGGCCACCGCGAACATCGGCGTGGCGATGGGCGCGGCCGGTTCGGCCGTGGCCGTGGAGACCGCGGACATCGCCCTGATGGGTGACAACCTGCTCAAACTGCCGGAGGCCATCGGTCTAGCCAAGCGGACTGTGTCCGTGATGCGGCAGAACATCGCGATCGCCCTGATCACCGTGGTGCTGCTGCTGGCCGGTGTTTTCGCCGGCGGGGTGACCATGTCCGTCGGCATGCTCGTCCACGAAGCCTCCGTACTGGTCGTCATCATCAACGCAATGCGACTGCTACGGAAGAGCCGCGGTTCGACCACGACGCCACCGGCCGAGAGGACCACGGAGAAAGGGGCACAGCAGGTAACCGCCTGACATCCAAATCCGCACCGGGGCCCTGGGGCCCGCACGCCTCCGGATCATCCCGAGGACGGATAAGCACGAAAACTCAGACAGCGACATAGAGACAGCCATACAGGAAGCAGAGGAGATCAGCCATGACCGAGAAGAACTTCACCCTTGGAGACAACGTCGAGCACTTTACTATTGCGGACGTCGCCCGGGACAATCCGGACTTCCGGAAGGTGCTGTGGACCGGCGAACACGCCCAGATCGTCGTCATGACGATTCCGCCCGGTGGTGAGATCGGGGACGAGGTCCACGAACACACCGACCAGATCCTGACCTTTGTCTCCGGTATCGGCGAGGCGGACCTCAACGGTCACACCCACCCCATCGAGGCAGGCGACCAGTGCGCGGTTCCTGCCGGCGCCCAGCATAACTTCCGCAACACCGGCGAGGAGTCGCTGGTGCTCTACACCGTCTACAGCCCGCCGGAACACGCCGCCGGTGTCGCCTTCGCCACAAAGGGCGAAGCCGACGCTGCCGAGGCCGCCGGCCGAGACGAACCGCCGCGGCACTGAACAACACCGTTCTGGCGAACCCACTGGGACGCCGAATCGAAACCACTGAGAAGGAGATCCCATGTCCAAGGTCTATGTGTTCAACGACTACGGCGGGCCCGAGACCCAGCAGCTGATCGACCGGCCTGTTCCCGTGCCCGGGCCCGCAGAGCTGGCCATCGAGGTACGGGCCGCCGGAGTGAACCCAGCCGACTGGAAGATCCGCGAGGGCCAGCTGGGCCATCACTGGAGCCTGCCGGCACCGATGGGACGCGAGGCCGCCGGCGTGATCACCCAGCTCGGCGACGGGATCGAGGAATTCACCGTGGGCGACGAAGTGCTCGGTCTGGTGGCACCCGGACACGGTGGGCTGGCCGAACACACACTGTTGCGCGCCGCCACGACCGTGGCCAAGCCCGAGGAGATCTCCTTCACCGACGCCGCCACCATCCCGGTAGCCGCGGCCACGGCCTATGACGCCACCCACCAGATCGAACTCGAACCTGGCCAGACCCTGCTGCTGCTGGGCGCGGGCGGTGGGGTGGGACTGATGGCCGCACAGATCGGCCGGGTGCACGAGTTCAGGGTCATCGGTGTGGCCAGCTCAGCTAAGCGGAGCCTGGTCGAGTCCACCGGTGCCATCTTCGTCGAATCCGGTCCGAACCTGCCCGAACGGGTGCGCGAAATCGCCCCCGACGGGGCAGATCTGATTGTCGACCTCGTCGGTGGGGACGCGCTGCGCGCCGTCGCGGACCTGGTGCCCGACCGGACCCGGATCATCTCAGCGGCTGATCCGGACACCGCCGCCGAACTGGGCGGCCTGGCCCTGGCACGCACGAATGAGGCTATGGGGAAGATCACCGAGGTGATCCAATACGGGCTGGTCGATCCGCACGTGGGCGCCCAATTCGGCCTGGATGAAGCAGGCCAGGCGATTGCCGCAGTCGAGACCGGACATGCGGCCGGAAAGATCGTCGTGGTGCCCTGAGGCGAGCCCTCTGAGGTCGGACGGGGCGTGGTGAGCACGCGTTTTTCATTCGGGGCGGGCACGCTCCACTGCATTGCTCCTGACCGGGGGCTCAGCTCGACGTGCCCGGATGAGCCGAGAGGCGGGGAGGGTCTCGATGTCGATCGTACCGCCATATGTGCTGGCGACGCGCGCTCCGCAGCCGGGCACGGGTGCATGTGACGGCATCGGTGCGATCAACGCTGGCGGCATTGCGGTCACCGCTGGCGGCGTTGCTTCCATCACCTTCGCCATGACCGTACTCGCTGCTGTACTGCTCTGTGGATGCAGCCAGCAAGGCGCACGTCTGCTGGACGTGCATGGACGGGGCAACGCTTCGGCTCCGGGTCATCCACAGACCGTCGCAGCGACGGACGACGGCGACCCGGACGGTGCGGGCGCGTGACAGCATGCCCGTCGGACGTTTCTCCCCGGTGCTTGCCCGCACACGCTCCATCCATGCTCCGATTTCGCCCATCGCCTGATGCCGGGCCGGGTGCGTGGGAGCACGACCGGACCGCCGCGGCACTGATGGCCCACGCGGCGGAGAAGTACGCACCCCTGGCACGCAAGCACGGCCTTGACCCGTGGGAGGCCGCCACCGCGGCGTTCAACGTGATGCGCACCACAGCAGCACGGGAGGCGAATGATCCGTGGGCGGTGATCACGCACGCGGTGCGGATCACCTGCATCTTTGAGGAACGCGCCCAAGGACTCCTGTGCTCGGTCCACCAGGCACGCCGCCCGCACATCTCAGCGTTCCACGACCCCGAACGCTTCTCCGACCGGGAGAACCCGCTGGCCGACTACCACCCGGCATTCCAGATCACCGACGACACCACAACCGCCGCCGACGATGAGGGCGACGGTTCTGCGGCGTCGTCGCGGGCGCGCACGTCGGCGGGCTCAGCTGTTGAGGATGCGATCGCGTTGTTCACGCTGCTGGACTGGTCGCCAGCCACGGCGCGCGCCGGGATCGAGCATGTGTGCGGGGTGCTGACCAAGGCCGGCACCCGGCAGGTCACCTACGAGGCGCTGCGCCGCGACAAGCACGCCCGCGCCTTGCTCGACATCCCCGGCCATTCCTGGACGGCGCTGTTGAAGGCGCTGCTGGGTAACCCCCACCCCGCCTACGCCGCCACGACCGCGGGGCGGGGCGTGCTGCTGCGGCTGCTGATCGGCGAGAGCCTGCCGGTGCTGCTGCGCGACGACGACCTCGTGCTCACCATCTCCCTGGCCGCGCCCGCTCACCGCAACCGGAATCCTCGTGGGGGCGGGTCGCGATGAGCGCGCCGGCGGGTTTCATCGAGCTGGAACGCACCGTCGCCTCGATCCAGGTGGGGCGTCGACACCGCACCGAGCTGGGCGACATCGACGAACTGGCTGCCTCCATCGACCGCGACGACCTCCTGCAACCCATCACCATTACCCCCGACGGCGTGCTTGTGTGCGGGGCCAGGAGGCTGACCGCGATCAGACAGCTCGGCTGGAAGACCGTCAACGTGTGGGTCCGCTCGGGCATCTCCGACCGGCTCGGGCACCTCTTGGCCGAGCAGGACGACAACGTCCTGCACAAACCCCTGACGCAGACCGAGGCCGCCGGCCTCTACCGGGAGCTGAAGGCGCTGATGGCCGAGGACGCCGCCCGCCGGCAGGCCGCGGCCCGGTTCAGTGCGGAGAATCAGCTGGGAAGTGCCGGTGGTGCAAATTGTGCACCACCGTCACCTGCCGGGAAGGCCCGGGAGCAGGCGGCGGCGATGGTCCCGGGCGGCGCGTCCCACGCCACGCTGGACAAGATCGGCTACCTCCAGCAGCTTGCCGACGACACCGCCCAGCCGGCCGAGCTACGCCGATACGTGGCTGGCGAGCTGGAGCGGATCGACGCCGGTGCCGCCGTCGATCCGATCTACCGGCACATCCACGATCTCGCCGAGACGGCCAGGAACCACCGCGAGGCGGACCTGCACCAGCTTGCCGCCGACGCGCTCGCCCGCGCGAAGAGCGCGACAGCGAAGAAGCGCACTCCCCGGTCCACGCCGCCAGCCGACGATGATGGTGCGCTGGTGCGGTATCCGGTGCGGGCGTTCGTGCTGACGTGGACCGAACTGGCGAACTGGTGGACCCACTACGACGTCGAGCAGCTCGCCGCCGAACTCACCGATGAGCAGATCGAGTCCTTCCTGACCGCCGTCGAGGGCACCAGCAGGTTCGCCGAGGAACTGCGTACCGCCCGCGACCGCCGGGCAGGCCACGAGACCCCGCCAGCGCGGGGGCACCTGCGCGCCCTGTGAGCATTTGGTTGACTGCGGGTGCTCGTGGTGCACCTACCGGGCATGAAGACTCCCGACCTGTCTGCCCCGCGTTCGCGTCACCAGCTGATCGCCGCCCTCGCCGCCCTCGTGGCGGTCCTGGTGCTGGCCGGTGTCGGCGTCTACGGTCTCCTCACCGGACCACCCACCGCAGGCGAGGACGCCAACCGCGGCTCCGGGCCTAGACCGGCTGTGACCGCACCCAGCGATCCGGCGCCGGGCGATCCGGCACCGACCGCGACACCGCGTCTGTCGAGCGTGCGGGCCTCGACTGATCCGGCGACCTTCGCCCGCAACGTCGCAACGGCGCTGTTCGCCTGGGACACGGCCAGCGGGTTCATGCCCCTGGACTACACCTCGGTCGTCCTGGCCGTCGGTGACCCCTCGGGTGCGGAGCAGGCCGGGCTCGCCGCCGACATCGCCACCTACCTGCCGAACCGGGACGCCTGGATCGAGCTGCGCCACTACGCCACCGCCCAGCACCTCACCATCGACGACGCCTACGTGCCCGATGCCTGGGACGCGGCCCTCGAACAGGCACAACCCGGGCAGCTCGCCGAGGGCACCATCGCCTACACGATCGAGGGCGCCCGCCACCGCACCGGCCTCTGGAACGGCGAGACCGTCACCTCCGAGCATCCGGTGGCGTTCACCGTGTTCCTCGTCTGCGCGCCCACCTATGACACCTGCCACCTGCTGCGGCTGTCCCAGCTCGACAACCCCCTCCGATAGGCCGGAGGTGCGCTCATGGTGAAGAAGCTCGCCCTCGCCGCCCTCGCGCTGGTGTTCCTCGCCCCGTCGCTGGTGCTGGTCGGGGTCGGAGTGGTGACGAACCCTGCCGCCTCGGCCTCCTGCACCGTGGCTGGCACAAGCGTCAGGGTCGGCGACGTCCCCGACGAGCTGGAAGTCACCACCGCCAACGGCGAGACCATCACGCTGAACAATCAGCAGCTCACGCATGCGGCGACGATCATCGAGACCGGGTCCGGCATCGACGGGGTGACCCAGGACGGGCTGGTGATTGCGCTGATGGCGGCGCTGACCGAATCCACCCTGCGGATGCTGTCCAACACGAGCGTCTATCCGGAGTCGGCGGACTATCCCAACGACGGCGACGGCTCCGACAACGACTCCCTGGGGTTGTTCCAGATGCGGCCGCAGTCCGGGTGGGGCACCGTCGCCGAGCTGATGGACCCGACATATCAGGTGCAGGCGTTCTTCGGCGGACCCACCGGCCCCAACCACCCCTCACCGCGGGGCCTGTTGGACATTCCCGGCTGGGAAAAGATGGACAAGGGCGAGGCCGCCCAAGCCGTAGAAGTCTCCGCCTACCCCGACCGGTACCGCAACTACGAGCCCGTCGCCGAGACCATCCTGACCATCCTCACTGGCACCACCACGACAGCCGGCGCGGGTGCCTCGACCGGCGGCACCACAGTCCCGGCCGCGCAGACTGGTGCTGCGGAGTCCTCGCGGGTGGTGTTCCCGGTGCCCGCGGGTACCTGGGTGCTGACCAGCGAGTACGGGCCGCGGGTCCATCCGATCTCCGGGGAGAGTTCGTTCCACACCGGCACCGACTTCGCCGCCCCGGACGGCACCGCGATCCTCGCGGCGGCCGATGGCACCGTCACCGTCGCCGAGTTCTCCGGCGGCTACGGCGGGCTCATCGTCATCGAACACACCCTCAACGGGCAGACCGTCGCGACCGCGTACGGGCACATGTGGGAGACCGGCATCCACGTCACCCGCTGGTCGACCCGGACACGTGGCTGCGCGTCCAGACGCAGCTCGATGCGAAGAACGCCGTCGGTGAGAGGCCTCAGAAGTATGACCACTACCTCAAGGGGAGCTTGTGTTGCTCGTGCGGCGCCAAGCTCATGATCGAACGGCCCCGTGACAAGCAAGGAGATCGCTACGAGTACTTCACCTGCTCCGGGCGACGCAAGAAGAACGGCTGCACCCGTTCGGCGATCCTCGCCGAACGCATGGAAGACCGCATCGAACGCGACTACAGCACCAACGGCCTCACCAGCGAGGAAGCCGAGCACGTCAGCCAGGTCCTGCATCAAGTATTCAACCAGCTCGAAGCTTCCAGCGACGATGAACGCGGCGTGCTGACTGCACAGCGCGACAAGCTCGAAGCCGAACGCCTCAAGCTCGTCCAAGCCCACTACGCCGACGCCATCCCGCTCGATCTGCTCAAGACCGAACAGGACCGCATCCGCACCAGCCTCGACGCGATCGCCAACCGCCTCGACAGTCTCGCGACCACCTACCACAACGCTCACGAGGGACTCGATCAGATCGTCGGTGTCCTCACCGATCTCGGCGACCTCTACAGCAGGTGCGAACCTGCTGAACGCCGCATCCTCAACCGCGCACTGTTCAAGCGGATTATCGTCGATGAGGACGAACACGTCACGTTCGTGCCAGCCGAACCGGCAGCCGCGGTCCTCGCTCAGGAGCACCAGGGCGAGACGCCCCAACCGGCCCCGGACGCGAAACTACCCCGCCATCAGGCGGGGCAGGTTTCGAATTTCTCAACTTACGTGGAGCATAGGGGATTCGAACCCCTGACCTTCTCATTGCGAACGAGACGCGCTACCAACTGCGCCAATGCCCCTTGTCAGGCCGGACACCGCAGTGCCCTGACAGGAATGGAACTCTAGCACCCGATCGTCCGGTCCCCAAACCGGCGCGATCACTCGCCCACGGCGCGCAGTCTCGGCCTGCGGGAGGCCCGGTCGGCCCCGCGTCGAGGCCGCCCGGCCGGGCCCTCCGCAGCGGCTGGGGAGGGCGCGTCGGCGGTCACCGGCAGCTCGCCCTGGGCGCGGTCCATCGCCGCGTTGAGGTCGGTGCTGGCCAGATCGATGGTGCGGACGCTGCGGGCGGTGATCGGCCGCTGGACGTACGTCGGCGCGGTCACCGGCAGCGGCTCCCACAGCGACGGGGCGACGTCGCGGCTGGGCAGGTCGTCGAACAGCGGCTGACGCACCGACACCACGTCGCGGGACGTGCGGGAGGCGTCCGAACGGGTCTCCGCCGGCGCGTCGGCGGCGGCCCGGAGCTCCTCGCGGCTGATCGCGAGCGTACGTTCCTGGTTGCCGGTCCGCAGGTCGGTGATCCGGCGCTCCAGCTCACGGTCGACCAGCACCACGCTGAGCCGCAGGGTGCCGAAGGCGAGCAGGAACAGCGCCCCGGCACCGGCAGAGAACCACCAGGACCAGTGCAGCAACAGGCATCCCAGGACCACCAGCAGGGCAACCAGCACCACGCTGAACAGGGCGCGCCGGCGGATCCGGACGGCGGCGACCTCGACCTGGCGCAGCCGGGCCAGCTCTGCGCGCCGGGTGAACCGGGTGGAGATCTCGGCCCGGGCGAACTGCTCCCCGTCGGCCCCCACCAGCGGCACCGAGGCGGGCTCGGGTGCCTCGGTGCCGCGGGAACGCAGGATCCGGACCGCGCCGCCGATCTGCTCGGCCGGGTCGCGGACCTCCTCGTCGACGGGACGCGGGACGGAGAGGAATTGGGGCACGCCGAAGGCCAGCCACGCCACGGCCACCACAGCGATGATCACACCCGTCAGTCCCACACCCCGAACCGTACGGGCTGAGCCGTTACCGGTCCGTGACCCCTGGCGGAGTGTCGGGGGAATGCTCCGACAGCGCGGCGATCCGGCCGCTCGCGGCCAGCCGCCCGACCAGCCCGCCGGGCTCGATCTCGTCGGCGTTCAGCGCGTAGACGAGGTGGTCGCGCCAAGCGCCGTCGATGTGCAGGTACGCGGGGCGCAGCCCCTCGCCACGGAAGCCGAGCTTCTCCACCACCCGGCGGCTGTTGAGGTTCTCCGGGCGGATGACGATCTCCATCCGGTGCAGCCCCAGCGTCCCCAGGCAGTGGTCGGTGGCCATCGCCACCGCGAGCGGGATGATCCCGCGCCCGGCCCAGCGCTCGTCGACCCAGTAGCCCAGCTGGGCCCACTGCGCCGATCCGCGGGTGATGCCGGAGACGGTGAGCTGGCCGGCGAGCACGCCGCGGCCCCTCGGGTCCCCCTCGTCGACCGGGTCGTACCAGACGATCCACGGCAACGTACGGCCGTGCCGGGCCTGCCGTTGCAGGTCACGCACCATCTGCCCGAAGCTGCCCGGGGCGTTGCCGTCACTGTCCGGCGGGACGGTCGCCTCCCAGGGGCGCAGCCAGGCGTCGTTGCGTTCGTGCACCTCGCTCCAGGTGCGGGCGTCCCGGCGTCGGATCGGGCGCAGCGCCACCCGGCCGCGGTGCAGCGTGACGGGCCAGCCGCCGTCGCCGGCCGCGGTCACTCCCCGCCCCCGGTGTGGTCGCCGCCCCGGATCTGGTCGAGGGCGTGCAGCAGCACGTCGCCGAGCACGGCCATCCCGTCGGCGACGCCGCCGCGCGAGCCGGGCAGGTTGACCACCAACGTACGCCCCGCCAGGCCGGCCAGGCCGCGGCTGAGGACGGCCGTGGGCACGCCGTTGCCGACCCCGCAGTCGACGATCGCGGCGGCCAGCGCGGGCACCTCGCGGTCCAGCAGCGGGGCGGTCTCCTCCGGGGTGGTGTCGTCCGGCGCGAGACCGGTGCCCCCGGTCGTCACCACCACGTCCGGGGCCCCGGCAAGGGCCTCACGCAGCGCCGCGCCGACCGGGGGGCCGTCGGGCACGACGACCGGGTCGCCGCAGTCCAGGCCGAGGGCGCGCAGGCCGGCCACGGCTGCGGGGCCCGAGCGGTCCTGGTACGTCCCGGCGGCGGCCCGGGTCGAACAGGTGATGACGACCGCCCGCCGGGTCATGCGGCGCTCCAGTCGCCGCTGCGGCCGCCGGCCTTGGCCACCACGCGGACGTCGGTGACGGTGGCGTGCTTGTCGATCGCCTTGGTCATGTCGATCACCGTCAGGGCGCCGACGCTGACCGCGGTCAGCGCCTCCATCTCCACCCCGGTGCGCGAGGTGGTGCGGACCGACACCTCGAGCCGGACCCCCTCGTCGACCACGGCCAGGTCGACGGTGACCGCACTGAGGGGCAGCGGGTGGCACAGCGGGATCAGGTCGGCGGTGTGCTTCGCCGCCTGGATCGCCGCGATCCGGGCCACCGCGAGGGCGTCGCCCTTGGGCAGGGTGTCGTCGCGCAGGGCCGCGACGGCGGCCGGGGCGAGACGCACCAAGCCCCGGGCCGTGGCGGTGCGCGTGGTGACCGGCTTGCCGGAGATGTCGACCATCCGCGCGGCGCCGCGTTCGTCGAGATGGGTCAGGCCCCCACCCGGCCCGGTGTCAGCGGCCTCGGTCATGTCCGACCCCTTCGTCGTTCATT
>CAYOBI010000005.1:25333-61420 GCA_964402325.1 uncultured Propionibacteriaceae bacterium | reverse complement strand
TCGTCGTTCATTGGTCGTCGATCGGTCATTCGTCGTCGATCATCAGGATCTCGACCGGATTGCCGGCCTCGATCACCTCGACGTCGGCCGGGACGACCACCAGCGCGTTGGCCCGGGCCAGGTCGCCGAGCTTGTGCGACCCTCCCCCGCCCATCGGGGTGACGTGGCGGCGGCCGTCGCGGGTGCTGGTGACCAGCCCACGCTGGTACTGCGTCTTCCCCTTCGGGGACCGGATGATGGTCCGGGTCAGCGCGTGGCCGACCGGGCGGACCAGTGGCTGGACGCCCATCATCCTGCGCAGCACCGGCCGGACGAACACCTCGAAGGACACGAAGGCGCTGACCGGGTTGCCCGGCAGCATGATCACCGGGGTCTCGTCGTCGCCGATCAGGGCGAAGCCCTGAGGCTTGCCGGGCTGCATCGCCACCCGGCAGAAGTCGGTCGGCCCGAGTCGCGGCATCACCGCCTTGATCACGTCCCGGTCCCCCTCGCTCACCCCGCCGGTGGTGAGGATCAGGTCGGCCCGGACCAGTTGGTCGGAGACCGACTGGGCCACCACGTCCGGGTCGTCGCTGATGATGCCGACCCGGAAGACCTGGGCGCCCTCCTGGCGGGCGAGCGCGGCGAGCATGAACGAGTTGGAGTCGTAGATCTGGCCCTCGCCCAGCCGGTAGCCCGGCTGGACGAGTTCGGACCCGGTCGAGATCACCACCACGCGCGGGCGCGGGCGGACCAGCACCTGGTCGATGCCGATCCCGGCCAGCATCCCGATCTGGCGCGGTCCGAGCCGGTCGCCGACGGCGGCGATGTGCTCCCCCACCGAGATGTCCTCGCCGACGTGGCGGATGTTGGCGCCGACCTCGGGGGCGTGCAGGAAGGTGGCCGTCACCGATCCGCGATCGGTGTGCTCGTACGGCACCACCGCATCCGCGCCGGGCGGCACCGGGGCGCCGGTCATGATCTTCACCACCGTGCCGGGAAGGAGTTCCTCACCGGCCGGGTCACCGGCGGTGACGGAACGGTCGACCGGCAGGACGACCGGGCGGGCGCGGGAGGCGCCCTCGAGGTCCTCGGCGCGCACGGCATAGCCGTCCATCGCGGAGTTGTCGAACCGGGGCAGGTCGAGGTCGGCGACGATCTCCTCGCACAGGCTCAGCCCGACGGCGTCGAGCAGTGTCTGGCCGAACGCGGGCAACTCACGGACCATCGACAGCAGGTAGTCGCGGTGGTCCTCCACCGTCCGCAGCCCGTCAACGTTCGGCTCCGGACGCCGGGGCAGCCCCGGGGTCGGCGCCGCCTCGACGGCCGCCTCGTCGACGGCCTGCTTCTTCCGGCGGAACAGTCCCATGCTCCGTAGGATAGGCGAGTGGCTCCCGCTCCCCCCTCCACCCCCGACGGCCTGTCCCCTGCCGACCTCGAGGCACTGGGCCGGGCCAAGGACGTGCTGCGGGACGCGGTGGTGACCCGGCGCGGGATGCGGACCGGGGCGGAGCGTGAACTGGACGACGCTGCGCGGTTCGGCCACCTGCGCGACCTGCTCGGTGAGGCGGCCGGGCCGGACCTCGTCGTCGCGGCGTACCTCTCGGTGGATCCGGAGCCGTCGACGCTCGGCATCGTGGAGTGGCTGCACCGTCGGCATGTCCGGGTCCTGCTCCCGCTGGTCGGCCGCACCGCCGACGGCGCCCGCCGGCCCGGGCCGGACTGGGCGGTCTACCGCGGTACGGATCGGCTCCGGTTGGCGCTGCGGGGCATCCCCGAGCCGACGACGCCGGCGCTCGGTCCGGGGGCGCTCGCGGAGGCGGAACTGGTGCTCTGCCCGGGGCTGGCCGGTACCCGGCGCGGCGAGCGGCTCGGCACCGGCGGCGGCTGGTACGACCGGGCCCTGGAATACGCCGGCCCGGAGGCGATCAGCTGCCTGTTGCTCAACGAGGACGAGGTGATGCCGACCCTCCCGATCCAGCCGTGGGACCGGGAGATGGACCTGCTGGTGGTCCCCTCCGGGCCGGTGAATTGCGTGCAGATCCGCGAGGCGGAGGCCGGGCTCGACTGATTCCCATGGGGTCTTCGCGGGCAAGGCCCGTTCCGCTGGTCAGTACCGTCGCGCCGGCGCGGGAAGAACGCGGGTCAGAATGACGTTACCCCGGGCGGTATCCTTCTGGATCGTCCCCGTCCCCCACCTGAACGAGATGTGCGCATGCCCCGTTACCAGTACCACTGCACCAGCTGCGGCCACGACCTCGAGGTCCGCCAGTCCTTCAGCGAGCCGGCCCTGACGGTCTGCCCCCAGTGCGAGGGCAAGCTGCGCAAGGTCTTCAACGCCGTGGGTGTGGTGTTCAAGGGGTCCGGCTTCTACAAGACCGACAGCCGCAGCGGGTCGAGCGCCTCGATCCCCGCCGGCTCGTCCACCACCTCGTCCTCCTCGGATGGCGGCACCGAGGGCTCCTCGACCACCACGTCCACCCCCGCGGCGACCCCGGCCGCCGCGCCGGCGACCGTCGGCGCCTCGGCCTCCACCGACTGAGCAACTCGGCCGCCGCCGACTGAGCCCTGCGCGCGGCACAGCGTCGGCCGACGGCGGGTGGGAAGGACGGCCGTACCCCTAGGCTGTTCGCATGCAGAACATCAGGGAGTTCATCGATACCCTGCATGCCCAGGGCTACACCGTCCGCGACGACCAGGGATCCGATCCCGACCTGATCGATCCGGGCGGTTCCGCCGTCGAGACCTGGCGTGAGGACTACCCGTACGACACGCGGATGACCCGCGAGGAGTACGACGTCGAGAAGTACCTGCTGCAGATCGAGCTGCTCAAGTTCCAGTACTGGACCCAGGACAACAACCTCAAGCACATCATCGTGTTCGAGGGGCGGGACGCGGCCGGCAAGGGCGGCACGATCAAGCGCTTCCAGGAGCACCTCAACCCCCGCTACGCCCGCGTGGTCGCCCTGGCCAAACCGTCGGACCGCGAGCTCGGCCAGTGGTACTTCCAGCGCTACATCCGGCACTTCCCCACCACCGGGGAGATCGTGATGTTCGACCGGTCCTGGTACAACCGGGCCAACGTCGAGCGGGTGATGGGATTCTGCACCCCCGAGGAGTACGAGAACTTCATGGACCAGGCTCCTCAGCTCGAGCAGATGCTGATCCACTCCGGCACCTCCCTGACCAAGCTGTGGTTCTCGGTCACCCAGCACGAGCAGCGCACCCGGTTCGCGATCCGCCAGCTCGACCCGGTCCGGCAGTGGAAGCTCTCCCCGATGGACATCGCCTCGCTGGACAAGTGGGACGACTACACGGTGGCGAAGGAGCAGACCTTCCTGCGCACCGACACCGACTGGGCGCCGTGGACCACGATCAAGTCCAACGACAAGAAGCGCGCCCGGATCAACGCGATCCGGTTCTTCCTGAACCAGTTCGACTACGCCGGCAAGGACACCGACGTGGTGTTCGCCCCGGACCCGAACATCGTCCGCCGCGGCCGGGAGGCGGTCGGCGACTGACCCCTGTGGACGCGCCGCCGATCGTCCTGTGGACGCGCCGCCGATCGTCCTGTGGACAAGGGCCGACCGGCGGCCCGGGCGGACCACACCAGGGCATGCCGATCGCACCCGAGGGCTCCCCGTCCCTGCTCGCCTGGTCCCGTGCCGCCCGGCGCTTCGTCTCCTGGCACCGCCGGTCCGTCGCCGCGGCACTGACCTTCGTCGCCGTGCTGGCCGGGCTGGGCGTCCTGTCCGATCCGGCCGGCGCCGGGACCGAGGTGGTCACCGTCGTCGGTGACGTCACCGGCGGCCGGCCGCTCAGCCGCAGCCAACTCACCACCCGGGTGGTGCCGGCGGATCTGGTCCCGCGGGGCGCGGTGGTCGGGCTCGACCGGGCCGAGGGACGTACGCCTGCCGGGCCACTGTCGGGCGGCACGATCCTGACCGAGGCCGCACTGGTCGGGCCCGGGCTGTCCGGACTGGCCGCCGGACACGTCGCGGTGCCGGCCCGGCTCGCCGACGCCGGGATCGTGCAGGTGCTGCGGGTGGGCGACGCGATCGACGTGATGGCCACCGACACCGGCACCGGTGAGGTGCGAATGGTGGCCACCCGGGCCCGCGTGGCCACCATCCCGAGCGAGGCGGACGGCGGACCGCTGTCGAGCGGCACCGCCCAGGACGTGCTGGTGCTGCTGGACGTCACGGCGGCGGAGGCCGCGGAGGTGACCCGAGCCGCAGCGACGTCCCGGCTCAGCCTGGTGCTGCCGGGCGGATCCGGCTGATCTCCCTCCCCCGCGGCCCGGCCTGCCCGTAGGGTGTGGCCTGGGGATGGCCGAGGACGTCGACCCGAGCAGGAGGTGCCCATGAGTTTCTACGTCGCCGACGAGATCGCCTCGCAGCCCGACTGCTGGCAACGGGCGGTCGGGATGGTGGACGCCGTCGCCGCCGTCCTGCCGCGGCCCGGCGAACGGGTCGCGTACGTCGGGTGCGGCACGGCCTGGAACATTGCCGAGTCGATCGCCCGACTCCGGGAGGACGCCGGCCAGGGGCAGAGCGACGCCTTCGTGGCGAGCGAGTTCCCCGCCCGCCGGACCTTCGACCGGGTGGTCGTACTGTCCCGCTCCGGGGACACCCTCGACGTGGTGGCGATGCTGCACGAACTGGCCGGCCGGGTGCCGACTCTGGCCTTCGTCGGCCAGGAACCCTCCGCCATCGGCGACCTGTGCGACAGCCACGTCGCGTTGCCCTTCGCCGACGAGGCGGGCTATGCCCAGACCCGGTTCGCCACCAGCGTGCTGGCCCTCCACCGGGCCTGGCTGGGCGAGGACATGGCCCCGGTGATCGAGCAGGCCCGCGACGCGCTCCGGGAGCGGCTGGACGAACGCCATGTCGCCGCCGAGCAGGTCACCTATCTCGGCACCGGGTGGACGATCGGCCTGGCCCGGGAGGCGGCGTTGAAGTTCCGGGAGAGTTCGGCCAGCTGGGCCGAGGCCTACCCGATGCTGGAGTACCGTCGCGGGCCGATCACCGTCGCCCAGCCCGGCCGGATGGTCTGGGTGTTCGGCGAGGCCCCGGAGGGGCTGGGCGAGCAGATCCTGGACACCGGCGCGACCCTGGTGGAGTCCAGCCGCGACCCGCAGGCCGAGCTGGTCGTCACGCAGCGGCTGGCGCTGGGCCGGGCGATGAAGCTCGGCCTCAACCCGGACCGCCCCCGCTACCTGCGCAAGCTCCCGCCCGGCCTGGTGGACCCGGTGCTCGCCGCCGCGGTGGCCGCGCACCGAGAAAGACTGGCCTGACCGCCTAGGATGTCCCTGTGAGCGACCTCATCGACACCACGGAGATGTACCTGCGGACCATCTTCGAACTGGGCGAGGAGGGGATCGTCCCGATGCGTGCGCGCATCGCCGAGCGGCTGCACCAGAGTGGCCCGACGGTCTCCCAGACCGTGGCCCGGATGGAGCGCGACGGGCTCCTGACCGTCCGCAACGACCGCCATCTGGAGCTCACCTCGGAGGGCCACGAGCGGGCCATGCGGGTGATGCGCAAGCATCGCCTCGCCGAGCGCCTGCTCTCCGACGTCATCGGCCTGGACTGGGAGCTGGTCCACGACGAGGCCTGCCGCTGGGAGCACGTCATCTCCGACGAGGTCGAGCGCAAGCTCGTCACGATCCTGCACACCCCGGTCGACTCCCCGTACGGCAACCCGATCCCGGGCCTGGACGAGCTGGGCGTCACCGAGGAGGGGCACGCGCAGACCCCGGCGACGAACCTGGTCGACCTGCTCGGCAACCGGGCCGGTGCCCCGGGACGTCGGCTGCGGGCCACTGTGGTCCGGCTCAGCGAGCAGCTGCAGACCGATCCCCAGGTGCTGCAGACCCTCCACGAGGCCGGCATCACCCCCGGGACGACGGTCCAGGTGTTCGCCGTCGAGGGCGGCGTGGCACTGGTCCCCGACGCAGCGCCCGGGTGCGAGCTCACCCGCGAGGCCGCCGCGTTCGTCTTCGTCGCCCCGCTCGGGAACGCGTGACCCGACGATGAGGGCGACCCCGCCTCCCCTGCCGTTGCCCGAGTCCATCGTCGCGCTGGTCGGGCACCACTGGTACGACGCGGCCGCGTCCATGCTGGCCGTCCGGGCGGCCGACCCGTGCCCGGAGGACGACCGCGACCAACTGGAGAGCGCCCGCCAGCTCGCCACGGCGGCCAAACGGGTGCTGGACCTCGACGCCGAGGACTTCGGCCCGATCGCCGCCGGCTTCCGCCAACCGTGGGCCGCCGAGCTGGCCGCGGCCCGCTTCCCGCTCGAGCCGCGGGAGCGCAACCGGGGGGCGCTGGGGTCTTTGGTGCCGCTGTACGAGCTGATGCTCGAGGTGGTCCAACTGCGGTCGGCCCGTCACGAGTCGCTCCAGGTCGTGGTCACTGCCCACCTCATCGGGGAGTACCTGGGCCACCTCGCCTGGCAGGGCACCCTCGGCCACGCCGGCGACCCGGCCCGGATGCGCGCCTCCACCGACGGGCTGTGGGGCACCGACGACCCGGACTGCCCGCACACCTCGGCGCAGCGGGCCACCGCCAAGCGGTCCCTCAACGCCTGTGACGGCGATGTCGCCGGCTACACCGCCTATCTCGACCGGTTCCATTCCCGGCTCGGTGACGCCCTGTCGGTCTGCGCGATGAACCACGCCACCATCGAGGCCGGCCAGCGGCCCGACATCGGCGAGACCTGCCCGACACCCTGCAGCTTCGCCCTGCGCCCCTCGCGGGAGCACAGGCGCCACCTGGACGCACGGGTCCGGCTGGCCAGGATCTACCAGGACTCCCGGATCGTCGCCCTGCGCCACCACGCCCCCGTGGGGCACTTCTTCGGCGTGCCGTCGGTGGCCGAGATCTCCGAGGCCTGGCTGCACACCTGGGACCGGCTGACCCAGCAGTGGCCGGACGGCGCCAACCCGCTGCTGGCGCCCGACGCGCCGCGGATCGCCGTGCCCGACGAGGCGCTGCCCGGCCTGTCGGCGCTGGTCTCGGCGGTCGCCGGACGCCCGATCGGGCCCGGCCACGTGATCGAGGACATCGGCGCGGACGTCATCGCGCTGTTCGGGTGACCGCCCCCGGCCTGCCGGGCGGCTTCCGCCGCATGGCAGAGTGGGGCGCATGAGACTGTTCTCGCGGCAGGCGGACGAGGTCGACTGGCACAGCTACCTGAGCCGGTTCCACCGCGAGCACGTGGGAGCCATCGAGGAGCTGCTGCAGCGGATCGAGTCCGGCGGCCGCAGCCCGTACAGCTGGCTGGCCCGTGCCGTCTCCGAGTCCTCGACCATGGTCCTGGACCTGGCCTGCGGGACCGGCGGGGTGGGTCGCGAGCTGGCCCGGCCCGGCCGTACGGTCATCGGGGTGGACATGTCCGCCCACGAGCTCGCCGAGGCCCACCGCCGCTCCCCGGACGGCACCTTCCTGCGCGCGGACGCGCGCCGCCTGCCGCTGCGGGACGGCAGCATGCAAGCGGTCGTGACCAGCTTCGGGTTCGCCGTCGTCCGCCCGATGCCGGTGCTGGCCCGCGAGGTCGAGCGGGTGCTGGCACCCGGCGGGGTGGTGGCGATCATGTCGCCCTCGTGGCAGTCGGTGCAGTTGCACGACATCCCGATGGTCTCCAAGCTGCTGTCGGTGCTGCACTCCACCCCGCACTTCCCTTCCGGACGGTCCCAGCCGGGCCTGCCCGGACTGTTCGCCGCGCACGGGATCCGCAAGGTCGAGGACGCCAAGGAGCGCTACACCTACACGATCCGCACCCGGGAGGATGCCGAGCGGCTGCTGGAGGCGCTCTACCTCCCCGGGGTCGCCGCGTCCCGGATCAGCCGTGCGATCGACACCCTGACCGAGATCGCCGACCACCGGCCGGTGCACATCACCGTCCCGATGCGGCGGTTCGTCGGGATCAAGTGACGCACCACCCTGCGGAAGCCGCGCTGGGTCCACGGCCCGGACCCGGCTAGTCTGGACGCGTTCCCGCCCGTCGGGCCGTCGCCGTGCCGCGACGGCACACCGACCGGATGCGGGAATACCGGGGGCGCCGCAACCGTTCCACTGCCGTACGGCGCAGCTGCCGTCGCCACAGCAGCGCCCACGCGCGACCGTCGAAGGAAACGAGAGAACACCCATGGCCACCACGAACCTGAGCAACGACGACTTCATGAAGACGGTCGACGAGAACGAGATCGTCCTCGTCGACTTCTGGGCCGACTGGTGCGGCCCGTGCAAGCGCTTCGCCCCGGTGTACGAGAAGGTCTCGGACGAGAACACCGACATCGTCTTCGGCAAGGTCGACACCGAGGCCGAGCAGGAGCTGGCGATGAACTTCCAGATCACCGCCATCCCGACCCTGATGGCGTTCCGCCAGGGGGTCCTCCTGTTCAACCAGGCGGGCGCGATGAACGGCTCCTCGCTGAAGTCCCTGATCTCCCAGATCAAGGAGCTCGACATGGACGAGGTCAAGGCCCAGGCCAAGCCGATGGCCTGAGTCCGGGAGAGGGGCTCCTCCCCTCGGCCGGCAGACTCCCCGGGGGTCGTCCACCGCACGGTGGGCGACCCCCGGATCCGTCCTGCAGCGGATGGCGGCCCCGAGAGGATTCGAACCTCCGACGCACGGTTTAGGAAACCGTCGCTCTATCCCCTGAGCTACGAGGCCATGACCGTCCCAAGGGTAGCCGACCCCGCCGGCACCGGCCTGCACCGCCACCCACCGGTCCACTGAGCCGCGGCCGGTCGCGCGGAGCCCGGGACGGCGGCCCTCCGGTCCCTAGACTGTGCGCCATGACGACCGAAGGCCTGGCACAGGCACAGCGGAAGATGCGCAACGCCGGGGTGGCCGAGAACGCCATCACCGTGTTCAGTCACTACTACGCGCAGCTCGTCGACGGCCTCACCGGGATGATCCCGGAGGCCTCGATCAGCCCGGTCACCGACCTGCCACGGCTCGCGGACCTGCGCAGCGAGGCCGCCGCCCCGACCGGCCCGGAGTCGGCGCTGGCCCGGACCGTGGTGATCAAGCTCAACGGCGGCCTCGGCACGTCCATGGGGATGCAGCAGGCCAAGTCGCTGCTCCCGGTCCGGGAGGGGCGTACGTTCCTCGACCTCACCGTCGCCCAGGTGCTGGCGGCCCGCGCCGAGCACGGCGTACGGCTCCCGCTGGTGATGATGGACTCCTTCGCCACCAGCGCCGACACGATGGCCGAGCTGGCCTCCTCCCCCGCGGTCCGCACCGCCGGGCTGCCGCTGGAGTTCGTCCAGAACCAGGAGCCCAAGCTCCGTGCCGACGACCTGACCCCGGTCGAGTGGCCGGCCGCACCCGACCTGGAGTGGTGCCCGCCGGGCCACGGCGACCTGTACACCGCCCTGGAGGGTTCCGGGGTGCTGCGTACGCTCCTGGACGCCGGCTTCCGCTACGCCGCGGTGTCGAACGTCGACAACCTCGGTGCCCATCCGTCCGCGGTGCTGGCCGAGTGGTTCGCCGGCACCGGCGCGCCGTTCGCGATGGAGGTCTGCGAGCGGACCGCGGCCGACCGCAAGGGCGGCCATCTGGCCGTCCGCAACGTCGACGGCCGGATGATCCTGCGGGAGAAGGCCCAGACCGCCGCCGAGGACGAGGCCGCGTTCGGCGACATCACCCGGCACCGCTACTTCAACACCAACAACCTGTGGCTCGACCTGGCGCAGCTGGCCGACGCCCTCGAGGCCCGCGGCGGGGTGCTCGGGCTGCCGCTGATCTGCAACCGCAAGACCGTCGACCCGACCGACGGGTCCTCCCCCGAGGTGTTCCAGCTGGAGACCGCGATGGGCGCCGCGATCGAGGTCTTCGAGGGGTCGGCGGCCATCGTCGTGCCGCGCAGCCGGTTCCTGCCGGTGAAGACGACGAGCGACCTGCTCGTGCTGCGCTCCGACGTCTACCGGGTGAACGCCGACGGCACCCTGGACCGGGTCAGCCCGGCCACGCCGCTGGTCACCCTCTCCTCCGGGCCGTACAAGCTGATCGCCGACTTCGAGCAGCACTTCCCGCACGGCGCGCCGAGCCTGCGCGAAGCCGGTTCGCTGACGGTCGAAGGCGACTGGACGTTCGGGCCGCACGTCCTGGTCCGCGGCGACGTGGTGCTGCCGGCGACCGAGGAGCCGCGCAAGGTGCCCGGGGGCAGTGTGCTGGACGTGCGGGCGGGCCTGCCGGCCGGTCTCCATGCCTGAAGGTGGGTCCTGGCATCGGGCCCTCGCGTACGCCCTGTGCGGGGAGGACCTGACCACACTCCCCGACCGCCCCGCCCCGGATCTGCCCGCGTTGGCCGCAGAACTGATGGCAGCGGGGTGGGACCTCGCCAGGCTCCGCCGCCACGTGCAGGACGTACGGGCGGCCGGGTCCGGCTGGCCCCACGCTGTCCCCGACGACCTCGGCTCCGGCCTGTCGGCCGCACAGTTCGCCGCCGCCCTGCGCTCCGCCACGGCACAGTGGGGACTCATGGCGGCCGAACGTCGGGTGCGGAGGCGCGACACGTCCGGGCCGACGCGGGAGGACGAGCGGCTGACCCGTGACATCCCGCCGCACTTCGGGAAGCTCTGAAGGGTCAGGTCCGTCCGGTCCGTCCGCCGAGGTCGCCGCCGTGGTACATCCATTCCCGGTAGGTGATCCGGCTCAGGTCGGCGACGAGCGCCTCGGACTCGGCGTCGGACAGCCCGGACGTCGTGCAGACCGCAAGAATGTACGCAGGGGCCCGGACCGGCCGGATCAGGGCCACGTCATGGCGGATCCCACTCACCCAGCCGCTCTTGTTGGCCGTCCAGGTGCCCGCGGGCAGACCCGCGGGGATCAGGTTCCGATGCCGCTGACCGGCGAGCAGACCGATGGCCCTACGGGATTGCCCTCCCAGCGAGGTCCCGTCGACCAACCCGGCCAGCAGCCGCGCCAGCCCGGCGGCGGTGACGCTGTTCGTGATCCCTGCCGCCCGGGCGTCGTCGTCGCCGATCAGCCGGCCCATCTGCACCTCCGCGGACAGCCCGGCGCGGTCGACGAAACCCGCCACCGCAGCCAGGCCGATCCATTCGACCAGCAGGTCGGTGGCCAGGTTCCCCGACAGCTGGATCATCCGTGCGGCCAGCGTCGCGGTGTGGATCGACGTCCCCAGCGCCGCCCAGGTGGCGTCGTCCTGGTCGTCGGCCTGTGCCAGCGAGAACGGGCCGACAGCGCCGGCGAAATCGGCGTGGACACGCAGCAGGTCCTGCCGGCCGGAAGCCAGCTGGGCCCCCAGGACGGCCAGCTTGATGGTGCTGGCCGCGTAGTGCGGCGTCGCCTCGTCGCGGCCCAGGACCGGGCCGTGGACCGACCGCAGCTGCAGGGAGACGTGGGCGTCCAGACCGGACAGGCGGGACTCCCACAGGGCCGCGAGCCGGTCAGGCAGGCTCCCGACCACGGTCAGATCGTCGCCCGCACCTGCGGGAAGTGACAGGCGACCACGTGCCCCGGTGCGATCTCGTTCCAGGTCGGCGTCTCCGCGGCGCACCGTTCCGTCGCGATCGGGCACCGGGTCCGGAAGACACAGCCCGAGGGCGGATTCTGGGGGCTGGGCAGGTCACCGGTCAGCAGGATCCGCTCCCGCCTGAGCCTGGGCTCGGGGATCGGGACCGCGGACATCAGCGCCTGGGTGTACGGGTGCATCGGCTCTTCGTACAGGGTGTCCCGGTCGGCCAGCTCCATCATCTTCCCCAGGTACATCACCATCACCCGGTCGGAGATGTGCCGTACCACCGACAGGTCATGGGCGATGAACACATAGGCCAGATTCTCCTGGGCCTGGATGTCCTCCAGCAGGTTGATCACCTGCGCCTGGATGGAGACGTCGAGCGCCGAGACCGGCTCGTCACAGACGATGAGCTTGGGCTTGAGAGCGATCGCCCTTGCCACCCCGATGCGCTGGCGCTGGCCGCCGGAGAACTCGTGCGGATAGCGGTTGTAGTGCTCGGGGTTCAGTCCCACCCGCTCCATCAGTTCCTGGACGGCGTGCCGCACGCCGCCCGGCGGGGTGATTCCCTGGATCTCGAACGGCGCGCCGATGATCGCACCGATCGGGTGCCGTGGATTGAGCGAGCCGTACGGATCCTGGAAGATCATCTGGGCCTCGCGGCGCAACGCACGCAATTCCTGGCCCTGGATCGACGTGACGTCGCGGCCGTCGAACTGGATGGTCCCCCCGGTCGGCTCCAGCAGGCGCAGGATCGTCCGCCCGGCGGTGGACTTCCCGCAGCCGGACTCGCCGACCAGCCCGAGGGTCTCCCCGGAATCGAGGCTGAAGGTGATCCCGTCCACGGCCTTGATCGGGTCGCCCTCGCGCCGGACCAGCTTCTGGCTGTGGGTGGGGAAGTACTTCTTCAGATCGGTGACGTTCAGCAGGCTCATGGTCTCCCCCTACAGTCTCGGAGCGATCTGCTCGACGAAGAGTTCGGCGCGCCGGGACACCGGGATGTGGCAGCGTGCGTCGTGCTTCGGGTAGGACTCCACCAACTCGGGCACCTCCTGGTCGCACGCGGTCGGCGAGAATTCCCGGAAGGCACAGCGGGGATGGAACGAGCAACCGGGTGGAACGTTGATCAGCGACGGCGGGTTGCCGGCCACCGGCGCCAGCCGCTCCTGCCGCGCTCGGTCCAGTCGAGGCATGGACGTCATCAGGCCCCAGGTGTACGGATGCAGGGGGCGGTGGAAGGCGTCATCGAGTTCTGCGTACTCCACGCACTTGCCGCCGTACATCACCAGCACGTCGTCGGCGATCTCGGCGACCACGCCGAGGTCATGGGTGATCATGATGATCGCCGAGCCGAACTCGTCCTGCAGACCGCGCATGAGGTCCAGGATCTGTGCCTGCACCGTGACATCGAGGGCGGTGGTCGGCTCGTCGGCGATCAGCAACTCGGGATCGTTGATCAGGGCCATCGCAATCATGGCCCGCTGGCGCATGCCGCCGGAGAACTCATGCGGGTACTGGTCGAACCGCCGAGCCGGGTTCGGGATCCCGACCCGCCCGAGCATGTCGACCACGGTCTTGCGGGCGGCGGCCCGGGACACCTTGTGGTGCACGGTGATGGCCTCGGTCAGCTGCCGGCCGACGGTGTAGTAGGGATGCATCGCCGACAGCGGATCCTGGAAGATCATCGCGACCTTCTGCCCGCGCAGGCCACGCAGCTCGTCGTCGCTGACCTCGAGCAGATTCTGGTCGTCCAGCCAGATCTCCCCGGTCAACCGGGCGCGGGTGTGCCGGTGCAGACCCATGATCGCCAACGAGGTGACGGACTTGCCGGAACCGGACTCGCCGACGATGCCGAGGGTCTTGCCCTTCTCCAGGTCGAAGCTCAGTCCGTCAACGGCCTTCACCAGACCGTCATCGGTCGGGAAGTGGACGTGCAGGTCGTTCACCCGCAGGAACTTCTCGGTCATCAGGCGATCTTCACTCTCGGGTCGATGAAGCCGTACGCGATGTCGACCAGCATGTTGGCGACCACGATGAACCCGGAGACGATCATCACCATGGCGACGATCGTGGGCAGGTCCATGTACGTCACCGAGTGCACCGCCAGGTATCCGAGGCCGTGCATGGAGAACACGCTCTCGGTGATGATCGCACCGCCCAGCAGCCCACCCAGGTCGAGCCCGGCCGCGGTCACGATCGGGGTCAACACCGAACGGAGGCCGTGTCGGAGGATCACGGCCCACTTCGCCACGCCCTTGGCGTTGGCCGTGCGGATGTAGTCCTCACTCATCGTCTCGATCATGTAGGCCCGGGTCAGCCGGACGTAGCTGGCCGCGAAGAAGCAGGCCAGCGTGACCCAGGGCAGGATCAGGTTGGCTGCCCAGCCGGCCGGATCCTGCGCGAACGGGACGTAGCTCGGGATCGGTACCCAGCCCCACTTGATCGCCGGGAAGGTCAGCAGAATGAGGCCGACGAAGAAGGTCGGCAAGGAGAAGCCGACGAGCGCTGCGCCGACGATGCTCCGGTCGGGCCATCGGCCCTTGTTGAGCGCGGCGGTGATGCCACTGCCGATGCCCACGACCATCCACAGGATGAAGGCTCCGATCGCGATGGACAAGGATATCGGCCACGCCTCGGCAACCATGTCGTTGATCGGACGGTGCTGGGTGGTGGAGTAGCCCAGGCACGGCGCCGGGCAGTGCACGACCTGCTCGGGGTGGGACGCGCGCAGTTCCG
Organism: uncultured Propionibacteriaceae bacterium; assembly: GCA_964402325.1. Taxonomy (GTDB): domain Bacteria; phylum Actinomycetota; class Actinomycetes; order Propionibacteriales; family Propionibacteriaceae; genus Raineyella. Next base: position 47,214 of record CAYOBI010000005.1, on the reverse strand, counting down.
CGTTGTCAGGGAAGTCGCGCCCGACGACCAGGCCGGAGACGAACTTCGCGTACTGGACCGTGACCGGCTGGTCGTAGCCCAGCGCCTGGCGGTTGGCCTCGAGGATGGCCGGCGTGCAGTTCTTGCCGCAGGTGTAGCGGGCCGGGTCGATCGGCGAGGCGAAGAACAGTGCGAAGGTGGTGGCGGTGATCAGGAACAGCATCACCACGACCGATGCCAATCGTCTCAGTACGTAATAGAACACGCCAGTACTCCTTTGGTGGAGGTGGGGGCCCGTCGAACGGCGAGCCCCCACCCTTGCGTCAGTGCTTGACGCTGACGTTGGCCAGGTCGTAGTAACCGGTGAACGTGGTGTTCACCACCGCGCCCTGGACATTGCTGCCGTGGGCGAACACGTACTGGTCATTGATCAGCGGGACCACCGCGAAGTACTTGTTGACGGCCTCGGCGTCGAGCGCACCCCATGCCTTCTCACGCTGGGTCTGGTCTGCGATCGCGTACGCCTTGTCGATCTCCGCATTGAAGGCGTCCGACTGGAACGAGCCGTAGTCCTGCCCGGTGCTTCCGGAGGTGAGGTTCACCCGGGAGTCCAGCAGCGGGGGGATGACGGTCGAGCCGGACGGCCAGTCGGCTCCCCAACCGGCCCAGGCCGCGTCCCACTTGCTCGCCTGCGTCGTGTCCTGGATCGTGCTGTAGTACTGCTCGGCCGGCAGACCCACGAGCTGGGTGTTGAAGCCGGCGGCGTCCCACCCGGTCTTGAGACCGGCGAACACCTTGTCGAGAGTGGCGTTCTTGCGGTAGTAGACGTTGATCTTGACCGGCAGGGTCAGGCCGGACTCCTGGAGCAGCGCCTTGGCCTTGGCCGGGTCACCGGTGTTGCCTGCCGCCAGAGCCGTGTTCGGGAAGGCCTCCAGGGCCGGGTTGATCAGCGAGTTGGTCGCCTTCACGACCTGGTCGCCGCCGGCACCGGTGACGTAGGCGCTGCGGTCGGTGGCCAGCGCCAGGGCCTCGCGGGCCTTGTCGTTGCTGAACACAGCGGACTTGAAGTTGGGCACCATGTAGCGGGTGTACGGCGAGGCCACGATCGAGTAACGACCGTTGGCCTGGCCGGCCACGTTCGCCAGCGCGGTGACGGGGGCCTGGTCGAAGGTGATCGCATTCTGGTCGTTGCCCTGGTTGGCGAGCAGACGCTCGTACAGCGTCTCCTGGTTGCCGTTCAGCGACTCGTCCCAGATGATCTTGTCCGGGTAGGCCTTGCGGACCGTGTCGGTCGAGGCGCTCCACTGGTCGTTCCGGACGAAGGTCCCGCCCTTGTTGACCGTCCAGGCACCGTCGAGCTTGTACGGACCGTCGGAGAAGATGTCGAAGTTGGACTTGTCGCCCTGGTCCTTGTCCTGACGGAAGGCGGCGAAGGCGGTCATGGTCAGTGCCATGTTGAAGTCGTTGACCGCCTGCTTCAGGTGGAACGTGATGGTGCTGCCGTCACAGGTCACGGCCTTGTCGTACAGGTCCTGGCCGGTCTTCTTGTACGGGCCGAGGTATCCCCCGGCCGGGATGTCGAGGAACGCGATGGCGTACGTCGGTCCACCGGTGATGACGTCCTGGGCGAACGTCCGGGAGATGCCGTACTTGAAGTCCTGGCAGGTGACCGACTGGCCGTCCTGCCACTTCACGCCGTCCTTGATGGTGAACTTCCACGTCTTGCCACCGTCGCTGACGGTTCCGGTGTCGGTGGCCGCGTCCGCGACGAGGCTTGCCTTGTCGCCGTCCTTGGCCACCGTGCCGAAGGTGGTCAGGGTGCGGGAGAACAGTCGGTTACCGGACTGGATGTTCACCCCGACGTAGACCCGCTGCGGATCCCAGTGCTCAGCCGCGGTGCCCGAGAGCACGTACAGACTTCCCCCGGCGCCGGCAGTACCTCCGCCGGCGGAGCCGGTCGAGGCCGAGCCCCCCGAGCACCCACTTGCGGTGAGCGCCAGAGCCAAGGTGGCCGCGATGCCCGCGACGATCTTGATCTTCTTCATGCGATCTCCAACTTCTTCTTGTGGTCCATGTCCCTGTTGTCAGGATTTCGGGGCCCGCCGCCGCGGGGTCATTGTCGATCGGCCTTCGGGTCGAGAGCGTCGCGCAACCCGTCGCCGAGCAGATTGAAGGAAAGGACGACCAGGAACAACGTGATCCCAGGGAAGAGGAAGTAGGCCGGGTCGGAGGTGGCGTAGTGCACCGAGTCGTTGAGGATCGACCCGAAGGAGGGGGTCGGGGCCTGGATGCCGACGCCGAGGAAGCCCAGCGCCGCCTCGGTCGCGATGTTCTGCGGCATGATCAGGGTCGTGTAGACGAGGATCGGCGCCCACAGGTGAGGCAGCAGTTCCTTGAAGTAGATCCGGCGGCGGCTGGCGCCGAGCGACCTCGCGGCCTCGACGAATTCCCGTTCCTTGAGGCTGAGCACCTGGCCGCGGATGACCCGGGCGAAGTACGGCCAGCCGAAGAAGCCCATCACCAGGATCATGAAGATCATCGAGGGGACCGTACGGTCGGTCCCCAGCCAGCCCTGCAGCAGGTCGATGACGATCGTCGACAACGCGATCAGCATCAGCGTCTGGGGAAAGCTCAGCACGAAGTCGGTGACCCGGGACAGCAACCAGTCGGTCTTGCCCCCCGCGGTGCCCGCGATCAGGCCGATCACCGTGCCGATCACCACCGAGATCGCCACGGCGGTGGTGGCGACCACCAGGGAGACCGTCAGGCCCGACACCACCCGGGAGAAGATGTCCCGGCCGGTGCCGGGCTCGACGCCCATCCAGTGCTGCGCCGAGACACCCCCCATCGGGCCGATCGGCAGCGAGCCGAGCCCGGCGGCCAGTTCGGGGTGCGAGGTGTAGGGGTCGAGAAGTCCGGCGGCGGTCAGGACCGGGGCCAGCACGGCGAGCAGCACGAAGAGCACGGCGGCGTACAGCGCGACCACGGTGACCTTGTCACGACGGACCCGGGACCTCGTGATCTGCCAGGGAGTCCGGCCGGTGATCGGAACGGCGCCGTCGCGGGCTTCGACGGCACCCTCACGCCCGTCGACAGCAATGCTGTCAGCCATAAGTCCTCCACCGCTGGATCCCGGTCATTCCTATTTCGAAGCCGAAATCTAACACGCCGCCGAACGATCCACATCACCGGTCTCCGCGTCATCAGAGCGTCATAAATGAGTGGTAAAAAGGCCCCGGCGATATTCGCGGCAGAGGGCGCAGGGCGCCGCCGGATCCGGGTCAGTCCTCGAGGGACCGGGCGAGCAGATCGCGGATCTCGGCGAGGATCTCGTCGGTGCTCTGCACCGCCGGCTCCTCCTTCTTGTGACGGTTCTTGTAGATCTCGTACGGCTTGACGATCCCGACGTAGACCACGAACGCGGTCAGCACGAAGGTCACGATGGCCGACAGGAACGGGCCGATGGTGATCCCACCGATGACGACCTGGGAGAACGCCTCGCCCTTGAGCGGCAGGGCCCTGCCGATCAGGTCGAGGATCAGGTCGGTGAAGGCCTTCACGACAGCCGCGAAGAGCGAGCCCATGATGAACGCGACGGCAAGCTCGATGAGGTTGCCGCGCATGAGGAATTCCTTGAACCCCTTCATACGTACCACTCCTTTCAGGGGGCGTGGTGGCTCGGCGAGCCGGCGGCCACGCCGAGTTCACCTTAACGAGACGGGGTGCCACCGTACGGGGATCGGCCGCTGTGCCTTCGGTGTGTCGCCCCGCCCACCGCACAGCCCCCCGCAGGGGATGGCAGGATAAGCGGGGTGACCGTGCAGATCCCCGCAGACATCAAGCCGCTCGACGGACGTTTCGGGTGCGGGCCGTCCCGCATCCGGCCCGAGGCCCTCGCCTCGCTGGCCGGTCCCGGCGCCACGGTGATGGGGACGTCCCACCGCCAGGCACCGGTCAAGGACCTGGTCCGGCGGATCCGGGAGGGGCTGGCGGAGCTCTACCGGGCCCCGGAGGGTTACGAGGTGGCGCTCGGCAACGGCGGGTCCACGCTGTTCTGGGACGCCGCGGTGTGCTCGCTGATCGAGCGGCGCTCCGCGCACGGCTCGTACGGGGAGTTCTCGGCGAAGTTCGCCTCCGCTGCGGCCCGGGCGCCGTTCCTCCAGGCCCCGATGATCGCCGACGCGCCCGTCGGCAGTGCTGCACTGCCGACCGCGACCCCCGGTGTCGACGTGTACGCCTGGGCCCAGAACGAGACCTCGACCGGTGCCGCCGTGCCGGTCCGGCGGGTCGACGCCGATCCCGGTGCCCTGACCCTGGTCGACGCGACCTCGGCCGCCGGCGGTCTCGACGCGGACCTGGCGCAGACCGACGCCTATTACTTCGCCCCGCAGAAGAATTTCGGTTCCGACGGCGGCCTGTGGGTGTCGTTCCTCTCCCCCGCGGCGATCGAGCGGATCGACCGGATCGCCGCCTCGGGCCGGTGGATCCCCGACATCCTGTCGCTGCAGATCGCCCTGGCCAATGCCCGCAAGGACCAGACGCTGAACACTCCGGCGGTCGCGACGCTCTGGTTGCTCGCCGAGCAGGTCGACTGGCTCAACGAACAGGGCGGGATGGCCTTCGCGGCGGCCCGTACCCGGGCCAGCGCCGCCCACCTGTACGGCTGGGCGGAGGCCCACCCGCTGGCCACCCCGTTCGTCGAGGAGGCCTACCGGTCCCCGGTGGTCGCCACCGTCGACTTCGACGCCACGGTGGACGCCGCGGCACTGGCGGCGACGCTGCGCGCGAACGGCATCATCGACATCGAGCCCTATCGCAAGCTCGGCCGCAATCAGCTGCGGATCGGCATGTTCACCAACGTCCCGACCGCCGACGTGGAGGCGCTGACCGCCTGCCTCGACTACGTGCTGGAGCGGCTGGCCTAGGCTGCGGGGTCGTCGGCGGGCCCGACGTCGGCGCGACGCGCATGCGTCTCGGCGGCCAGGGCCCGCTGGATCTCGATCTCGCCGGTGTCCTCGAACCGCATCCGGGTGCCGTGGGTCGGCCTCGGGCCGACCACCGTGTCCGGCGGGATGGCACCGTACGGTCCCGCGGCGGCGGCCCGCGCCCGGTGGCGACGGGCCGACCGCCCCCCGCGACGCCCCGGTGACACCAGGACGACCACGCCGGCGGCGAGGGCGATGCCCACCGCCGCCAGCAGCGCGATCAGGGTGCCGGTCCGGTCGGTGCCCGACGCGGGCGCGGCGTACGCCCACTGCGAGGCGCCGCTGAGCGCGAGCGCGGCGGCCGTCACGGCCACGGCGCGTACGGCGGTGATCCGCACGTGGTCTCCCTTCTGCCCGGCTCAGTGCGTGAGCAGCGAGCCGATGATGACGATGAGGAGCAACGCCACGGCGACCGCACTGACGAGATGGTGACCGGTTCGGAGCTTCACGGACCAAGCTTACCGGGGCCCGGCGGACCGGCGCCCGGCGCTCAGAGAGCGCGGACCACCAGCACCAGGTCGCCGCCCTGCACCTGGTGCGGCCCGTGCAGGGCGACCCGCTCGACGACGCCGGCGACGGCGGTGGTGATCGCCGCCTCCATCTTCATCGCCTCGATGGTGGCGACGGCCTGGCCGGCCTCCACCCGGTCACCCTCGGCGACGTTCACCGACACGACGCCCTGGAACGGCGCCGCGACGTGGCCGGGGTTGGTGGTGTCGGCCCGCTCGGCCACGGCGACATCGGTCTCGACGGACCGGTCCCGCACCCGGATCGGGCGGATCTGGCCGTTCATCGTCGTCATCACGGTGCGGTAGCCGCGCTCATCCGGTTCGCCGATGGCCTCCAGCCCGATCAGCAGGTCGATACCCTTGCCGAGCCTGACCACGTGCTCGTCACCGGTCTTCAGCCCGTACAGGTAGTCGATCGAGGTCATCGAGGACAGGTCGCCGTACAGTGACCGGAACTCGTCCAGTGCCTTGGCCGGGCCGGGGAACAGCAGCCGGTTGAGGGTCTGCTGGCGCTCCCGACCGGACACCGCCAGGGCGGCGGCCTCCTCGGCGGGGACGGTCTCCTCGACGGCCTTGATCACACGACCCTGCAGGGCCTTGGTCCGGAACGGCTCCGGCCAGCCACCCGCCGGGGTGCCGAGGTCACCGGACAGGAAGCCGATCACCGAGTCGGGGATGTCGAACGAGGCCGGGTCCTCGGCGAACGCCTTCGGGTCGGCGCCGACGGCCACCAGGTGCAGGGCGAGGTCGCCGACGACCTTGGAGGACGGGGTGACCTTGCTGGGCCGGCCGAGGATCTTGTCCGCCGCGGCGTACATGTCCTCGATCTGCTCGAACTTGTCGGCCAGGCCGAGGGCCTTGGCCTGCTGGCGCAGGTTGGACAGCTGACCGCCGGGGATCTCGTGGTCGTACACCCGGCCGGTCGGCGAGCCGAGGCCCGACTCGAACGGCCTGTACTCGCGCCGGACCATGTCCCAGTACGGTTCCAGGTCCGTCACGTTGCGCAGGTCGAGGCGGGTCTCCCGCTCGGTGTCGGCCATCGCGGCGACCAGCGCCGACATCGACACCTGCGAGGTGGTGCCGGCCATCGGGGCGGCGGCGACGTCGACCGCGTCCACCCCGGCCTGGGCGGCCATCACCAGGGTGGCCAGCTGGCCGCCGGCGGTGTCGTGGGTGTGCAGCACGACCGGCAGGTCGAAGCGCTCGCGCAGCGCGGTGACGAGCTTCGCCGCGGCCGGTGCGCGGAGCAGGCCGGCCATGTCCTTGATCGCCAGGATGTGCGCGCCGGCGTCGACGATCCGGTCGGCCAGGTGCAGGTAGTAGTCGAGGGTGTAGATGTCCTCGCGCGGGTCCAGCAGGTTGCCGGAATAGCACATCGCGACCTCGGCGACCGACGGGGTGTCGCGGATCGCCCGGATCGCCGGGGTCATCTGGGAGACGTCGTTGAGCGCGTCGAAGACCCGGAAGATGTCCACCCCGACCTCGGCGGCCTCGTGCACGAAGGCGTCGGTGACCTCGGTCGGGTACGGCGTGTAGCCGACCGTGTTGCGGCCGCGCAGCAGCATCTGCACCGGGATGCCCGGCAGCGCCTCGTGGAACTTCGCCAGCCGGTCCCACGGGTCCTCGCCGAGGAAGCGCAGCGCCACGTCGTACGTCGCGCCGCCCCACGCCTCGACCGAGAACAGCCCCGGCAGCATCCGCTGCAGGTACGGGGCGGACTCCAGCATGTCGTACGTCCGCATCCGGGTGGCCAGCAGCGACTGGTGCGCGTCCCGGAAGGTGGTGTCGGTGACCTCGAGCCGGTCCGAGGCACGCAGGGCGGCGGCGAACCCCTCCGGCCCCAGCTCGAGCAACTGCTGGCGGAAGCCGGCCGGCGCGGGCGTGCGCAGGTCGATCGCCGGCAGCTTGGTGCGCGGGTGGACGCTGATCGGCGACTCGCCGTTCGGCTTGTTCACCGTCACGTCGGCCAGCCAGGAGAGCACCTTGGTGCCGCGGTCCAGCGAGGTGCGGGCGTTCAGCAGCGCGGGGCGCTCGTCGATGAACGCGGTCGAGATGTTGCCGGCCTGGAAGTCGGGATCCTCCAGCACCGCCCGGAGGAAGGGGATGTTGGTCGCCACGCCACGGATCCGGAACTCGGCCAACGCCCGGCGGGCCCGGGCCACGGCCTGCGGGAAGTCGCGGCCCCGGGTGGTCAGCTTGACCAGCAGGGAGTCGAAATGGGGGCTGATCACCGCGCCGGTCGCGGCGGTGCCACCGTCGAGGCGTACGCCGGCGCCGGCGGCGGAGCGGTAGGCCGAGATCACCCCGGTGTCGGGGCGGAACCCGTTGGCCGGGTCCTCGGTGGTGATCCGGCACTGCATCGCCGCGCCCATGATCTGGATCGAGTCCTGGGACAGCCCCAGGTCGGCAAGGGTCTCGCCCGCGGCCAGCCGCATCTGGGCCTGGACCAGGTCGACCCCGGTGATCTCCTCGGTGACGGTGTGCTCCACCTGGATCCGGGGGTTCATCTCGATGAACACGTGCTGGCCGGCCCGCGGCCCCTCGGTCTCGAGCAGGAACTCGACGGTGCCGGCCAGGGTGTAGTCGATGGACTTCGCGAAGGCGACCGCGTCGCGGGTCAGCGCTGCGCGCAGCTCCGCGGAGATGTGCGGGGCCGGGGCGAGCTCGACGACCTTCTGGTGCCGGCGCTGGATGGAGCAGTCACGCTCGAACAGGTGGACGGTGTCGCCCTGCCGGTCGGCGAGGATCTGCACCTCGATGTGCCGGGGGCGTCCGACGGCCTGCTCGATGAAGACGGTGGCGTCGCCGAACGCCGACTCCGCCTCGCGCATCGCGGCCTGGATCGCCTCGCGCAGGGCGGCCGGGTCGTCGACCCGGCGCATGCCGCGGCCACCGCCACCGGCAACGGCCTTGACGAAGACCGGGAAGCCGATCACGTCGGCCTGGCCGGCGAGGTAGTCGAGGTCGGTGGACGGATCGGAGGACTTCAAGGTGGGGATCCCGGCGCGGCGGGCCGAGTCGATGGCGTGCTTCTTGTTGCCGGCCATCTCCAAGGTCTCCTTGGAGGGACCGATGAAGATGATGCCGTTGGCGGCGCAGGCCTCGGCAAGGTCCGGGTTCTCCGAGAGGAAGCCGTAGCCCGGGTAGATCGCGTCGGCCCCGGCCTCCTTGGCCGCCCGGATGATCTCGTCGATGTCGAGGTAGGCGCGGACCGGGTGGCCCTTCTCGCCGATCATGTAGGCCTCGTCCGCCTTGATCCGGTGCACCGCGTTCCGGTCCTCATACGGGAACACGGCGACGGTCTTCACCCCGAGTTCGACCGCGGCGCGGAACGCACGGACAGCGATTTCGCCACGGTTGGCGACCAGGACCTTGTTGAACATGCACACACCTTCGCGGCCGAGGAGGAGGCTGATTCGAGGGCCACCGACACGCCGTTGTGAGGGGGACCACACCGCAGTGTAGACCCGCGGCCGTCGCTGTCCGCACCGGCCGGGCCCCCCGTGGTCAGGACCGGAGGAAGCCCCGGGTCAGCGCCGCTCGGCGTTCAGCCGGGCGTTCTCGGCGCGCACCTCGGCCTGGGTGGAGCGCTCCCGGACCAGCCACGCCGGCATGGTCCGGAGCAGTTCCTGGATCTGGTCGGCGGTCAGCGCCTCGGTGATCCCGGCCCGGGCCAGCCCGGAGTTGGACACGCCGAGCTTGCGGGCCACCTCGGCACGCGGGTAGGGGCCGTTGCGGCGCAGCTCTACCAGCCAGGCCGGCGGCTCGGCGATCAGGGCGTTGAGCTCCTCGCGGGTCACCTCGCCCTGCCGGAACTCCTCGGGGGCGGCCGGCAGATGGATGCCGAGCTTGCGGGCGGCCGTCGCCGGCTTCATGCTCTGGGAGTGCGCTGACTTCGTCACCCCACCAGACTAGGGTGGCCGCCAGCCGGCCGACGAGGAGGATCAAGGATGTCCGCAGTCCCGCCCGAGGTCCCCCCGCCGCTACGGATCGCGTTCGTCCCCGGGGTCTCCCCCGACACCTGGGCGCGCAAGTGGCGCGAACGGGTCCGCCGGGTGCCCCTCGAGCTGCTGCCGGTCCCCGACGAGGACCAACTGGCGGTGCTCCGGGACGGCCGCGCCGACATGTCGCTGGTCCGGCTGCCGGTGCCGCCGGACGGGCTGTCGGTGATCCCGCTGTACGAGGAGGAGCCGGTCGTCGTGGTGCCGACCGACCACCCGGTCGCGGCGTACGACACCGTCGACGTCACCGACCTCTCCGAGGAACACCTGCTGCAGGACCCCGACGAGGTGCCCGCCTGGCGCGACGTCGCCACCGAGGTCGCCGACGGCACCCGCCACCCGGTGCCCGGGCTGACCCTGGAGCAGGCGATCGCGACGGTCGCGGCCGGCACCGGCATCGTCATCGTGCCGAGGTCGCTGGCCCGGCTGCACCACCGCAAGGAGGTCACCGCCCGCCCGGTCACCGGCGTCGCCCGGTCCCGGGTCGGCCTGGCCTGGCCGGCCGACCGCTCCGACGGGCGGACCGACTTCTTCATCGGCATCGTCCGCGGCCGGACCGCGAACAGCTCCCGGTCCCCCGTACCGGGCGAACCGGTCCCCGCCCCCGCCCCGAAGCCGGCCCCGCGGAAGAAGAGCGGGCCCCGGCGCACGGGCCGCCGCTGACGCCGAGGCGTCGGGCGACCTGCGGGCCGGGACCCGTGGGGACAGGGCGCTGCGTCGTCAGGCGACGATCTGGCCGAGCAGACCCTGCAGGAAGTAGATGACGAACAGGCCGGAGACGACCCACATCAGCGGGTGCACCTCGCGGGCGCGGCCCTTGGCGATCTCGAGGATGACCAGCATGATGAAGCCGATGCCGATGCCGACGGTGATGGAGTAGGCGAACGGCATGAACACGATGGTCAGGAAGGCCGGGATGGCCTGTTCCATTCGCGACCACTTGATCTCGGTGACGCTCGACATCATCAGCGCGCCGACGATGACCAGCACCGGGGAAACGGCCTCGGCCGGGATCAGCGAGACGACCGGGGAGGCCACGATGGCGACCAGGAAGCAGGCGCCGGTGACGATCGAGGCGATGCCGGTCCGGGCACCCTCGGCGACACCGGAGATCGACTCGATGTAGGAGGTGTTCGAGGAGGACGAGCCGAGGCCGCCGAACATCGCGGCGAGCGAGTCGACGACGAGGATGCCGCCGAGGTGCGGCGGGTTGCCCTTGCCGTCGAGCAGCTTGCCCTCGGCACCGACGGCCACCACGGTGCCCATGGTGTCGAAGAAGTCCGCCAGCAGCAGGGAGAAGATCAGCAGCACGACGCCCAGGGCGGTGAGGCCGCGCTGGGTGAAGGCGCCGAAGACGTCGACGTTGCCGAGCAGCCGGAAGTCGGGCGCATGCCAGGAGCCGAGCACCGGCGGGTTGGACTTCCAGCCGTCGACCTGGCCACCGAAGACGGTGCCCAGCGGTGTGACGGTCTGGACCAGCACCGCGACGATCGTGGTGACGATGATGGCGATCAGCAGGCTGCCGCGGACGTTGCGGGTGTAGAGCACCGCGGCGAGCAGCAGGCCGAACAGGAAGATCCCGATCGGCCAGCCCTGCAGACTGCCGTTGATGCCGAGGGTGACCGGGGTGCCTTCGGCGGGACGGATCACGCCGCCGTCGACCAGGCCGACGAAGGTGATGAAGACACCGATGCCGACGCTGATCGCGGCCCGCATGAAGGCCGGGACGGCCTTGAACACGGCGGTCCGGAAGCCGGTGAGCACCAGGACGGTGATCAGGGCGCCCTCGAGCACGACCAGGCCCATCGCCTGCGGCCAGGTCATCATCGGGGCCAGGGTGTAGGCCAGCAGTGCGTTCAGGCCGAGGCCGGCGGCCAGGGCGAGGGGATAACGACCCACGACGCCCATCAGGATCGTCATCACACCGGCGATCAGTGCGGTGACGGCGGCGACGGCCGCCTTGGAGACAGCGATGTTGGCGTCCGTGACCGGCTGGCCGGTGATCAGGTTGCCGTTGATGTCAGGGACGGTGCCGATGATGGCGGGGTTCAGGGCGATGATGTACGCCATCGCGAAGAAGGTGACCAGACCGCCGCGGACCTCGCGGCCGAGGGTCGATCCCCGCGCGGTGAGCTCGAACCAACGGTCCAGGACGCCGCGCTCCCCCTGTCCGGTGGGGGTGGGTGCCGTGGTGGATGCAGCAGATTCCATGGCGGCAGCCTATTGGTCGTACGTTACGTGTTGGTCTCATGGACCACTCAGGAAACACCGAGGCGCGGCACGGTTCCGGTGGGTCGAGCTGTACCGGTCAGTCGAAGAGGGAGCCCTCGGAGACGGTGATGGTGTCCCAGACCGGCGCGGACCGGTCCGACGCGTGCGCCTCGTCGGCCACGTCGGAGTGGGCGCCGCAGCCGTGGTCGACCGCCACGACGGTCCCGTCGGAGGGCGACATCAGGTTGGCGCAGACCCCGAAGATCGTCCCCAGGCTGCCCTGCAGGCGGATGAAGTAGCCGCAGCTGACGCACGGGCCGGGCGCCTGCTTGGTCATCTGGTTGTCCGGGCCGCCGTCGCCGGTCAGCCAGCGTTCCGCGGTCTCCTCCCGACCGTACGGCGACAGCAGCCGCTCCCGGCCCAGGCCGAGCTCGGCCACCACGGCGCGGGTCTGCGAGGCCTCGGCCGGATCGCGGTCGGCGGCGTGGTCGCCACCGGTGAAGCCCGGCTCCAGCCGCTCGTCCTCGGCCGGGGTCGGCATCAGCAGCCCGGGGGTCAGGTCATCGGGCGAGACCCGGTCGGCCCACGGCACCCAGGCGGGCGCCAGCAGGGCGTCCGCGCCGGGCAGCAGGGCCACCTCGTCGACCGTCGGCACCTTGGCCCGGGCGGCCCGGACCAAGGTGACGTTCCACCGCCAGCCGCGGTAGCCCGGATGGGTGCACTCGAAGAGGTGGGTGACCACCCGGTCACCCTCCGCGATCGTCCCGAGGTGCTCGCCGACCGCATGCGTGCCGGAACTCGCCAGCGCTGCCTCGCGGGCGAGGTCCACCGCCGCTGCGGTCACCGCGTCCAGCTTCGGTCGCGGTGCCCTGCGGGCTTCGGGTTCGCTGGAGGCTGCCATGTCCGTCATCATGTCACGCCCTCGCGTAGGTCACAGCTCCAGCTCGTCGGCGATGCCGCGCAGCACGTGCGCCGTACGCTCCGCCGACTTGGCGTCCGGGAAGTGACCGCGGCGGTAGCTGGCGGCGAGGTGGTCGAGCATCTTGATCAGGTCCTCGACGATGACGGCCATGTCCTCGGGCTTCTTCCGGGAGGCCTTGGCGACCGACACCGGCTTGTCGACCAGATGCAGGCTGAGCGCCTGCTCGCCCTTGCGTCCCTCGATCACGCCGAACTCCACCCGCTGCCCGGGCTTGAGCGTCGTCACGCCCTCGGGAAGGGCGTTGGAACGTACGTAGACGTCCCCGCCGCCGTCCTTGGTCAGGAATCCGAAGCCCTTCTCGGCGTCGTAGAACCGCACCTTGCCAGTGGGCACAGCAACCTCACTTGTCCGTCTGGATCGACTGGCTGCCTTGTCCGACTGCAGCGTCCGATCCGGCTGAATGGTCTGGAAGTCCGGCGGGCGGGGCGACCGGGGTCGCGCGAGTACCCGATCCCGCCGGGGGCGCGACCGGGTGCAGCAGGGGTGACCGCCGCCCGGAAGAACTCCTGGCAGGGTCCGGAAGCCCCAGCATACCCGGCGGCGGAGCACCTCGGGTCGTCGGCGATCCGTCAGCGATATCGCTGCGGATCGGCCAGCAGGTCGTTCATCGACCCGGACCGGAACGCCGCGATCTCCACCCCGGTGAGCCCCTCGGCGGCCAGTACCCGGTCCACCCCGCCCCGGGCCCGGTCGTCCAGGCCGGCCAGGGCGGCGGGATCGAGCTCGACCCGGGCCCGGTCGCCGAGGTCTCGGACCCGCAGGTCACGGACGCCCGGCAGCAGGGCCCGGATGCCCGCTTCGGCCCGCTCGACCCGGGCCAGCCGGGCCGGGGTCACCTCCAGGCCGTACGCGATCCGGGACGCCAGACAGGCGGCGGCCGGCTTGTCCCAGGTGGCCAGCCCCCAGCCGGCCGAGGCGGCCCGGACCTGGTCCTTGGTCAGCCCGGCATCGGCCAGCGGGGTGAGGGCGTGGTGCTCGGCCGCCGCCCGGATGCCGGGCCGGAACCCGGCGACCACGTCGTCGGCGTTGGTGCCGGTCGCGACCGGCCAGCCGCGCCGGGCCGCCTCCGGGGCCAGCACCTCCAGCAGCTCGGTCTTGCAGAAGTAGCAGCGATCGCCGGCGTTGGCCCGGTAGCCGTCCCGGTCGATCTCGTGCGTGCTGGGGGTCCAGGTCTGCACCCCCAGCGAGGCGGCGAAGTCCGCGGCCGGGCCGCGTTCGTCCTGCGGCAGCGAGCCGGAGATCCCGGTCGCGGCGAGCACCCGGTCGGCGCCCAGCGCGCGGACCGCGGCGGCCAGCAGGAAGGCCGAGTCCGCACCGCCGGAGTAGGCGACCACCAGGCCGGGCAGCCCGGACAGCGCCTCCCGGAGTGCGCGCAGGCGCACTGTCAGCAGGTCCGGCTCGGCGACGGTCATGCCGATCATCGTACGTCCGGGCCCGGGTAGCATCGAGGCCATGGCGACCTGGCAGGACGGCCCCGAGTACGCACCACTCGCGCCTCCGACGGGGTACGATCCCGCGGTCGCACCCCCTTTCGCCACCGCCCGGGACGCGGGCCCCGAGCCCGCCCTGTCACCGGCGGAGGTGTCCGCCACCGGCCCGACCCCACCGGCATTCGAGGCACCCGAGGCGGCGGTCCCGCTGGCCGGGCTGGTCCCCGTACGGGCCGCCACCCGGGACCCGTACGCGCCCTTCCCGGCCGTCGCCCGGGTCCGGCGGGCCGCCTCGCCGTGGCGATCCGTGCACGCCAGCCCCCAGGCCGAGCCGGAACCGGAGCCGCCGGTGCCGATCCCGACCTTCCCGCCGTTCCGGGAGGCGCAGGGGACCGGCTTCCCCGACCTGGACCGCCAGGTGCGCACCAGCCGGTGGCTGCTGCTGCCGGCGGTGCTGTTCGTCGTCGGGGCGCTGGCCGGGCCCTGGGTCACCGCCACTGTCCTGGCCGGCTCCGCCCTGCTCGGGTCGCTGTCCGGGATCCATCCGGGCGCCCGGACGCTGTCGCGGATCGTCGCGGGGCTGCTCGGCTCGTTGCTGCTGCTGTTCGCCCTGGTGGGCCGGGACTGGATCTTCCTGGCCGGGATGTCGCGGTTCGTCGGGCTGGTGTACAGCCTGGTGCTGGCGACCTGGTACCTGCGCCGGCGCGCCGAGCTGGAGGCCGAGCGGCGACGCCGGACCACGATCGACGGGTTGCTGCGATGAGCCGCCGGGACGCCCCGCGTTCCCTGGCCGAGTCACTGCGCGGCTGGTCCGCCGACGACTTCGCCTCCCTGCTGGCCGCCCGACCGGACCTGTGCATGCCGCCGCCCCGCTCGGTCGGCGACCTGGTCATCCGGATGACCACCGGCGGTTCGACGCTGAACGCCCTGCACCGGCTGAACGCCTGGCAGCACGTGGTCGCCGAGGCCCTGGCCGCCCTGCCGGACGGCACCGGACGGGCCGCCGTCGCCGACCTGCTCGGCACCACCGACGAGCTGTCCGTGCGCCGCGGCATCGCGGACCTGCGCGGCCGGGGCCTGGTCTGGGGTCCCGACCACGACCTGCACCTGCTCGTCCCGGCCCGGACCGCGTTCGGTCCCTGGCCCGCCGGGCTTGCCGACCCGTCGGCGCACCCGCTCGCGGAGACCGAGGTCGAGCAGGCCCTGGCCGCTGCCGGCGACGTCGTCCGGCCGCTGCTCGACCAGCTCACCTGGGGCCCGCCGACCGGCCGGGTGAAGAACGCCGATCGCGAGGTGACCCCGGACACCGCCGCCACCCCGATGGAGGTGGCGCTCGCGCACGGCCTGCTGCGGCCGCTGGACCACGACACGGTGGTGATGCCCCGCGAGGTCGCCTGGCACCTGCGCGGGCACCGGCTGGTCCGTACCCTGCCGCAGCCCACCCCGCCCGACCTGGGCGCCGGCCGCCGGCGCCGGGCCGAGCTGATCGACCGGGCCGGGGTCGGCGCGGCGATCACCCTGCTGCGCGACGTGGAACAGCTCGTCTCCTCCCTGCCCGACCTGGACGTACGGCTGCTGCGCGACGGCAGCCTGTCGGCCAAGGACCTCGGCGGGGTCGTGTCGCTGCTCCGGCTGCCGGCCGCCCACCTGGCCCGATCCCAGGCGTACGCCGCCCTGGTGGTCGAGCTGGCCTGGGCCGCCGGGCTGGTGAACCAGGTCAACGCGGAGACGCTGCTGCCGACCCCGGCGTTCGACCAGTGGCTCGAACGGCCGTCGGTGGACCGCTGGACCGACCTGGTCCGGGTCTGGACCGGCACCCTGCGCTGGTACCACTGGTCGGTCCGCCCCAAGGCGCACGCCCTGGGCCCGGACGCCGACTGGCGCGGCGCGGCGGACCTGCGCCGTGGACTGATCGGGGTCTGCGCCGACGTCGGCCCCGGCACCCTGGTCGGGGCCGCCCCGCTGGCGGAGGCGTACGCCTGGCACCGGCCGGCGCTGGCCTCCCAGCTGGACCTCGCGGGGATGATCGCCCAGTGGTGGGAGGAGGCGGGCTGGCTCGGCCTGCAGGCACTGGACGCGGTGACCGGCCTGATGGGGGTCGCGGCCGACGACGAGGCGTCGATGCCGCCCGAGCTGGCCGCGGAGTTCCCCGAGCCGGTCGCCGAGCTGATCCTGCAGTCCGACCTCACCGCCGTCGCCCCCGGCCCCCTCGACCACGCCACCAGTCGGGTCGCCCGGCTGCTGGCGGACCAGGAGTCGCGCGGGGCGGGTGGGGTGTTCCGGTTCAGCCAGGCGTCGCTGCGCCGGGCCTTCGACGCGGGCTGGTCGGCCGACCGGGTGCTCGGCTGGCTCACGGAGCACTCCAGCACCGGGGTGCCGCAGCCGCTGGAGTACCTGGTCGGCGACGTCGCCCGCCGGCACGGCCGGATCCGGGTGGGCAGCGTCGGGGCCTGGATCCAGACCGACGACGCGGCCGTGGTCACCCAGCTGCTCAACCATCCCGAGGCCGGGCCGCTCGGGCTGCGCCGGCTCGCACCGGGGGTGATCGTCGCCGACGCCGAGGCGGACGAGGTGGTCGGCCTGCTGCACCAGCTGGGCCTCTCCCCCGCCGCCGAGGACTCCGCCGGCCGGTTGGTCACCGCCCCGACCCGGCCGCGGGCCAGGCCCCGCCCGGTCGAACCGCCACCGGGCCCGCCGCGTCCCGAGGAGATCGCCGGACTCGCCGAGGAGCTGGCCGCTTCCCTGCTGTGAGCCCGGGCAGGGGGCGGTCCGCCCGGTGATCGGCTTGCCCGCCGGTGCGACAATGGCGCCATGTCACGTTTGGGACCGTTGGTCGTGCAGTCGGACCGTACGCTCCTGCTCGAGGTGGACCACCCGCTGGCCGACGAGTGCCGGCTGGCGATCGCCCCGTTCGCCGAACTGGAGCGGGCCCCGGAGCACATCCACACCTACCGGCTGACCCCACTGGGCCTGTGGAACGCCCGGGCGGCCGGCCACGACGCCGAGCAGGTCGTCGACGTGCTGCTGACCTACTCGCGCTACCCGGTGCCGAGCACATTGCTGGTCGACGTCGCCGAGACGATGGACCGGTACGGGCGGCTGCGGATCGAGAAGCACCCGGTGCACGGCCTGGTGCTGGTCTGCACCGACGCCGCGGTGCTCACCGAGGTGGTCCGGGCCAAGCAGGTGGCCGGGATGCTCGGCCAGGTGATCGACGCCGACACCGTGGCGGTGCACCCCTCGGAACGCGGCCACCTCAAGCAGGTGCTGCTGAAGCTCGGCTGGCCGGCCGAGGACCTGGCCGGCTACGTCGACGGCGAGCGGCACCCGATCGCCCTGGTCGAGGACGGCTGGCAGCTGCGGACCTACCAGAGCCAGGCGGTCGACTCGTTCTGGCAGGGCGGCTCGGGGGTCGTGGTGCTACCGTGCGGCGCCGGTAAGACGCTGGTCGGGGCGGCGGCGATGGCCCGGGCCTCGGCGACGACGCTGATCCTGGTCACCAACACCGTCTCGGCCCGGCAGTGGCGCGACGAGTTGCTGCGCCGCACCACGCTGACCGCCGACGAGATCGGCGAGTACTCCGGCGCCCGCAAGGAGATCCGGCCGGTCACCATCGCGACGTACCAGGTGATCACCACCAAGCGCAACGGCGTGCACCCGCACCTGGAGCTGTTCAGTGCCCGGGACTGGGGTCTGGTGATCTACGACGAGGTGCACCTGCTGCCGGCTCCGGTGTTCCGGATGACGGCGGACCTGCAGGCCCGCCGGCGCCTCGGGCTGACCGCGACCCTGGTCCGCGAGGACGGTCACGAGGGCGACGTGTTCTCGTTGATCGGGCCCAAGCGGTTCGACGCGCCGTGGAAGGACCTGGAGAACCAGGGCTGGATCGCGCCGGCGCAGTGCATCGAGGTGCGGGTCACGCTGCGCGACGACGAGCGGTTGGCGTACGCGATGGCGGAGCCGGACGTACGGTACCGGCTGGCGGCGACGGCGGAGACCAAGCAGCGGACCATCCTCGACCTGGTGGCACACCACCGCGGCACCCCGACCCTGGTGATCGGGCAGTACGTCGACCAGCTCGACGAGCTCGCCGAGGCCCTCGACGCCCCGCTGATCAAGGGGTCGACGCCCAACTCACGGCGCGAGGAGCTGTTCGCCGCCTTCCGCAGCGGGGAGATCACCCTGCTGGTCGTCTCCAAGGTGGCGAACTTCTCCATCGACCTGCCCACCGCCGAGGTGGCGATCCAGGTCTCGGGGGCGTTCGGCTCCCGCCAGGAGGAGGCGCAGCGCCTCGGCCGGCTGCTGCGGCCCTCGGGGGACAAGACGGCCCGCTTCTACGCGGTGGTGTCGCGGGACACCTCCGACGCGGACTTCGCCCAGCACCGGCAGCGGTTCCTGGCCGAGCAGGGCTACAGCTACCGGATCGTGGACGCCGACGACCTCGAGGAGCTCGACCGCGGCTGAGCCCCGGACACCGGGACGGTCGACTCGGTCTCCTCCAGGCCGAGCTCCCGCGGCCACTGGGCCGGCAGGTCACCCAGGGCCACCAGATCGAGCAGACCGGCCGGCCAGATCCACTCCTCGGCCGTGGCGATCATGCTCAGCGGCCACCAGCGCGAACCCTTCAGGGTGAGCTGCTCGTCCTCGGTGTGACCGTCCGTGGAGACCAGGAACCGCGGGGTGGCCAGCAGGAAGAACCACTCCTCCTGCTCCAGCACCTGGTCGGAGTAGCCGTGCCGCACCACCCGGTGCGCGATCGGGCCGAGCAGGTCCGCCTCGTCGGCGACCCAGCCGGTCTCCTCCCGCACCTCCCGGACCGCCGCCCGGGCAGGGGTCTCGTCACCGTCGATGCCGCCGCCGGGAGTGACCCACCAGGTGGACCCGGCCAGACCGGGATCGCTGTCGTGGAACAGCAGCACCTCCGGCTCGCGCTCCCCCGGGCCGACGATGACGACCCGGGAGGCCCGCCGGTATTTCCACGGCCTGCGCTGCGGCTCGACGGCGATGCCGGGACGTTCCCGGAAGTGGGGCTGGTGTGCAGAACTCACCCGCCCAGCGTAGCCCCGGGCTCAGCCACGCCCCCGGGACCGTACGTCGGCGACCAGTTCGGCACGGGCCGTGGCGGCCGGCAGGCTGACCCGCTCGAGGTAGTCGGCCCCCTCGGCGTCGCCGGCGGCGCGCAGCCGGTCGATCAGCACGACCAGGTCGGCCGGTGCCTTGTTCTGCGCCATCTTCGCCTTGCCGGACCAGCCGGTGATGACGAACTCGACCCCGATCACGGCCCGCAGCATCCGGTCGACGAAGTCGCCGGGCGGGTCCTGGACGGTCCACTCGTCGCCCGGTTCGTGCCGCTCGCTCAGCACGGTCACCGCCTCCCGGGTCCACTGCGGATCGTCGTGCAGCCGCACCTCGCCGCGGACGTGGACGGTGACGTAGTCCCAGGTCGGGACGACCCTGCCGTGCTCCGCCTCCGACGGCAGCCCGACCGGGCTGACGTAGTGCTCGGTGCCGTGGGCGATCACCAGGCCCGGGCCGGTGATCGGCTCGCGGACCTGCGGGTTGTTGCGCTGCACATGGGCGATCAGCCGGCCGTACGGCGCCGGGGACGGGTCGTACACGAACGGGAGGTAGGTCGCCTCGAGGTCGTCGCCGTGCCGGGTGACCAGGTCGGCGGCACCGACCGAGGCCAGGAGCGTACGGATCTCGTCGTCGCCCATCGCGAAGTGCTGCGGGATGTACATGCCGACGATCATTCCACCCGCCCGACACCACCTCCTCAGCGGGCGGCCGCCCGGATCCCTCAGCGGGCCGCAGCCCGACGGTCGCTGCGGTCCAGCAGGTCGCGCCAGGTGTGCACCAGGCCGGCGTCCACCCAGGCACGGTACGACCCGAGCGGGCGGACCTGGGCGTCGACATGGAACGCCCGGACGCCGGCGCGGTGCAACCAGGGCACGTGCTCGGGCGCCAGCCCGCCGGCGGCCATCAGGTTCTCCGCCGCCCAGCGGTCGCTCCGGGCCCGGTCGACCAGCCCGTCCAGGCCGTGCTCCAGGCCACGGGCCGAGCCTGCGCTCATCACCTGGTCCAGCCCGGGCAGGCGGCGCAGTGCCGCCCAGGCGTGGTCGAAGTCCAGGCACTGGTCGACCGCCCGGTCGTACGTCCACGGCCAGCCGGCGTCACCGACCACCGTCGCGCAGACCTCGGCATCGACACCCGACCAGGGGTCCAGGAAGCCCATCACCATGCCCTCGGCGCCGGCGTCGAGGTAGGCGGCCGCCAGGCCACGCAGCCGGGTCACCTCACCGCCGTCGGTGGTCCAGCCCTCACGCAGCCGCAACGTGACCCGGACCGGCAGCGCGGTCGCGGCACACACCTGTGCGACGACGTCGGGCGGGGGTGACATCTCCCCCGCCCCGGCCTGCGCGACCAGGTGCACCCGGTCGGCACCGCCCTCCTCGGCCCGGCGCGCGTCGTCGGGGTGCCCGCAGAGCACCTCCAGGACACTGTCCATCGGCGCCCTCCGTCAGGCCGGCCGCATGGCCGCGGACTCGTCAGCGGGAACACGCTCGGTCGCCTGCATGGCGCCGGCCCGGTCCTCGACCGCGTGCAGCACCCGCGACATGTTGCGCCAGCCGACCTTCGCCAGGTCATCGCGGCTCCAGCCGCCGCGGGCCAGCGCCTCCCACAGCCGCGGGTAGCAGGAGACGTCGGACAGGCCCTCGGGCAGCCAGCTGGTGCCGTCGAAGTCGCCGCCGACGCCCAGGTGGTCGACGCCGACGACCTCGCGCAGGTGCTCGAAGTGCGCCACGACGTCCTCCAGGGTGGCCGGCGGCATCGGGATCGGGTACGCCTCGTAGAAGGCCCCCATCTGCTCGTGGTCGTGCACGTCGATGCCCTCGTGGCGGGCCTCGTCCTCGGCGCGGCTGCGCCACTCGTACGCCGCCGGGGAGACGAACGGCGCGACGAACGTCGCCATGCACAGGCCACCCTGGGCGGCCAGGTCGGCGAGGACGTCGTCCGGCACGTTGCGCGGGTGCGGGCAGACGGCCCGGGCGGAGGAGTGCGAGAAGATCACCGGCGCGGTGGAGACGGCGAGGGCGTCGGCCATCGTGTCGACGGAGGTGTGGGAGAGGTCGACCATCATCCCGAGGCGGTTCATCTCCCGGATCACCTCGGTGCCGAACGCGGTCAGCCCGTGGTGGCGCGGTTCGTCGGTCGCCGAGTCGGCCCAGTCGTTGTTCTCGTTGTGGGTCAGGGTGAGGTAGCGCACGCCCAGCCGGTGCAGCGTCCGCAGCACCCCGAGCGAGTTGGCGATCGAGTGGCCGCCCTCGGCGCCCATCAGCGAGGCGATCGGCGCGTCCGGCCCCGCGGCCACCAGTCGGTCGAAGTCGTCGGCGTCGCCCACCCGGGCGAAGTGCGCTGGGTAGCGGTCGATGAACGCCCCCACCGCGTCGATCTGCTCGAGGGTGGCCGCGACGGCCTGGTCCCCGGCCAGCGTGCCGGGCACCCAGACCGACCAGAACTGGGCGCGCACCCCGCCGGCCCGCAGCCGGGGCACGTCGGTGTGGAACTCCGGGCGGTCCCGGTCCAGCTCGTGCGCCAGCAGGTCGTAGCCGTACTCGCGCAGTGCCCAGGCCAGGTCGTTGTGTCCGTCGACCACCGGTATCAGCTCCATGGGGCCATTGTGGCAAGCTCGCCCCGGGAATGGCGGGAGATCGCCACCAGGGGAGGCGTCATGGCACTGTCACACACCGCACTGTCACACACCGCACTGTCACACACCGCAC
>CAYOBI010000005.1:15976-25233 GCA_964402325.1 uncultured Propionibacteriaceae bacterium | reverse complement strand
GTCATGGCACTGTCACACACCGCACTGTCACACACCGCACTGTCACACACCGCACTGTCACACACCGCACGGGGACGGCGCGTCGTCACGGCGGGCGCGCTGGGCCTGCTGCTGCTCACCGGCTGCGGCCCCGGACCGATGAACGTACGGCTGGACCGCGACCCCGGCCCGATCCCGACCCAGCGCTGCATCGGCCCGGCCGTCGCCCCGACCACCGCGCTGCCGCTGGACGTCACCCAAGTGAGCGCCACCGGCCACCTCGAGATCTGCATCCTCGGGATCGGCGACGCCCGCCCGCCGAAGGGCCGCGGCGAGTCGACCGCCCGGGTCACCGCGGTGGAGTTCACCGTGCAGAACCCGGGCAGCACCGAGGTCACGCTGCCGGCCGACGCGCCGGTGCTGCGGTCCGGGGCGTACGGACCGGCGACGGTGCTCGGCCCCGAGGGTCGGGTGCTGCCCACGACCCTCGCCCCGCAGAGCGGCTACAGCGCCCGGGTCGTCTACGACCTGGCGCCGGACCGGCGCGACGCTGCCCGGATCGTCTGGGCGGACGTGGTCTGGACGACCCACCGGGCCTGACCCGGGACGGCCGGAGGGCGGCCCCTCACGGGACCGCCCTCCGGATCTGGCTCGGACGTGGCTCAGAAGCCGACGCCACCCATCTCGTCACCGGCGTGACCGGAGGGCGCCTGGACGGGCTCCGGCTTGTCGGCGATGACGGCCTCGGTGGTGAGGAACAGCGCCGCGATGGAGGCGGCGTTCTGCAGCGCGGAGCGGGTCACCTTGGCCGGGTCGATGATGCCCGACTTGACCATGTCCACGTACTCGCCGGTCGCGGCGTTGAGGCCCTGGCCGGCGGGCAGGTTGGCGACCTTCTCGGCCACCACGCCGCCCTCGAGGCCGGCGTTCTCGGCGATCTGCTTCAGCGGGGCCTGGACCGCGCGGAAGACGATCTGGGCGCCGACCTTCTCCTCGCCCTGCAGGTCGAGGGAGACGGCCTTGGCGGCCTGGATCAGGGCCACGCCACCGCCCGGGAGGATGCCCTCCTCGACGGCGGCCTTCGCGTTGCGCACGGCATCCTCGATGCGGTGCTTGCGCTCGTTGAGCTCGACCTCGGTGGCGGCGCCGACCTTGATCACGGCCACGCCGCCGGCCAGCTTGGCCAGCCGCTCCTGCAGCTTCTCGCGGTCGTAGTCGGAGTCGGAGTGGTCGATCTCGGCGCGGATCTGGTTGACCCGGCCCTCGATCGCGTCGGCCTCCCCGGCACCCTCGATGATGGTGGTCTCGTCCTTGGTGACGATGACCTGGCGGGCGGAGCCCATCAGAGTCAGGTCGGCCTGCTCCAGCTTGAGCCCGACCTCCTCGGAGATGACCTGGCCGCCGGTCAGGATGGCCATGTCGGCGAGCATCGCCTTGCGGCGGTCGCCGAAGCCCGGGGCCTTGACGGCGACGGAGGCGAAGGTGCCGCGGATCTTGTTGACGATCAGGCCGGCGAGGGCCTCGCCCTCCACGTCCTCGGCGATGACGACCAGCGGCTTGCCGGCCTGCATGACCTTCTCGAGCACCGGCAGGAGCTCCTTGAGGTTGGCGACCTTGGAGTTCACCAGCAGGATGTAGGGGTTGTCGAGCACGGTCTCCATGCGCTCGGTGTCGGTGACGAAGTAGGGCGAGACGTAGCCCTTGTCGAACCGCATGCCCTCGGTGAGCTCGAGCTCCAGGCCGAAGGTGTTGGACTCGTCGACGGTGATGACGCCTTCCTTGCCGACCTTGTCCATCGCCTCGGCGATGATCTCGCCGACCTGGGTGTCCGCGGCGGAGATCGACGCGGTGGCGGCGATCTGCTCCTTGGTCTCCACGTCGGTGGCCATGGCGAGCAGCTGTTCGTTGATGGCGGCGACGGCCTTCTCGATGCCCTTCTTCAGGCTCATCGGGTTGGCGCCGGCGGTGACGTTCTTCAGGCCCTCGCGCACGATGGCCTGGGCCAGCACGGTGGCGGTGGTGGTGCCGTCGCCCGCGACGTCGTCGGTCTTCTTGGCGACCTCCTTGACGAGCTCGGCGCCGATCTTCTCGTACGGCTCCTCGAGCTCGATCTCCTTGGCGATGGAGACACCGTCGTTGGTGATGGTGGGGGCGCCCCACTTCTTCTCCAGCACGACGTTGCGGCCCTTGGGGCCGAGGGTCACCTTGACGGCGTCCGCCAGGGTGTTCATGCCACGCTCGAGGCCGCGACGGGCCTCGACGTCGAATTCAATCAGCTTTGCCATGTCCCGGGAATCCTCCCGCAAATCGAGGCGCGGGGCCCCGTTGCTTGTCCGTAGTGTCTGGGTGCGCATGCGACCGGTGCCCGCGACGGACGGCCCGGCCGGGCCTCACCAGTCCCACGTGCGTAGCACTCACCCGCGGGGAGTGCCAAAGCAATTGTTAGCACTCACCCCAAGGGAGTGCAAACAGCTGGGGTGGAAGACTGGCCGGATGGACGCCTTCCGACTGCGCAGCCTGGCGAACTGGGCCAACCTCTCCACCCCGCTCGGCCTACTGGTGGCGGCGGTCGGGCGCTGCGAGGTCCGCCGCGGGCCGCGCGGGCTGCACCTGGCCGAGGGCTACCGGCTGGGGTTCCCGATCGCCGGGGCGTTCACCGTCGGCTCGGTGGTGATCACCCCCGGCCGGTTCGAGGAGTTGGCCGTACGGCTCCCGCGGTTGCTCGCCCACGAGGAGCGGCACAGCAGCCAGTGGTGCCGGTGGCTGGGGCTACCGATGCTGCCGGCGTACCTGGCGGCGTCGGCCTGGTCCTGGCTGCGCACCGGCGACCTCGCCGCGGCCAACTGGTTCGAGGTCCGGGCCGGGCTCACCGACGGCGGCTACAACGCCCGGTCCTCCGCCGGCCGGTCCAGACGCCGGGCCGACCGCTCGCGCTGACGCCGGTCACGTTCGCGGCGCAGCCGCTGCACCAGCAGCGGGTCGTACGCCAGCGCGTCCGGGTCGTCCAGCAGGGCGTTCAGCGCCTGGTAGTAGCGGGTCGCGGACAGCCCGAACCGTTCCCGGATGCCCTCGCTCTTCGTCGCGGCGTACTTCCACCAGGCCGCCTCGTAGTCCAGCAGCCGCTGTTCCTGCTCGCCGAGGGTCATGGGGGCCATGCTAGGCGTGGTCCGCGCTTTCGACATCCTCGCGGCGCCACGGCACAATGTTGGCCTGCGCTCCCGTAGTTCAACGGCCAGAACAGCTCTCTTGTAAAGAGCAGACCAGGGTTCGACTCCCTGTGGGAGCTCCATCGCGCACCGGGTGCGGCGCTATACCGTAGGGACCATGGCCCCAACCTCTCCCTCCGCCGGCGCCCAATGGTCCACGGACGCCTATCAGGAGCTCGTCCGCAGCGGCCGGCAGTTCGCCGAACAGGTCCTGATCCATCTCGAGCGCCTCGCCTCGCTGCGTCCCGGGTCGGACCCGCGTGACCTGGAGGACGCCGACATCCGGCTCGAGGGGGCCTTGCTGGACTTCCAGGACGCCCAGGTCGCCTACTGCGGCCGGGGTTTCGGGTTCGTCGGCGACGGCGAGGAGGGCCGCGGGTCGTCCGCCGGCCGGAGCACGGCCGGCTCCCCCGGATCGGCGCAGTCGGTGCCCCGCGGCGAGGTCGTCTCGGTACTCACCCGGCACGACTTCGAACTGGTCGACCAGTCCGCGGTGGAGGACACCGCCCAGCAGTTCGCCAGCCTGGCCGGGGCGACGCCGGTCCCCCCGGGCGACCTGGGCTACGCGATGGCGATCCTCAACTACATGGGCCTGGGCCAGCTCACCACCACCCCGGGCCTGCGCCCGCTGCTCGAGGTGAACGCGGTCTCGACCCGGACGACGTCCCCGTCCCGCGGCGAGGTGGACGCAGCGGACGGCGTCGACGACCTCTTCGAACCCGGCGAGGTGCTGAACTACCAGACCAACTTCTGGGAACCGGGCCAGAATCACGTGTCATGAGCAACCACGCGTCCGTCACCCTGGCGATCGGGGACATCACGGAACAGCGCGCCGACGCCATCGTCAACGCGGCGAACTCCAGCCTGCTCGGCGGGGGCGGCGTCGACGGTGCGATCCACCGGGCCGGCGGATCCGAGCTTCTCGAGGCGTGCCGGCTGTTGCGGGCGACCAGCCTGCCCGACGGGCTACCGCCCGGTCAGGCGGTGGCCACCACCGCCGGCCGGCTCGACGCCCAGTGGGTCATCCACACGGTCGGCCCGATGTGGACCCCGAACGAGGACCGCACCCACCTGCTGATGTCGTCCTACCGGGAGTGCCTGCGGGTCGCCGACGAGCTGGCGGTGACGACGATCGTCTTCCCCGCCATCTCCGCCGGGGCGTACGGCTGGCCGGTGGCCGACGCGGCCCGGATCGCCATCACGACGGTCTCGACCACCCCCACCCAGGTCGCCGAGGCGATGTTCGTGCTGCATGACGAGTACACGTTCCGGGTCTTCGAGCAGGCGCTGATCGAGCTCCGCGGCTGACCCGGCCCGGCTTCAGGCCGCCCGGGAGCCCTTGCGCCGGCGGTCACCCAGCAGCATCCCGCCGACGACCACGGCCAGCAGCACCAGCGACAGCCAGATGCTGTACTTCGCATACACCTGGACGACGTGCACGGCCGGCTCGCCGATCGCGTGGCCGAGGTAGAGGTAGAGCGCCTGCAGCACGGCCGCACCGGCCACGTCGACGACGAGGAAGCGTCGCCAGGTCATCCCGGCCGCGCCGACGGTGGCGTAGATGATCGCGCCGGGTAGCGGGATCGGCAGGTAGGTGGCCAGCACCGCCGGCACCGACCAGCGCAGGGCGAATTTCTCCGCCCGTTCGTTGCGCTTCCGGGCCCGTTCCGAGGTGCCGGTCATCACCTCCAGCAGGCCGCGGCCCCACAGCTTGCCGGCCCAGAAGTAGACCCAGTCGAACTTCAGGATGCTGAGTGTCGCCATCAGCCAGCCGAGCCACCACCAGTGGTCGCCGGTGGCCGACAGCGCCCCGATCATCACCACCGCGGTCCGCGAGCCGGACACCGCAGCCAGCACGTACGGCGTGTAGCCGAGCAGCACCGGGCGCAGCGGCAGCATCACCAGGGAGTAGATGCCGACCAGCCCGATCCCGCTCCAGCAGACGATGTCGCGCCGGGTCGGTTCGTGGCCCCACGGCAGGGACGGGTCGTCCCACCATGGGCGGTCCTCCCCCGCCGCGGCGGGGGATCCGGCGTCTGGGCTTCTCATCGGCGCTCCTTCGGAAGGCTGCTCGGATGATACGTGGCCGGGCCGCCACGCCGTCGAGTCGACAAGCGACGGTCGGCACGAGTAAGAACACGCCATGCGGCGCACCCTCCACACCACTCTCTCCGGCGTCCTCGCCGGCCCCCAGACCGTCTACGCGATCGTGTCCGCCGCTGCCACGTACGCCCCCAGCCAGGAGTCACTGTCGGTGACCCTGGACGGGCAACCGGCCGACCTGTCCCAGGCGGTCGGGCCGCACGGCACCCGGCTGCACCGGTTCGGCACCGAGCCGGGCACCCCGCACCCGGTGCCGTTCACGCTGACGTACGACGCCGTGCGGGACGGCGAGGCACCGCCACCGGCGGACGACCCGGTCGAGCTGCCGATCTACCTGCGGCCCAGCCGCTACTGCGAGAGCGACCGGCTGGGCCGGCTGGCCGCGCGCGAGTTCGGCGGCCTCACCGGGGAGGTGCTGACCGAGGCGGTCACCGACTGGGTACACGCGCGCCTGGCGTACGTGCCCGGCTCGACCGGCCCCTCGCACTCCGCGCTCGACGTGCTGGAGTCCGGCCGGGGGGTCTGCCGGGACCACGCGCACCTGGTGATCAGCATGTTGCGGGCCCGCAACACCCCGGCCCGGTTCGTGGCGGTGTGGGCGCCCGGGCTGGCGCCGATGGAGTTCCACGCGGTGGCGGAGGCCTACGTCGACGGGCACTGGCGGGTGCTCGACGCAAGCAGGCTGGCGCCGCGGCGGACGATGGTGCGGATCGCCACCGGACGGGACGCCGCCGACGCCGCGTTCCTGTCCAGCTACGGCGCGGCCCTGCAGCTGGACCACTACGAGGTCCGGGCCGAGGTCGACGAACCCGCCGAGGAGGACCCTCTCGACCCGGTGGTGCTGGCCTGACCTATAGTTCTTCCATTCCACCAAGGACCGTCGGGCACGTACCTGCCCGTGGAAAGGACAAACTTCATCATGGCCACTGTCTCGTACAGAGAAGCCACCCGCGTCTACCCCGGCGCAGAACACCCGGCCGTCGACAGGTTGAACCTGGAGATCGGCGACGGGGAGTTCATGGTGCTGGTGGGGCCGTCGGGCTCCGGCAAGTCGACCGCCCTGCGCATGCTGGCAGGTCTGGAGGAGGTGACCGGGGGCGCCGTCTGGATCGGCGACCGCGAGGTCACCGACCTGCCCCCCAAGGATCGCGACATCGCGATGGTCTTCCAGAACTACGCCCTCTACCCGCACATGACCGTCGCGGACAACATGGGCTTCGCCCTCAAGATGCAGAACGTCCCCAGCGAGGAGCGCAAGGCCCGCGTCCTCGCCGCCGCGAAGCAACTGGGCCTGGAGGATTACCTCCAGCGCAAGCCAAAGGCCCTCTCCGGTGGCCAGCGGCAGCGCGTCGCGATGGGTCGGGCGATCGTCCGCCAGCCCCAGGTCTTCCTGATGGACGAGCCGCTGTCCAACCTCGACGCCAAGCTGCGGGTGTCGACCCGTACGCAGATCGCCTCGCTGCAGACCCGACTGGGCGTCACGACGGTGTACGTCACCCACGACCAGGTCGAGGCGATGACCCTCGGTGACCGGGTGGCGGTGCTCGCCGACGGCATCCTGCAGCAGGTCGACAGCCCGATCGCGCTGTACGACACGCCCCGCAACCTCTTCGTGGCGGGCTTCATCGGCTCCCCGTCGATGAACCTGTTCAGCGGCCGGATCGTCGACGGTGGCGTCGCCCTCGGCGACTGGGTGGTGCCGGTGTCCCGGGCCATCCTCGACCAGGCCGACGCGAGCGCCGGCGTCACCGTCGGGATCCGCCCCGAGGTGCTGGCACTGTCCCCCGACGACCGCGGTCTCGAGGTCGGCATCGAGGTGGTCGAGGAGCTCGGCGCCGACTCGTACCTCTACGGCACGCCGGTCTCCGCCTCGTTGAGCCCCCACCAGGAGTCGACCAACGTCGCGGCCCGGATCCTGGCGCGGCACCGCCCGAAGCGTGGTGAGCGGGTCCGGCTGACCGTCAGCCCCGCGGACGTGCACGTCTTCGACGAGCGCACCGGCCTCAGGATCTCCTGACCGCGCGCCCGGCCCGCCGGGCACAGCCGGCACGGCCCGCGCGCCGGGGCTTGGACGATCTGGAAGACTGGGCATCGTGCCTCGATTCCTCGCCGCTCACCCCGACGCGCGGCTGCTGCCGCTGCCGTGGAGTGTTCCGCTGGCCGAGTGGCCGGCGGAATACCTCGTGGCCCTCCCCCGAGGCATCTCCCGCCATGTCGTCCGGTTCATCCGGGTCGGCGACGAGGTGTACGCCGCCAAGGAGGTGGTCGAGCACCTGGCGATGCACGAGTACCGCATGCTGCACGACCTGATGCGCCTCGGCACGCCCGCGGTCGAGCCGATCGGCGTGGTCACCCGCCGGTTCGCCCGGTCCGGGGAGCCGCTCGACCCGATCCTGATCACCCGGCACCTGCAGTTCTCGCTGCCGTACCGGACGCTGTTCTCCAAGGGCGTCCGCTCCGACACCGTCACCCGGCTGCTCGACGCGATGGTCGTGCTGCTGGCCCGGCTGCACCTGATCGGCTTCCTCTGGGGCGACGTGTCGCTGTCGAACACGCTGTTCCGCCGCGACGCGTCCGACTTCGCCGCACACCTGGTCGACGCTGAAACCGGCGAGTTCCACGAACGCCTCTCCGACGGGCAGCGCGAGCACGACCTGGAGATGGCCCGGGTCAACTTGTTCGGCGAGTTCCTCGACCTGGAGGCCGGCGGCATGCTGGACTCCGCCCTCGACCCGCGCCAACTGGTCGAGACGATCGTCACCCGCTACCGGGAGCTGTGGCACGAGCTGACCGGCGTCGAGGAGTTCGACGGCAGCGAGATGCACCGGATCGAGGGGCGGGTCCGCCGCCTCAACGCTCTCGGCTTCGACGTCGCCGAGCTGGACATCACCACCGACCTGGACGGGTCGACGATCCGGATCCAGCCGAAGGTGGTCGACGCCGGTCACCACGCCCGCCGGCTGATGCGGCTGACCGGGCTGGACACCGAGGAGAACCAGGCCCGCCGGCTGCTGAACGACCTGGACTCCTACCGGGCCCGCACCGGGCAGCAGAACCTCGACGAGGCGGTCGTCGCGCACCAGTGGCTGACCGAGTGCTTCGAGCCGGTGCTCCACATCGTCCCGGCCGAGTACGCCTCCAAGCTGGAGCCGGCGCAGATCTACCACGAGATGCTCGACTACCGCTGGTACCGCTCCGAGTCGGCCGGGCACGAGATCCCGCTGCTCGAGGCGACCCAGGGCTACGTACGTGACGTGCTGAGCCACCTGCCCGACGAGGAACTGTCGGTCGCCCCCACCGGCGCCGACCTGCCGCGCGAGGTGATCGCGGCCGTCACCGAGGACGACATGGACGACGGGCCGATGCCGGAGGACCCGTGGGAGGCGGAGGACGACACCCCGCCGGAGCCGTCCGGCTACCTGGACATGTCCGCGATCCGGGCGAAGGCCGCCCGCCGCGCCACCGCGGGGTGAGGATCGGCCCCATGAGCTTCGACCAGGCCGCCCTCCGTCGCCACATCCCCGCCGTGACCCGGCCGGGCGCCGCCGCGCACTTCGACGCGCCGGGCGGCACCCAGACCCCCGACGTCGTCGCCGCCGCTGTCGCCGAGGCCCTGCTCGTCCCGATCGCGAACCGCGGCACCACCACCACGGCCGAGCGGACCGCGGACACCTACGTCCTGGCCGCCCGCGCGGCGATCGCCGACCTGCTCGGCGTGCCGTCGGGGACGGTCGTCTTCGGCCGGTCAGCCACCCAGCTCACCTTCGACGTCGCCCGCACGCTGGCCGCCGGCTGGGGACCGGGTGACCGGATCGTGGTCAGCAGCCTCGACCACGACGCCGACATCCGGCCCTGGTACGCCGCTGCCGCCCGGGCGGGCGCCGAGGTGGTGATGGTCGAGCTCGACCCGGCGACCGCCGAGGTGGCGCCGGAGGCGTTCGCCGCCGCGATCGACGACCGCACCCGGCT
>CAYOBI010000005.1:0-15876 GCA_964402325.1 uncultured Propionibacteriaceae bacterium | reverse complement strand
GGCCCGCACCACGGCGTGCTGGTCGCCGCCGACCCGGGGCTGCTGGAGACGTTGCGGCCCGACAAGCTGCTGCCCTCCTCCGACGCGGTGCCGGAGCGGTTCGAACTGGGCACGCTGCCCTACGAGCTGCTGGCCGGCACCCGGGCCGCGGTGGACTTCCTGGCGTCCTGGGGCACCCCGGACCGTACGGTCCCCGTCCCCGGGGCGGCCCGCCGGGCGGCACTGGAGGTGGCCTTCGCCGCGATCGACACGCACGAGCTGACGCTGCGGACCCGGATCGAGGAGGCCCTCGCCGAACTGCCGGTGACCGTGTACTCCCGGGCCGCCCACCGGACCCCGACGCTGCTCTTCTCGCCCGACCGGATGGAGTCGGCACGGCTGTACGCCGAGCTCGCCGCCCACGGGGTGAACGCCCCAGCCGGCTCCTTCTACGCCGTCGAGGCGTCCCGGCGCCTCGGCCTCGGCGACGCCGGCGCGGTCCGGGTGGGGCTGGCGCCGTACAACGACGACGCCGACGTCGACCGGCTGGTCACCGCACTGCGGGAGTTGCTGCGCTGATCGCGGCGTCGGCGCGCCGGGGCAGTGAGCACCGGTAGTCTTGGGCCCGTGACGTTCCAGCTCTATGACTCGATGACCCACCTGGCGCGGGAGTTCGTCCCCGTCGTGCCCGGGCAGGTCTCGATCTACCACTGTGGGCTGACCGTCCAGTCCGCACCGCACCTGGGTCACATCCGCAAGGAGGTCGTCTTCGACGTCCTGCGTCGCTGGCTGACCGCGTCCGGCTACGCCGTGAAGATCGTCGCGAACGTCACCGACATCGACGACAAGATCCTCCGCAAGTCCGCCGAGCAGGGCGTGGAGTGGTATGCGCTCGCGTACCATTTCGAGCTCGAGCTGCACAAGGCCTACCAGGCCCTCGGCTGCCTGCCCCCGACGTACGAGCCGCGGGCGACCGGCCACATCCCGGAGATGGTCGAGCTGGTCCAGCTGCTGATCGACCGGGGGCACGCGTACGTGGCCGAGGACGGGTCGGGCGACGTGTACTTCGACGTCCGCTCCTGGCCCGCCTACGGCACGCTGTCCGGCCAGAAGGTGGCGGACATGGAGCCGGCCGAGGACTCCGACCCGCGCGGCAAGCGCGACCCGCGCGACTTCGCCCTGTGGAAGGGCCGCAGTGACTCGAGCGAGCCGGAGACCGCCTCCTGGCCGACCCCGTGGGGACGCGGTCGTCCGGGCTGGCACCTGGAGTGCTCGGCGATGTCGGGCAAGTACCTCGGTGACGAGTTCGACATCCACGGCGGCGGGCTGGACCTGCGTTTCCCGCACCACGAGAACGAGCTGGCCCAGTCGACCGCGGCCGGCCGGCCGTTCGCCCGCTATTGGATGCACAACGCCTGGGTCACCGCGGCCGGGGAGAAGATGTCGAAGTCGCTCGGCAACGGTGCGCTGGTCACCGAGGTGACCAAGCAGTACCCGCCGCGCGCCGTCCGCTTCTACCTGGTCGCGCCGCACTACCGCTCGTCGATCGAGTT
Organism: uncultured Propionibacteriaceae bacterium; assembly: GCA_964402325.1. Taxonomy (GTDB): domain Bacteria; phylum Actinomycetota; class Actinomycetes; order Propionibacteriales; family Propionibacteriaceae; genus Raineyella. The sequence continues at coordinate 14,344 of CAYOBI010000005.1, read as the reverse complement.
CTCCGACACCTCGCTGGCAGAGGCGACGACGTCGCTGGCGCGGATCGACTCCTTCCTCGACCGGGCCCGCGACCTGGTCGGCGACACCGACCCCGCGGCCGAGTTGCCGGCGGCGTTCGTCGCGGCGATGGACGACGACCTCGGCACCCCGGCGGCGGTCGCGACGATCTACACCACCGTCAAGGTGGGCAACCAGGCCCTCGAAGCGGGCGACGCCGCCGCGGTCCGCGAGGCGTACGCGGCGGCCCGGGCGATGCTCGGGGTGCTGGGGCTCGACCCGATGGACCCGATCTGGGCCGACGCCGCCGGGGCCGGCGCGGCCCTGGAACCGGTCGTCGACGGCCTCGTCAAGGCCCTGTTGGACCAGCGCCAGGAGGCCCGGGCGCGCAAGGACTACGTGGCTGCCGACGGCATCCGCGACTCGCTGGGCGCACTCGGCGTCCGTGTCGAGGACACCCCCCAGGGCCCGAAGTGGAGCGTGGAGCACTGATGGCAGGCAATTCGCAGCGCAAGGGCGCCGTACGTCACAAGGGCAAGGGCAACACCGCCGGCTCCGGCGGCCGGGCCCGCAAGGGGCTCGAGGGCAAGGGCCCGACCCCGCGGGCGGAGGACCGCGTCTACCACAAGGCGCACCGGGCCAAGCAGCTCGCCGAGGCCCGTGAGGCGTCGCGGCCGAAGCGTACGCCCCAGGCCCAGCGCGGCGGCGGGGCCGAATGGGTCGCCGGCCGCAATCCGGTGGTCGAGGCGCTGCGCGCCGGGATCCCGGTGGTGAGCGTCTACGTGGCCGAGGGCATCGACCGCGACGACCGGGTGCGCGAGGTGTTCAAGATGTGCGCCGAGACCTCGATCCCGATGCTGCAGACCACCAAGCAGGAGCTGGACCGGCTGACCGCCGGCGCCACGCACCAGGGCCTGGCGATCAAGCTGCCCGAGTATGAGTACGCCCACCCGGGCGACCTGATGGCCGACGCGCTGCAGGCGCCCGGCACCCCGCTGGTGGTGGCGCTCGACCAGGTCACTGATCCGCGCAACCTCGGCGCGATCATCCGGTCGGCGGCGGCGTTCGGCGCCCAGGGCGTGGTGATCCCGGAGCGGCGGTCCGCCGGGATGACGGCGGCGGCCTGGAAGACGTCGGCCGGGGCGGCGGCGCGGATCCCGGTGGCCCGGGCGACGAACCTCAACCGGGTGCTGCAGGACTACGCCAAGGCCGGTTTCGTGGTGGTCGGCCTGGCCGGCGAGGGTGACACCGACATCGCCGCGATCCCCGGCGTCGACGGGCCGGTGCTCCTGGTCGTCGGGTCCGAGGGCGAGGGCCTGCAGCGGCTGGTCCGGGAGAACTGCGACGTCCTCGCGTCGATCCCGATCAGCAGCGAGGTGGAGTCGCTGAACGCCGGCGTGGCCACCAGCATCGCGCTGTACGAGATCAGCCGCGCCCGCGCGGGGGCCGTCCGGGGCTGAGCCGGTCGGGTGTGACCTCACCCGCTTCCGGTGTGACCCGGGCGGCCACTGTGGCCCGATGCCAGGAGGGACGGGTGCGGAGAATCACGTAGCCCGGGGCGCCGTTGCGTCTGCCCCTGTTTGGGCCGGTCGGGGCGCTGATTTACCGTTGAAGGGCAGGACCGACGACGGCGTCATCTGCAGCCACCACCCCGAACGACCGCAGAGGAACACGTCATGTCCCTGGACCCCAGCACCAACGAAGCCGCCCTGCTCGCCCTCACCGGCGCCGACTCCTTCACCCCCCAGTGGGAGCTCGAAGGCACCCAGCCGTTCTGGCGCGGGGCTTCGCGCACCGCTCTCTGATCTCACCCGTTCTGCCCTGACGGCCCGGCCCCTGTGCCGGGCCGGTCTGCGTTTGGGGGCTTCGGCCCGAACCCCCTGCCCGAACCCCGCTCGGGACCAGACAGGCGCACCTGGGTCGAGTGTCAGAGGCTGCCTCTAGCGTTGGTGTCATGCAGGGGGAACTGTTCGACGGTCCTGATCGGGGGCCGGATGAGTCGGGTCGGGAGTTGGATACCGGCCCGGTCGCGGCGGTGGACACCACACGGTTGGATGTGGTGACGCCGTTGGCGTTGAGCCCGGAGCGGCTGCTGCCCGCCACGATCGACGAGGCAATGACGGAGGTGGACGCGCTGCGGAGTTTGCAGGCGAGCGTGGAGGCGCGGCAGTTCGCGTTGGTCGGTCACCTTGCCGCCCTTGCCCCGGCCCCCGACCAGGCAACCCTTGCCGGGCAGGAGGGGTTGGTGGATCTGGGTGGGGACGGCTGCCCGCCGGTGGCGGAGTTCATGGTGTTGGAGATCGGTGCCCTGCTCCACACGACCCACCAGGCCGCCCGTGGGCAGGTCGCCGACGCCCTGTCGGTGCGGTGGCGCCACCCGCGGATGTGGCAGACGGTGATGGCGGGCCGGTTGGCGGTGTGGCAGGCCCGCAAGATCGCCCAGGCGGTCCGGTGGGCCGGTCTGGACCGGGCCCAGGCGTTGCGGGTGGACAGGGCGATCGCGCCGGCCCTCGGGACCCTGTCCTGGGCACGGTTGGAGGCATTGGTGGAGGGGGAGATCGTCGCTGCGGACCCGGCCCGCGCGGCGCAGGCTGAGGAACGTTCCCGGGCCGGGCGCTATGCCCGTGTGCAGCGTGACGAGACCGGCCAGGCCGGTGTGCGGACCGTGACGGCGCGTCTCGCGGCGCCGGAGGCGGCCCAGCTCGACGCGACCCTGACCCGCCTCGCCACTACCCTCGCCGCCCAGGGGGACGCCGACAGTCTGGATGTGCGTCGTTCGCGTGCGTTGGGGATCCTCGCGACGCCGGAGCGGGCGGTCGCCCTCCTCGCTGGCGACACCACCACCGCGGACCGGCTCAAACCACCGGTGCGGCTCTATGTCCATGTGAACGCGGAGCGTCTCGGCCCCGACGGGGTGGCCCGGCTGGAGGGGGAGGGTGCCGTCCCGGTCGCCGCGCTGCGTGCCCTGTTGGCGGAGTCGACGGTGAGGGTGACCGGGGTGATCGACCACCGCGCCTCCGAGCCGGTCGACGCCTACGAGATTCCCGAGCGGATGCGTGAACAGGTCGTGTTGGCCAACCCGTACGAGGTGTTCCCCTGGGGCGCCCGGCGGGCGCGCCACACCGACCTGGACCACACCGTCGCCCACGGGCAGGGCGGCCCCACCAGCGTGGCCAATCTCGGCCCGTTGGGACGGACCGCGCACCGGGCGAAGACCCACGCCGGCTGGCGCTGTCACCAACCCCGCCCCGGTCACTGGCTGTGGCGGACCCCCTACGGGCGGGAGTACCACGTCGACAACTGGGGCACCCACACCACCGACAACGACACCAGCCAGCGCTCCGAGATCGAGTTCCAGGCCCTCGCGCACCTCTCCACGCCGGCACCGGTGCCGACCTGGCCACAGCCAGAGCCGAAGAAGCGCCGCCGCCGGCCGTCGCACCACAGGAGCCGTACGAACGGCCGACCCGACGCCACGCAGCGCCGGGCCGGTCCCCGACGCCGCCGCGGCCGCCCGACGACCGCGCGACGCCGCTGACGAAGTCGTTTGGCCGCAGCCAACAGCTCGGGCGCGAGCATCTGCCCGGTGCGACCCACTCCCTGGAGCCGGGCCACCCTCGCATCGGTATAACGACCGGCGAGGGATTCGAGTTCGCACCGGACTGGAACCACACGTCGGTGCTGTTCACCAGCTGACCTGCGACCCCACAGAACAGCCCCGGTGACCCTCTGGGGGGAGGGTCACCGGGGCCTTGTGGAATGCGGCAGCTCTCAGAGCTCCAGCCCCGGGTACAGCGGGAACTTCCCGAGCAGCTCGCCGGCCTCGGCCTTGACCCGGTCGGAGATCCCGTCGGCGATCAGGTACTTGGCCTTCGACGCGCCACCCTTCGGGGCATCGGCGGCGGTGGTGTTCGAGAGCACCTCGACGATCAGTTCGGCGGTCCGGTCGAACTCGTCGGCGCCGAAGCCGCGGGTGGTCAGCGCCGGGGTGCCGAGCCGGATGCCCGAGGTGTACCAGGCGCCGTTCGGGTCGGCCGGGACCGAGTTGCGGTTGGTGACGATGCCCGAATCGACCAGCGCCGATTCGGCCTGGCGGCCGGTCAGGCCGAACGACGCGGCGATGTCGGCCAGCACGATGTGGTTGTCGGTGCCGCCGGTGACGAGCTTCACGCCGCGCTTCATCAGGCCCTCGGCCAGCGACTTCGCGTTGTCGGCGACGTTCTGCGCGTACGTCTGGAAGGCGGGGGTCCGGGCCTCGGCCAGCGCGACGGCCTTGGCGGCCATCATGTGCGACAGCGGGCCGCCGAGCACCATCGGGCAGCCGCGGTCGACGTCGGCGGCGTAGGCGGCCTTCGCCAGCACCATGCCGCCGCGCGGGCCGCGCAGCGACTTGTGCGTGGTGGTGGTCACCACGTCGGCGTACGGCACCGGGTTCTCCTCGCCGGTGAAGACCTTGCCGGCGACCAGGCCGGCGAAGTGCGCCATGTCGACCATCAGCACCGCACCGACCTCGTCGGCGATCTCGCGCATCTTCGCGAAGTTCACCCGGCGCGGGTAGGCGGAGTAGCCACCGACCAGGATCAGCGGCCGGAACTCGCGGGCCTGGGCGAGCAGCGCGTCGTAGTCGATCAGGCCGGTCGCCGGGTCGGTCCCGTACGAGTGCTGGTGGAACATCTTCCCGGAGATGTTCGGCCGGAAGCCGTGGGTGAGGTGGCCGCCGGCGTCCAGGCTCATGCCCATCAGCCGCTGCTCGCCGAAGCGCTTGCGCAGCACCTCCCAGTCGGCCTCGGTGAGGTCGTTGACGTTCTTGACGCCCTTCTCGGCCAGGCCGGGGGCCTCGACGTGATGGGCCAGGATCGCCCAGTAGGCGACCAGGTTGGCGTCGATGCCGGAGTGCGGCTGGACGTAGGCGTACTCGGCGCCGAACAGCTCACGGGCGTGCTCGGCGGCGACCGACTCGACGGTGTCGACGTTCTGGCAGCCGGCGTAGAAGCGGTGGCCGACGGTGCCCTCGGCGTACTTGTCGGAGAACCAGGTGCCCATCGTCAGCAGCACCGGCAGCGAGGCGTAGTTCTCCGAGGCGATGAGCTTGAGCGAACCTCGCTGGTCCGTCAGCTCCTGACGCGTGGCTTCGGCGATCCGGGGCTCGACACTCTCGATGACCGAGAGCGTCTCCCGATAGGCGCGGGTGGCTGCGGCAGTGGTGTCGGACACGTGCTTCTCCTCGAAGGATGGGACGGAAGGCCGGGGCTCAATTTACCTCCTGGCCGCCTGCTCCCACGTGGCGATCCACCGCACAGGCCACATCGGCGGCAGGACCGCGTTCAGGGCGTGGACCGCCCCAGCGCCGGGTCACGGCGCAGCAGCAGGACGGTGGCGATCGCCGCGAGACCCTCGCCCCGGCCGGTGAAGCCGAGGCCGTCCGTCGTCGTCGCCGACACACTGACCGGTGCACCGAGCGCCCCCGACATCACCCTCTCGGCCTCGGCCCTCCGGGCCGCCATCCGGGGGCGTACGCCGACCACCTGGACCGCGACGTTACCGATCTCCCACCCGGCCCCACGGATCCGGCGGGCAGTCTCGGTGAGGAAGGCGACGCCGGCGGCGCCGGCCCACTCCGGGGCGGCGGTGCCGTAGTTGGAGCCGAGGTCGCCCAGCCCGGCGGCGGACAGCAGCGCGTCACAGGCGGCATGGCAGGCGACGTCCCCGTCGGAGTGGCCCTCCAGGCCGTACGCCTCCTCGGGGAAGTGCAGCCCGGCCACCCACATCGGCACGCCCTCGGCGAAGCGGTGCACATCGGTCCCGATGCCGGTGCGGATCCGCGCCGGACCGACGGGCAGGGGTTCGTGGTTCACCAGGGGGTCCTCTCGGCGGTTCGGGTCCGGGTCCGGGTCCGGGTCCGGTCGTGCGTACGCCCGCGCCAGACGGCCTCGGCGACGAGCAGGTCGAAGGGTTCGGTGACCTTGAGCGAGTCACGGGAGCCCTCGACCAGGACGACGTGTTCCCCGATCGCCTCGCAGGCCATCGCGTCGTCGGTCACCGCCAGCCCCGCGGAACGTACGTGATGGTGGGCCCTGACCAGCGTGGCCAGCTCGAAGCCCTGGGGCGTCTGGACCGCGCGGAGCCGGGACCGGTCGACCACGGTGGCCTCACCGGGCGCCGGGTCGGCCACCCGGATCGTGTCGGTGACCCGGACGGCGGGGATCACCGCGGTCGCCCCGGCACGCAGCGCGGCGAGCACCGACGCCACCACGCCCGCGGGTACGAACGGGCGGGCGGCGTCGTGCACCAGGACGTGGCGGGCGGACGGGGCGACGCGTTCGGCCTCGGCGAGACCGTTGGCGACGGAGTCCTGCCGTTCCTCCCCGCCCTCGACGAGGGTCCACGGGAGGGGGGAGCCGGCCAGCGCCCGGGCGAAGTCGTCGGTCAGCTCGGCGCGACCGACCACGACGATCCGGTCCACCCCGCCGGCCGCCAGCGCATCGACGGAGTGGGCGACGAGGGCCCGGCCACCGATCGGCCGCAGGGCCTTGGGGCCGCCGTCCCCGAGCCGGACGCCGGAACCGGCCGCCACCACCACGGCGACGACCGGTTCGCGCGCACTGTCGTGCGTACTGTGCAGATTCTTCATGGGGACAGGATCAGGAGGCGAGGACCTCGTCCAGCAGCTCCTCCGCGCGATCCTCGCCGCACTTCTCGGCGAGGGCGACCTCCGAGGCGAGCACCTGGCGGGCCTTGACCAGCATCCGCTTCTCGCCGGCCGACAGCCCACGATCGTTGCCCCGGCGCCACAGGTCACGGACGACCTCGGCGACCTTGAGCACGTTGCCCGAGTGCAGCTTCTCCAGGTTGGCCTTGTACCGGCGGGACCAGTTCGCGGGCTCCTCGGCATGCGGCGCACGCAGCACCTCGAAGACCTTCTCCAGACCATCGGCGTCCACGACGTCCCGGACGCCGACGAGGTCGAGGTTGCACGCCGGGACCCGGACCACCAGATCGTTCTGACCGACGATCCTCAGCACCAGGTAGAGCTTGTCCTCCCCCTTGATCTTGCGGGTTTCCATGTCTTCGATGACGGCCGCCCCATGATTGGGATAGACCACCGTTTCACCGACTGCAAACGTCATACATGTCCCCTTTCGCGCCCCGATTCTATCACGGAGGCCCGTGACACACCGGGTTCCGAGTGGCACACCCGTCCGACAACGGTTAGCGTGGGACGGATCGACGCCCGATCGTGACAGCCGGCGGTGGCAAACGATGTGCCGGGTGACCACCTTTCTGGCTAATCTGTGCACGAGTCTGACCTGGCCCAACGAGGAGTCCTGAATCGTGCCCACCCTGAAGAACCACGCCAAGCGCACCGCCGTTGTCATTGTCGCCACCGCCTCCCTGTTCGGGCTCGCGGGTTGCCGCATGGGGTTCGAACACCAGACGCTGCAGCAGTACACCCAGGCGGAGGGCGTGAACCTCGACCTCGCCAACGGTCAGCAGGTCGACCAGGGCAAGGGCTACATCAAGGTGCGCAACCTGATGCTGGTCGCCCTGCCGGACGGCTCCCAGGCTCACCTCGCCGGCACCGTGTACGCCTCGCCGTCCAGCACCCCGTTCAGCAACACCCAGACCGCCAAGGCCACCGAGCCGACCCTCGACACCCTGCAGTCCGTCTCCGGCCGGGTCCTGACGGCCACCGGTGACACCGGCGGCTCGGTCAGCGTGACCCTGGCCGAGCCCCTGCCGCTCACGGTCGAGAAGCCGGTCCGGCTCGAGGACAGCCGCACCACCGTCACCGGCGCGAAGCTCACCCCGGGTCTCGACGTCGAGCTGACGCTCACCTTCGCGAACAACGGCCGGCTCACCGCCCGCGTCCCCGTGATCGACGCGACCAAGCCGGACTTCGCCACCATGTCGGCGGTCGCCTCCGCGTCGGCGTCGGCGTCGCCGTCCGCGTCCGCCTCCGCGGCCACGCACGGCTGAGCCACCCGCAGCACCTGCCCGTACGCAGCACACCCCCGGTCGGAAGGTCCCGGCCGGGGGTGTGCTGCGTTCGCGGTGAGTCCGGGACGGGACAGGCCGGCTCAGCCCTCGAACTTGTAGCCGAGGCCGCGGACGGTGACCAGGTGGACCGGCCGGGCCGGGTTCGCCTCGATCTTGGCGCGCAGCCGCTTGACATGGACGTCCAGGGTCTTGGTGTCGCCGACGTAGTCGGCCCCCCAGACCCGGTCGATCAGCTGGCCGCGGGTCATCACCCGGCCGGCGTTGCGCAGCAGCATCTCGAGCAGCTCGAACTCCTTCAGCGCCAGCCGCACCGGCTCGCCGTTGACCGCCACCTCGTGACGCTCCACGTCCATCCGTACGCCACCGGACTCGACCACGTCGGGGATCAGCTCGACCTCCTGGCCGCGGCGCAGCACGGCGCGGATCCGGGCGAGCAGCTCACGCTGGGAGAACGGCTTGGTGACGTAGTCGTCGGCGCCGAGCTCGAGACCGACCACCTTGTCCACCTCGGTGTCCCGGGCGGTGACCATGATCACCGGCACCGAGCTCTGCAACCTCAGCTGCCGGCAGACCTCGGTGCCGGACATGCCGGGCATCATCAGGTCCAGCAGCACGATGTCGGCACCGCCCCGATCGAACTCGGCCAGTCCCTCGGCGCCGTCGGGGGCCTCGACCACGTCGAAGCCCTCCTTGCGCAGCATGTAGGACAGTGCTTCTCGATAGGACTCCTCGTCCTCGATCACGAGAACTCGGGTCATCCCTCTACCTCCTGCGAGTGCGTCCCCCGCGCCTCGGGCGCGTCGGGCTGGTGCATGGTGGCCCGGTGCACAGTGGCCCGGTCCGTGGTGGCTGTGTCGCCGGCGGGCCCGTCGGCGACATCCCCCTGATGGTGCAGCGGGATCCGGATGGTGAACGTGGAGCCCTGCCCCAGCTTGCTCCAGACGTGCACGTAGCCGCCGTGGGCCGCGGCGATGTGCTTGACGATGGACAGACCGAGTCCGGTGCCGCCGTTGTCCCGGCTGCGCGCGTAGTCGACCCGGTAGAACCGTTCGAAGATCCGCTGCACCTCGTCCTCGGGGATGCCGATGCCGTTGTCCGAGACGCTGATCTCGACGAAGTCCTCCTCGCCGAGCCGGACCGCCCTGGCGGCCACCGCCACCCTGGCGCTCCGCTCGGAGTACATGATCGCGTTCTCGATCAGGTTGGAGACGGCGATGGTGAGCTGCTCCTCGTCGCCGATCACCTCCAGCCCGGACGGCCCGCCGACGGTGAGCGCGATGTGGCGGTCCTCGGCGTCGACCCGGTTGCGGTCGACGGCGTCGAGGATCACCTCGTCGACCAGCACCTCGTTCTGATCGAGCAGCGGATCGTCGGACTGCAGCCGGCTCAGGTCGATGATCTGGCGGACGAGGTCGGAGAGCCGGGCCCCCTCGATCTGCAGCCGCCGGGCGAACCGGCGGACGTCGTCCGGACTGTCCGCCGCCTCCTCCAGCGTCTCGGCCAGCAGCGTGACCGCACCGATCGGGGTCTTCAGCTCGTGGGAAACGTTCGCCACGAAGTCGCGTCGGGTCTCGTCGATCCGCCGGGCGGCGGTCCGGTCCTCGACCAGGACCAGCAACGTACGGTCGTCGAGCGGCGCCACCCGGGCCATCAGGTGCAGGCTGGTCAGCCCCTCGCGCTTCAGGTCCAGCTCGGTGCTGCGGGCGCGGCGATCCTGGCGGACCTTCCGGACCAGCGACAGCACGGCGGGCACCACCACCCGGGCACCACGCACGACGCCGAGCGTACGGGCCTGCGCGGTCGACTGGAGCACCTCGTCGTGCGGTCCGATGACCAGGGCCCCGGACCGCAATTGGTTGAGCACCTGGGAGACCTCGGGACGTACGGTCACCCGGGCGGCCATCTCGGCGCGCAGCAGGTCCTCGCGGATCCGACGGGCCCGGGCGCGCAGAGCCATCACCAGGACGCCGAGGAGCACGCCCGCCACGAAGCCACCGGCGGTGGCGAGGGAGGCGTTCACAGGCCAGATCATACGGGGGCCGTCCGGGCGTCCCAACGCGGAGAGGGGTGGTTCACGCAGTGTTCACGAGGTGTTCAGCCCGGTCCCCCCGGAGGGTCCCGTCGGTGGGATAACCTCCCGGGATGCGGCGAGGGGCCTCCCCTCGGTCCGGCATCGACGCCGCGCCGACACGCTGACGGGCTATATTGGCGTGTCACCCTGCCGCGGACCCAGACAGGACGGCAACCGGTGACGAGGGATGATCCGACACCCGGGCGGCAGCGGCGGCCGGTACGGCGGGGCGCACGACGCGACCCCCAGCCACCGGTCGCGGACGCCGGGGAGGCCGCGACGGCCCCGGAACACACGCCGTACGAGAGGAGGGCCGGGGTGCGCGACACCTACCGGGCACAGCTCCGGGAGACGATGGCCGATCTGGCGCGGATGGTGGACCTGGTACACACCGCCCTCGCCGACGCGACGACCGCCCTGTTGACCGCCGACCTGCCGTTGGCCGAGCAGGTGATCTCCAACGACCGGATGATCGATGACCTGGCCGACGAGCTCGAGCGGCGCACCTTCTCGATGCTGGCCCGCCAGGCCCCGGTGGCCGGCGAGCTGCGGACGGTCTTCTCCGCGATCCGGATGCTCGGCGAGCTGACCCGGATGGGCGACCTGACCGCCCACGTGGCCAAGATCGCCCGGCTGCGTTTCCCCGAGTGCGCCGTGCCGGACACCCTGCAGGACAACTTCCGCCGGATGGCCGAGGTGGCCGGTTCGATGGTCGCCGATGCCGGCACCATGCTGCGCGACCTCAACATCGACACCGCCGGCCACCTGGCCACCGAGGACGAGGTGATGGACGCGCTGCGGCGCGACCAGTTCCGTACGCTCGTGGACGGCAACTGGACACACAGCGTCGAGGCGGCGGTGGACACCGCCCTGCTCGGACGCTACTACGAGCGGATCGCCGACCACGCGGTGGAGATCTCCGAGCGGCTCGTCTACGTCGTCACCGGCGACGACCCGGTGTAGGCCGTCCCGCCTTCAACCCGTCCCGCCTTCAACCCGTCCCGCGTCCGGACCGGACGCGGGACGGGACCGGGACTACTTCTTGCCCTGGTTCTTGACCGCCTCGATGGAGGCCTTGGCGGCCTCCGGGTCGAGGTAGCGGCCGCCGGGGACGGTCGGCTTCATGTCCTCATCCAGTTCGTAGAACAACGGGATGCCGGTCGGGATGTTGAGGCCGGAGATCGCGTCGTCGGAGATGCCGTCGAGGTGCTTGACCAGGGCACGCAGCGAGTTGCCGTGGGCGGTCACCAGCACGGTGCGCCCCGCGCTCAGCTCCGGCACGATCCGGTCGTACCAGAACGGCAGCATCCGGGAGACGACGTCCTTGAGGCACTCGGTCTGCGGGCGGATCTCGCTGGGCAGGTCGGCGTACTGCGGGTGGTGGTACTGCGACCACTTGTCGTCGGCGTCCAGCACCGGCGGCGGCTGGTCGTACGAGCGGCGCCAGAGCATGAACTGGTCCTCGCCGAACTCGTCGCGGATCTCGGTCTTGTTCTTGCCCTGCAGCGCACCATAGTGGCGCTCGTTGAGCCGCCAGGAACGCTCCACCGGGATCCAGTGGCGGTCGCAGGTCCGCAGGGCGATCTCGGCGGTGTGGATGGCCCGCTTCAGGGTGGAGGTGAACAGCACCTCGGGCAGCAGGCCCTCGGCGGCGAGCAGCTCGCCACCGCGCGCGGCCTCGGCCTTGCCCTTGTCGTTGATGTCGACATCGACCCAGCCGGTGAAGAGATTCTTGGCGTTCCACTCGCTTTCGCCGTGGCGCAGCAGGATCAGCTTTGCAGTCATGCCCCGAGCCTAATGGTCGACCGACCGGAAGGGGGCACGGGGTGCGGGATACTGCGGTCATGAACGCTCCCGCCACACCCGCCCGTCCCCTCGCCGTCGTCACCGGTGCCAGCAGCGGCATCGGCGCCGCGACGGCCCGAACCCTCGCCGCCCAGGGCTACGAGGTCATCTGCGCCGCCCGCCGCGAGGACCGGCTGCGCGAGGTCGCCGAGGAGATCGGCGGCCGCGTCCAGGTCTGCGACGTCACCGACGACGCGTCGGTCGCGGCGCTCGCCGCGGCGGCGGGCCCGCGGGTGGAGCTGCTGGTCAACAACGCCGGCGGGGCCCTCGGCCTGTCGCCGGTCGCCGAGGCCGACCTCGACAACTGGCAGCGGATGTACGAGATGAACGTGCTCGGCGCCGCCCGGGTCACCCGGGCCCTCACCCCCGCACTGGTCGCCGCCGACGGTGGCCGCGGCCAGGTCGTCTTCGTCACCTCGGTGGCCGCCGACGGTGGCTACGAAGGCGGCGCCGGCTACTGCGGAGTCAAGGCCGCCGAGCGCTCGATGGCGCAGTCGATGCGGCTGGAGACGTACGACCGGCCGCTGCGGGTGGTGGAGATCGTCCCGGGCATGGTGCGTACCGACTTCTCCCTGGTCCGCTTCGCCGGCGACCAGGACCGCGCCGACGCCGTCTACGCCGGGGTCGAGGGCGTCCTGACCGCCGAGGACATCGCCTCCTGCATCGGCTTCGTCGCGTCCCTGCCGGCGCACGTCAACATCGACCGGATGGTGGTGCGGCCGCGCGTCCAGCCCGCCCAGCACAAGATCTTCCGGGCCCGGTAGCCGGCCCGGTACGACAACGGGGGATCCGTGGTGGGCAGTCCCACCACGGATCCCCCGTCGTACGGGTCTGATCGGGCCGCGGGGTCCGGTCAGGCCAGCGAGATCAGGGCCTGGCCGCCCTGGACGGCGTCGCCGACCGCGACCAGGACCGAACCGACCGTGCCGTCGGACGGCGCGGTGATCTCGGTCTCCATCTTCATCGCCTCGAGCACCACCAGCACCTGGCCGGCGGTGATCTCCTCGCCCTCCTTGACCATGATCCGGGCCACCGACCCGGCCAGCGGGGCGACCACCGAATTGGCGCTCGCGGCCGGCATCGTCGAGGTCACCGGCGCAGTGGGCGCGGGGCCCGTGTAGGCGCCGATCACGCCGAGGTCACCGAGCGAGGGGTGCGTCTGCTCGACCTCGACGTCGACGTCGTACGCGGTGCCGTTGACTGTCACCTTGAGTCTCATGTCTGTTTCCTCCTCGTCCTCAGTGCAGCGTGAGCGGGTTCTGGCGGGCGGGCCGCGCCTGGGTCTTGCGGTGGTCCTGGACCTCCATCCGGCCGGCGGTGGTCCACCCCGAGCCCTCGTGGAAGTGGATCTGCTTGACCTTGGCCCGGTGTCCGAGGACGGCCGCGACGGCCGCCGCGATGACCATCATGGTGTCCTCGTCGACCTGATGCTCCTCGGCCCAGAGGACCGCCATCCGGTCGAATTCCGCCATCCGCCCCTCCGCCGCGGCGAGCCGCGCGGTGAGCTGGTCGATCGTCTGCTGGAGGGCGGCGATCTGGTTCTGCTCCGTCATCGTGCCTCCCCGATCACGCCGGCCCGAGGCCGTGCTTCTTGTCGGGGCGCAGCTGCCGCTTGGAGCGCAGCACCTCGAGGGCCATGGCCACCTCGCGGCGGGTGTCGGCCGGGTCGATGATGTCGTCGACCAGGCCGCGCGACGCCGCCATGTACGGGGTGGCGAAGGTCTCGCGGTACTCCTCGACCAACTCGGCCTTGCGGCTGACCGGATCGTCCGCCTCGGAGATCTCCTTCTTGAACACGATGTTCGCCGCACCCTCGGCACCCATCACCGCGATCTCGGCGGTCGGCCAGGCGAAGACCTTGTCCGCACCGAGGTCCTTGGAGCACATCGCCAGGTACGCGCCGCCGTACGCCTTGCGGAGCACGACGGTGACCTTCGGGACGGTCGCCGCGGAGTAGGCGTACAGCATCTTCGCGCCGTGGCGGATGATGCCGCCGTGCTCCTGGGCGACGCCGGGCAGGAAGCCGGGGACGTCGACGAGGGTGACCAGCGGGATGTTGAAGGCGTTGCAGAACCGGACGAACTTCGAGCCCTTGTCCGAGGAGTTGATGTCCAGCACGCCGGACATCACGCTCGGCTGGTTCGCCACGACGCCGACGCTGTACCCGTTGATCCGGGCGAAGCCGACGACGATGTTCTGCGCGTAGCCGGCCTGGACCTCGAGGAAGTCGGCGTAGTCGACGATGCCGCGGATGATCTCGCGGACGTCGTAGCCCTTCTTGCCCTCGGACGGCACCACGTCGCGGAGCGCCGCGTTGGACTCGACGACGTCGTCCGGGTTGACCCGGACCGGCTCGGAGAGGTGGTTCTGCGTGCGGAAGCTGAGCAGCTTCTTCTCGATCATGATCGCCTCGGCGTCGCCGTTCGCGACGA
>CAYOBI010000004.1:64788-79201 GCA_964402325.1 uncultured Propionibacteriaceae bacterium | reverse complement strand
GGCCGGTCGTGGTCGAGTTCGTCGTGCACAAGGACGCGATGGTGTGGCCGATGGTGGCCGCCGGCACCAGCAATGACGACATCAAGATCGCGCGCGACATGGCGCCGAAGTGGGAAGAGGAAGAACTGTGAGCAGCCACCGTACGCTGAGCGTCCTCGTCGCCGACAAGCCGGGCGTCCTCACCCGCGTCGCGGCCCTCTTCTCCCGTCGCGGCTACAACATCGAGTCGCTGGCCGTCGGCCCGACCGAGAACGAAGGAGTCTCGCGGATGACCGTCGTCGTGGACGTCGACGACCTCGTCCTCGAACAGATCACCAAGCAGCTCAACAAGCTGATCGAGGTGCTCAAGATCGTCGAACTGGAGCCGGACGCGATCCGTCGCGAGCTCCAGGTGGTCAAGGTGCGCTGCGACGCCAACACCCGCAGCGAGATCCTCGACATCGTTCAGCTCTTCAAGGCGAAGACGGTCGACGTCACCCCGGATTCGATCACCATGGTCGTCACCGGCAACCCGGACAAGTTGGACTCTCTGCTGTCGATGCTCGAGCCGTACGGCATCCGGGAACTCGCCCAGTCGGGCCTGGTCGCGCTGGGCCGCGGGGCCAAGTCGATCAGTGAGAAGACCCGCAAGGAGCGGGCACAACAGACCCAACGGTGAACCACCGGGCCCCGTACGTCGCCTCCGGTCTAGGCTGGCACGTACGGGGTCGGGTGCCGGACTACCCACCTCACAACACAAGGAGTTACCTCAGTGGCAGCTGAAATGTTCTACGACAAGGACGCCGACCTCTCGATCATCCAGGGTCGCAAGGTCGCCGTCATCGGCTATGGCTCGCAGGGACACGCCCACTCGCTCAACCTGCGTGACTCGGGTGTGGACGTCCGGATCGGCCTGCAGCCCGACAGCCGTTCCCGGGCCCGTGCCGAGGAGCAGGGCTTGCGGGTCCTCACCCCGGCGGAGGCCGCTGCCGAGGCCGACGTCATCATGATCCTGGCGCCCGACCAGGTGCAGGCCGATCTCTTCGCGGCGGAGATCGCCCCCAACCTCAAGGACGGCGACGCGCTGTTCTTCGCCCACGGCTTCAACATCCGCTTCGGCTTCATCACCCCGCCGGCCGGTGTCACGGTCGCCATGGTCGCGCCGAAGGGCCCGGGCCACCTGGTCCGTCGCGAGTTCGAGAACGGCCGCGGTGTGCCCGCGCTGATCGCCGTCGAGCAGGACCCGCAGGGCACCGGCGAGGCGCTGGCCCTGTCCTGGGCCGCCGGCATCGGCGCCACCCGGGCCGGGGTGATCAAGACGACCTTCACCGAGGAGACCGAGACCGACCTGTTCGGTGAGCAGGCCGTCCTCTGCGGTGGCATGGCACACCTGGTGACCGCCGGCTGGGAGACCCTGGTCGAGGCCGGTTACCAGCCCGAGATCGCCTACTTCGAGTGCCTGCACGAGCTCAAGCTCCTGGTGGACCTGATGAACGAGGGCGGCATCGCCAAGATGCGCTGGTCCATCTCGGACACCGCGGAGTACGGCGACTACATCGCCGGACCGCGGGTCATCGGCCCGGAGTCCCGGGCGGCGATGAAGAGCCTGCTGGCCGACATCCAGTCGGGCGCCTTCGCCAACGATTTCATGAACGACCAGCGCAACGGCAAGCCGAAGTTCACCGCCTTCCGCAAGGCCGGCGAGGAGCACCCGATCGAGGCCGTCGGCAAGGAGCTGCGCGGTCTGATGGCGTGGGTCGACACCCAGGGCACCGAGGACTACGTCGAGGGCCAGGCCGGTCGCTGACCGGTCGCGTCGCCGACGGGCCGCTGAGGTCCTGACCGTACGACACCAGAGCCACGAAGGGGCCCGGGGATGATCCCCCGGGCCCCTTCGGCGTGCCCGGGGTGGTCGGGTCGGAGTCGGGTGGGTCAGATCCGGGTGCAGAGCAGCACCGGAGCGTCCGGCGCCGCGGCGGCCTCGCAGCACAGCAACCGGCCGTCGTGCATCCAGGACTGCAGGGCGATGCTGTCGCGGGACGTGCCGAGGTCCGGCCACGGGTGCGGGTCCTCGACGACCAGTAGAGCGCCGGGGGCGAGCAGGTCGACCAAACGGTCGCGAGCCCCGCGGGCGGTCGACATGTCGAGGGTGATCAGGGAGAGGACGGAGATGCCGTGGGCGGCCCAGTCCAGGGTGCTCCAGTCGCCGGTTATCACCTCGACGCCGGTGCCGGCGAACAGCCGCCCGGCCGTACGGGCCAGTCGTGGGTCCCGCTCGACGGTGACGACCCGGGTGCCGTCCGGGGCGCCGGCGCGCAGCCAGGCCGCGCCCACCCCGCAGCCGGTGCCGAGATCGGCGATCGTGCCGGTCCGGGACGCCGCCAGGGTGGCGAGCAGGCGGCCGGTCTCGGAGCGCGTCGAGTCCAGGTAGCCGATCCGCAGCGACTCCCGCAGGGCGACCCCGACCAGGTCGGGGACGTCCTGCGGGGAGGCCGGGGAGGTCACGGTTCGACGCGCTCCGGGGTGATCAGGCCAGCCGGGCGGCGATCGCGTCGCCGATCCGGGCCGTGGTCCGGACCGCGTCGCCGCGACCGGCGATGTCGGCGTTGACGGCGGCGACGATCTTCGCGGCCTCGTCGGCGCGGCCGAGGTGCTCGAGCATCATCGCGACGGACAGGATCGCCGCTGTCGGGTCGGCCTTCTGCTGGCCGGCGATGTCGGGGGCCGAGCCGTGCACGGGCTCGAACATCGACGGGTAGGCGCCGGACGGGTTGAGGTTGCCCGAGGCGGCCAGGCCGATGCCGCCGGTGACCGCGCCGGCGAGGTCGGTGATGATGTCGCCGAAGAGGTTGTCGGTGACGATCACGTCGAAGCGGGCCGGGTCGGTCGCCATGAAGATGGTGGCGGCGTCGATGTGCAGGTAGTCGGTCTCGACCTGCGGGTACTCGGCGGCGACGGTCTCGAAGATCCGGCGCCACAGCCCACCGGCGTTGACCAGGACGTTGTGCTTGTGCACCAGGGTGACCTTGTTGCGACGCCGGGTGGCGTGCTCGAAGGCGAACCGGACGACCCGCTCGACGCCGTGCGCGGTGTTCACCGACACCTCGGTGGCGATCTCGTGGACGGTCCCGGCCCGCAGCTTGCCACCGTTGCCGGCGTACAGGCCCTCGGTGCCCTCACGGACGACGACGAAGTCGACCTCCTTGCCGGCGGTGACGTGCGGGGCCAGCGGGGTCGGGACGCCCGGGTACAGCTTCGACGGACGCAGGTTGACGTAGTGGTCGAAGGCGAACCGGAGCTTCAGCAGCAGCCCGCGCTCCAGGATCCCGGACGGGATCCGGGTGTCCCCGGGGGCGGCACCGACGGCGCCGAGCAGGATGGCGTCGTGCTGGGCGAGGGACTCCATCTCGGACTCGGGCAGCACCTCGCCGGTGCGCAGCCAGCGGTCGGCGCCGAGGTCGTAGTGGACCTTCTCGAAGGCGTCCGGACCGGCCACGGCGTCGAGGACCTTGAGGCCCTCAGCGACGACCTCGGGACCGATGCCGTCGCCGGCGATCACGGCAATGGACGGGCGATCAGCAGAGTTCTGAGTAGACACGGCGTCAGGCTATCCGGGGCGGCCCGTCGCGGGGGCGGGATCTCATGAACCCTTGGCCACAGGATCAGGGTCAGAGCCCGCCGGGTGCCGTCGCCATCGGGGTCCCCGGGATGGTCTCACCCAGTGCGCCGGGCGTCGCGCGGAACGGTCCGGGACTAAAATTCCTCCCCATGAGCCTGAGCTTCGACGTGCATCCCCATCCGTCCCCGGCAACCGCCGAGGAGCGCGCGGTCGTACTGGCTGCGCCCGGGTTCGGCCGGCACTTCACCGACCACATGGCGATCGCCACGTGGACCGTGGAGGACGGCTGGGGGGACGCGAAGCTCGTACCGTACGGCGGGGAGACGTTCAACCCTGCGTCGGCCGTCTTCCACTACGCCCAGGAGGTCTTCGAGGGCCTCAAGGCCTACCGCCACGCGGACGACTCCATCTGGCTGTTCCGCCCCGAGGCGAACGCCCAGCGGATGATCGACTCGGCGGAGCGGCTGGCCCTGCCGACCCTGCCGGTGGAGGACTTCATCGCCGCGATCGAGGCCCTGGTCCGGCAGGACGCCGCCTGGGTGCCGACCGGCGGGGGTGAGGACAGCCTCTACATCCGGCCGTTCACCGTCGCCCACGAGGACTTCCTCGGCGTGCGTCCGGCCCGGACCGTCCGCTTCTACTGCATCGCCTCGCCGTCCGGCCCGTACTTCGCCGAGGGTGCCAAGCCGGTCGACTTCTGGGTCTCCCGGCACTACACCCGGGCCGCTCCCGGCGGTACCGGTGCCGCCAAGTGCGGCGGCAACTACGCCGCGAGCCTGGCCGGCCAGGAGGAGGCGTACGCGCACGGGTGCCCGCAGGTGCTCTTCCTCGACGCGGGGGAGATGCGCTACATCGAGGAGTTCGGCGGGATGAACTGCTTCCTGGTCACCCGGGACGGTCGCCTGCACACCCCCGAGCTGACCGGCACCATTCTGCCCGGCATCACCCGCCGCTCGATCCTCGAGCTGGCCCGGGAGCGGGGCCTGGAGCCGGTCGAGGAGCGGATCGAGGCCGACGACATGCTCGCCCGGGTCCGCAGTGGGGAGATCACCGAGGCGTTCGCCTGCGGCACCGCGGCCGTGGTGGCCCCGGTCCGCGCCTTCAAGGACGGCGACGAGGAGTATGTGGTCGGCGACGGCACCTCGGGCCCGGTGACCATGGGCCTGCGCGAGCACGTGCTGGACATCCAGTACGGCAGGGTGGCCGACACCCACGGCTGGATGCACCGGGTCATCTGAGCCCGGCCGCGTCCCGACAGCGCCATCTCGTTTCCCGACTCTCGGATCTCACCATTCGGGAACGGGGTGGCGTTGTCGGACAGCCTCAAGGCAGAATCGCGTACGTGACGTACCGCACGGTCATTATTCACGAGCGCGTCTGAGCCCCCGGGCCCCGACGCGCTCCACCTCCTGTCCCTGCACAGGAGGTTTTTTGTTGCCCGGACCATTGCCCATGACGGTGCCCCACGGTCGCCGCCCCCACACCTTGACCCGCCCCACCTGCCGGCCTGCCGGCGGGCCGGCGCCCACCGATCCAGAGGACCGAGCACCATGGTTGCCACGACTCCCACCGCACCCCAGACCTTCCATGTCTACGACGTCACCCTCCGCGACGGTTCGCAGCAGGAGGGCATGCAGCTCTCCGTCAACGACAAGCTCCGGATCGCCTCGTACCTGGACGACTTCGGGGTGGGGTTCATCGAGGGCGGCTGGCCGGGGTCGAACCCGAAGGACTCCGAGTTCTTCCGTCGGGCCACCTCCGGTGAGCTGCAGCTGCGCAATGCCGAACTGGTGGCGTTCGGGATGACCCGACGCGTCGGGGTGAAGGCGGCCGACGACCCGTTGATCGGCGCGTTGCGGGACTCCGGGGCGCGCGTCGCCACCCTGGTCGCGAAGAGCCACGTCGGTCACGTACGGGAGGCGTTGCGGACCACCCTCGAGGAGAACCTCGAGATGCTGCGCGATTCGGTCACCCACCTGCGCTCCGAGGGGATGCGGGTCTTCATCGACGCCGAGCACTTCTTCGACGGCTACCGGCTGGACCGGGCGTACGCCCTGGAGGTGGTGCGCACCGCCGCGGAGGCCGGCGCCGAGGCCGTGGTGCTGTGCGACACCAACGGTGGCATGCTGCCGAGCTGGATGGGCGAGATCGTCTCGGCGGCGGTCGGCATCGGCGCCCCGATCGGCATCCACTGCCACAACGACTCCGGCTGTGCGGTGGCCAACACGCTGGCGGCCGTCGACGCGGGCGCCGTCCATGTCCAGGGCTGCGTCAACGGCTACGGCGAGCGGACCGGCAACGCCGACATCATCAGCGTCGTCGCGAACCTCGAGCTCAAGTACGGCTGGGACGTCCTCCCGGAGGGCAGCCTGGTCGAGGCGACCCGGACCGCCCAGGCGATCGCCGAGATCACCAACGTGCCGGCCGGACCGCGCCGGGCCTACGTCGGCACCTCGGCCTTCGCGCACAAGGCCGGGCTGCACGCCTCGGCGATCAAGGTCGATCCCAACCTCTACCAGCACGTCGACCCGGCCCGGGTCGGCAATGACATGCGGATGCTGGTCTCCGACATGGCCGGGCGCGCCAACATCCAGATCAAGGGCGAGCAGCTCGGCTTCGACCTGTCCGACCGGTCCGTCGCCGCTGCCGTCACCGAGCGGGTGAAGGAGAAGGAGCTCCAGGGCTACACGTACGACGCCGCCGACGCCTCCTTCGAACTGCTGCTGCGCCAGGAACTGGACCAGCTGCCGGAGGTGTTCACCGTGTCGCACTGGACCACCACCTCGTTCGCCAACGGTGACAACGACCCGGTCAGCGAGGCCGTCGTCAAGCTCGTCGCCCAGGGCCACACGCAGTACTTCGTCGGCGAGGGCAACGGCCCGGTCAACTCCCTCGACATGGCGCTGCGCCGCTGCCTGATCCCGGTCTACCCGACGATGGCCGGCTACGAGCTGCAGGACTACCGGGTGCGGATCCTCGACGGGTCGTCGGGCACCGAGGCCTCGGTGCGGGTGCTGATCGACACCACCAACGGGGAACGGACCTGGACCACGGTGGGTGTCGGGACCAACGTCATCGAGGCCTCCTGGGAGGCGCTCTGCGACGCCTACCGCTACGGCCTGATCCACCTGCTGGAGAACCGTGTGGAGTCCGACGAGGACCTCGAGTCCCTGGTGGGGGTCGGCGACTCCGTACACTCTGTGGGGTGACCGAACGTGACGCGATGCGCGTCGGCGACGCCGAGCGCGACCAGGTCGTCGACCTGCTACAGCACGCCGTCGGCGACGGCCGACTGACGATGACGGAGGGTCGCGAGCGGCTGGGACTGGCCCTCGCGGCCCGGACGTTCGCCGACCTCGATCCTCTGGTGGCCGACCTGACGCCGGTCCTCCCGTCGATGGTGGAGGACGTCGGCGGGCTTCACCCGGTCAACCGTCCCCTCGATCAGATCCCGGTGCCGGAGGAGTACCGGGCACCGGGATGGAGACCGGACGACCCACTGATCATCGCCGCGCCGGTCAACACCGAACGCAGGGTGGGGGAGTGGTCCCTGCCCCCGTACGTGCGGGTGACGACCGGGCTCGGCAGCGTGACGTTGGTGTGCCTCGAGGCGCGGGTGGAGACCCGGGTGGTCAGGATTGAGGTGTCCGGCGGGGCCGGTGACATTCGCCTGATCCTCCCGGACGGATGGGCCGTCCGGGCGGACCGGCTCACCAAGGTCATCGGCGGCGCCAGGATCAAGGCCCCGGAGAAGCCCGCCGCCGGCGCCCCCTTGCTCGAGCTGAGCGGGACCCTCAGTGTCGGGAGCCTGGTGGCCAGGCCCGCGAACGCCCTGGACCGGTGGCTGCTGCGCCGCCGGCGTCGACGGCGCGGGGCCGTCCGGGCCTGATTCCCGAGTGCTGCTGCTGCGGCGGTCGGTCGCCCGAGGTGGCCCGGGCCGCGGTGTTGTCCCGGTGTTGTGCGGATCGCCGCAGCCCTTGAGGTGGCAGCCCCTGGGTCGTGGGATGGAGGCATGACCACGACATCGTCCGCGGGGCCTTCCCCGCTGCCGGACCTCGAATTCTTCTCCGCCGACGACGTCCTCGCCCTCGGCGGGGACCCCCTCCTCCTCCAGCGAGCGATCCGCCGGGGCGACGTCGTGCGCGTCTGTCACCGCATCTACGCCCGCAACCGGCCCGACGACGAGGCGGAGCGCCACCTCCAGGTCCTCCGGGCCTGTCTGTCCGGGCCGGTCCGCGACGGCGTGGTGGGTGGCGTCACCGCCGCGCTGCTGCACGGACTGGAGATCGGTCCCGAGGTGCTGCCCACGCGGGTGACCCTGCTGCGGCCGGGGGCCGGCGCCGGCACCCAGGACTACGAGGTGCTCGCCACCCGGCTGCCGGCCTCCCACATCGGCGAAGTCGACGGCACCCTGGTGAGCAGTGTGGCGCGGACCGTGGTCGACATCACCCGGCGGGAGCCGTTCGGCAGCCTGACCGGCCTGGTCGTGGTCGACTCCGCGCTGCACGGGTGCGCCGACCCGGGCGCCCTGCGGACCGAGATCGAGCAGGTGCTCACCGACCTGCGCGGGTGCAGCGGGCTGGGTCAGACCCGCAGCGTGATCCGCGAGGCGACCTGCCACGCGGCGGGCGCCGCCGAGACGATCAGTCGCGCTCTGCTGGGCCGGATGGGCATCCCCACCCCGCTGCTGGACGTCACCTACCGCTGGGATCCGGCGGCCGACGACGGACACGAGGAACGGGAATCAGACGACACCTGCGCATACGACACCTGCGCATACGGCGACGGGGAATGCGGCGACGGGGAATACGGCGGTGTGGATCCCGGCGACCCGGCACTCGGGCACCGCTACGACCCTGCCGCGGCCTGGCTCGGTCGCTACGGCTCCGCCGCGCTCCAGCCCCCGCCGTGGGCCCCGGCGCGGACGGGCGACGTCGAGGCGGAGCGTCCCGGGGCAGGGGCCGTGACGATTCCGTTCAGCTGGCCCGACATCCGGTTGCTCGGGGTCGTGCTGGACCGGTCGGGCGAGCAGGGGGTCCCCACCGGCTGGCAGGGCGATCGCCGGCAGTGGCTGCGGGGGCCCCGCCGTCACCTGCGGGAACTCGGCTGGCACCTGGTCGAGTGGTCACCCGACGACCTCCGCGATCCCTGGCCGCTGAGCCAGCGGCTGACCACGATCATGCGCGAGCTCAACGGTGGGTTCGGGCCGTTGTCCTGGTCGTCGTGGGGACGCCCGATATCCCGGGGACGCCGCTCGGCGCCGCTGCCCTTCTGATCGCCGGTCCCTCAGTCCACGCGGCCCAGCAGCAGCGGGCCGGGGGCGGCCGCGGCGCCCGGAGCGGCGATCACGACGGCCCCGGCCAGGGCGGCCCGCGCGGCGGCGAACCGCTCGGGGGTGTCAGTGTGCAGGGTGAGCAGCGGTTGTCCGGCGCGGATCTCGTCGCCGGGCCGGGCATGCAGTTCCACCCCGGCGGCGGCCTGGACGTCGTCCTCCTTGCGCATCCGACCGGCACCGAGGTGCCAGGCGGCGAGCCCGACGCCCATCGCGTCCAGGCGCTCCAGGACGCCGTCCGCCGGGGAGGTCACCACCTCGGTCTCCAGGGCCTCGGGCAGCGGGGCGTCCGGATCGCCGCCCTGGGCCCGGACCAGACGGCGCCAGCGGTCCATCGCCCGGCCGGAGGCGAGCACCTCGGCGGGATCCGCCTCGACCCCGACCGCGGCCAGCATCTCGCGGGCCAGCGCCAGGGTCAGCTCGACCACGTCGTCCGGCCCGCCGCCGGCGAGCACCTCGACCGCCTCCCGCACCTCGAGAGCGTTGCCGGCGGTCAGGCCCAGCGGGGTCGACATGTCGGAGAGCAGCGCCACGGTCCGCACGCCGGCTCCGGAGCCGATCCGGACCATGGTGCGGGCCAGTTCGCGGGCGCTGCCCAGGTCCTTCATGAAGGCGCCGGAGCCGACCTTGACGTCGAGCACCAGGGCCCCGGTGCCCTCGGCGATCTTCTTCGACATGATCGAGGAGGCGATCAGCGGGATGGACTCGACGGTGCCGGTGACGTCACGCAGGGCGTACAGCTTCCGGTCCGCCGGGGCCAGGTCGGGCCCCGCCGCGACGATCGCGCCGCCCACCTCGAGGAGCTGGCGGCGGACCTGCCCGGAGCTGAGGCCACCGCGCCAGCCCGGGATCGACTCCAGCTTGTCCAGCGTGCCCCCGGTGTGGCCCAGCCCGCGGCCGGACAGCTGGGGGACCGCCACGCCACAGGCGGCCACCAGGGGGGTCAGGACCAGGGTGATCTTGTCCCCGACACCACCCGTGGAGTGCTTGTCGACCGTGGGCAGGCCGAGGTCGGAGTAGTCGAGGCGTACGCCACCGGCCACCATCGCCGCCGTCCACGGGTCCAGCTCCTCGGCCGACATCCCCCGGAAGAACACCGCCATCGCCAGGGCGGACATCTGCTCGTCGGCGATCCAGCCGGCGGTGTAGGCCTCGATGATCCAGGTGGCCTCGTCCGCCGACCAGGTCCCACCGTCGCGCTTGCGCCGGATCAGGTCGACGATGCTGTAACGCCGGGGATCGAGAACCACGTCCATGGGCGCCATTCTGCCCGAGCCGCCGGGCCGCGACGACACCCCGGAAGAGTCCCCCGAACAGTGCCCGCGGCGGTCCGCGGGCGGACCTGCTCACGGCGGTCGCCGACGGCCGGGTCGGTCGCCGACGGCCGGGTCGGTCGCGGCGCGATAGGGTGAGGCAATGCGAATCGCACGCTACTCGATCGCCGGTCAGGACCCCGCCTTCGGGGTGGTCGAGCTCGCCGAGGATCGCGGTGGACATCCCGACAGCGTGAGTGAACTCACCGGGGACCCGCTGGCCGGTCCGGTGCAGTACACCGGAGCCCGGCACCACCTCGACGATGTCCGCCTGCTCGCGCCGGTCATCCCGCGCTCGAAGATCGTCGGCGTCGGACGCAACTACGCGGCACACGCCGCCGAGCTCGGCAACGAGGTGCCGACCACCCCGCTGTGCTTCTTCAAGCCGAACACCGCGGTGATCGGCCCCGACGAGATCATCGTCCCGCCGGCCGCCTCGCACTTCATCAGCTACGAGGGCGAACTCGCCGTCGTCATCGGCCGGATCTGCAAGGACGTCCCGGTGGACCGTGCCGAGGAGGTCATCTTCGGCTACACCGTGGCCAACGATGTCACGCTGCGCGACCTGCAGGAACCCGACCGGCAATGGTCGCGGGCCAAGGGGTTCGACACGTCCTGCCCGATCGGCCCGTGGATCGCCACCCACCTGCGGCTGGCCGAGGCCGCCGACCTGATGATCACCACGGTGGTCGACGGTGAAGAGCGCCAGCACGGCTCGACCGCCCTGATGGTCCGGTCGATCGCGGACCTGATCGCGTACGTCACCAGCTTCACCACCCTGCTCCCGGGCGACGTCATCCTCACCGGCACCCCCGCGGGCGTCGGCCGGCTCGAACCCGGCCAGGAGGTCTCGATCACCATCGACGGGATCGGCACCCTGACCAACACCCTCGTCCCCACACCCGTGGCGGACACCACCTCGACAAGCGGAGACAACGCCAAGTGAGCGACACCAGCACCGACCAGCACGGCAGGACCGACGCGGACGTCCTCGGGGACATCGCCCCCCACGACGTCCGGGTGCGTTTCCCACCGTCCCCGACCGGCAACCTGCATGTCGGCAACGTCCGCTCCGCACTGTTCAACTACGCCTTCGCCCGCCACTACGGCGGCACCCTGGTGCTCCGGATCGAGGACACCGACATCGCGCGCTCCACCGAGGAGTACTACAACAACGTCCTCGACTCGCTGAACTGGCTCGGCATCACCTGGGACGAGGGCCCCGACGTCGGCGGCCCGTACGGCCCGTACCGCCAGTCCGAGCGCACCGACATCTACCGCGACGTCATCGGCAAGCTGGTCGAGTCCGGCGCCGCCTACCCCTGTTACTGCACCCGGGAGGAGCAGGAGGAGCGGGAGAAGGCCCGGGGCGGCGACACCATCGGCTACGACGGCTTCTGCCGCGACCTCACCGCCGACCAGGTCGCCGCCTACGAGGCCGAGGGGCGTACGCACGTGCTGCGGATCCGGATGCCGGAGGGTGAGGTCGCGTTCGACGACCTGGTCCGCGGCCACGTCGCCTTCGACACCCGCCATGTGCCGGACTACGCCATCGTCCGGTCCAACGGCGAACCGCTCTACACCCTGGTCAACCCGGTCGACGACGCGCTGATGGGGATCACCCACGTGCTGCGCGGCGAGGACCTGCTCTCCTCGACCCCCCGCCAGATCGTCCTGTACGAGGCGCTGGCGCGGATCGGCGTCGGCTCCGGGATCACCCCCCGCTTCGGTCACCTGCCGATCGTGATGGGGGAGGGCAACAAGCGGCTGTCCAAGCGCGACAAGGGTGCCGGCCTGGAGGAGTACCGCGAGCGCGGCTTCCTGCCCGACGGCCTGCTGAACTACCTCGCCCTGCTCGGCTGGTCGATCAGCGACGACCGGGACGTCTTCACGATGGCCGAGATGGCCGAGGCGTTCGACATCCGTCGGGTCAACGCGAACGCCGCCCGCTTCGACCACAAGAAGTGCGAGGCGATCAACGCGGCCCACATCCGGATGCTGTCGGCCGAGGACCTGGCCACCCGGATCACCCCGTTCCTGCAGGCCGCGCACTACGTCGCGACCCCGCCGACCGAGGACGAGCGGCGTCTGCTGGTCGGCGCCGCGCCCCTGGTCCAGGAGCGCCTCACCAGCCTGGCCGAGGCGGTCGACAAGCTGGCCTTCCTCTTCATCCCCGACGCGGAGCTGGAGATCGAGCCGGCCGCGGCACTGAAGGCGGAGGAGGGACCGGTGCTGCGGGCCTCCCGTGACGCCCTCGCCGAGGTCGACTGGGACCGTGCCGCGATCGAGGCCACCCTGCGGGCCGCGCTGGTCGACGGCCTGGGGCTGAAGCCGCGCAAGGCGTTCGGCCCGGTCCGTACCGCCGTGACCGGCAGCAAGGTCTCCCCGCCGCTGTTCGAGTCGATGGAACTACTCGGCCGCGGGTCGAGCCTGGCGCGCATCGACCGGGCGCTGGCGACGGTCCCGAGGGGCTGAGGTGGCGCGCACCCCGGAGCCGGCGGGCCGCGGACGCCTCGAGGCGTACGTCGGGGGGTTCGAGGATCCGCCGCCCGGGGTGTCGTACCCCCTGGTGCTGCGCAGGCCCGGCACGGAGGCCTGGCGGACCGTCTTCGGGGTCGTCGCGGGTTTCGTCTTCTACCTCAGCGTGATGACGGTGCTGCCGAGCCTCGTCGTCGGCGTGGCCTGGCTGCTGGCCGGACGGGGCCTGCCGTACGCCACGTACGCCCAGGAGGCGAACGCCTACCTCAACCCGGCGGGCATGCTCGGGATGAACCTCGCCCTCGGCTGCCTCGTCCCGCTCTCCTGGTTGATGGTGGCGACCATCCACCGCACCGCTCCGCGCTGGCTGGCCTCCGTGCGGCCCCGGATCCGGTGGCGCTACCTGGCGATCTGCGCCGTCGTCGCCGTCGTCGTGCTCAACGCGATGCAGGTGGTGACCTGGACCGTCACCGGCGCCGTCGTCCACCTCGCCCCCCAGCAGGGGTTCTGGGGCTTCCTGGCGGTGATCCTGGCGACCACCTGGGTCCAGGCCACCGGCGAGGAGTATTTCTTCCGCGGATACCTGATGCAGGCCCTCGGCTCGCTGACCGCACGGCGGTGGTTCGGCGTGGTCGCCTCGGCCCTCGTGTTCGCGGCCATGCACGGGTCGCAGAACCTCCCGCTGTTCCTCAACCGGCTCGCGTTCGGCCTGGTGGCCGCGATGCTGGTCCGGCTCACCGGGGGCCTCGAAGCCGGCATCGCCGGCCATGTGGTCAACAACGTCTTCGCGTACCTGTGGGCCGGCCTGACGACGGGTATCGCGGCGACCCGTGGCCTCACCGAGACGACCTGGATCGGTTCCCTGATCGGCGTCGGCGGCTACGCCCTGTTCGCCGTGGCCGCCTGGGGGATCGCCCGGGTGATGCGGATGGAGACCACCACGCCCGGTCGCCCGGCGGTGGCCGGCACGCCCGCGACGCGGGGTCGACGGCGGTGACCGTGACGGCGGAACAGCGGGCTGCGCCCGATTTGTGTTGGGCGGGAGGGGTGCGCTAGAGTTACACGTCGTTGCCCCCCGGGGTGACAAACCCTTGGGGTATGGTGTAATTGGCAGCACGAGTGATTCTGGTTCATTTAGTCGAGGTTCGAGTCCTTGTACCCCAGCCAAGAAAGTCTCTCGGTGGAATGTTGTTCCGCCGGAGGATTTTCCCAGGTCTCCGGTGATCCGGTGACCAGTTAGGGCCCCGTTGTGTAGCGGCCTAGCACGCCGCCCTCTCAAGGCGGTAGCGCGGGTTCGAATCCCGTCGGGGCTACCAGCAGGAAATCCCTCCGCAGCAGCGGAGGGATTTCCTGTTTCCGGAGAAATGTCGGGCTCGGGGTCGGAATGCGTCAGGGGTTGCCGGTCCACAATGAGCGCGGCATTCCGCCCGGAGCCCTGGGAATGTTCGGGAGCCCGTTCTGTGCCTCCTCGCCCTCCCTCCGTACGGGTCCCGGCCGATTTGAGTGCCGGGTGTCGGACCTGCTAAGCTTCCGCAGGTTCCCGGGTGACCGGGAAGCGCTGGGGCCCCGTTGTGTAGCGGCCCAGCACGCCGCCCTCTCAAGGCGGTAGCGCGGGTTCGAATCCCGTCGGGGCTACCGAAACGGAGCACCCGGTCGTCGTCCGACGGCCGGGTGTTCTGCATCTCCGGGTGT
>CAYOBI010000004.1:60407-64688 GCA_964402325.1 uncultured Propionibacteriaceae bacterium | reverse complement strand
GAAACGGAGCACCCGGTCGTCGTCCGACGGCCGGGTGTTCTGCATCTCCGGGTGTTCTGCATCTCCGGGTGTTCTGCATCTCCGGGTGTCCTGCACGACCCGTGCTCGTCGGCACGGGCCCGGCCCCGCGTCCCTTGGAAGATCCTGTGAGCATCCGCCGTTCGCGAGGCGCGTGAAGCGTTGGCACCAAGAGTGCCCTCAGGTACAGACTGGCATCATGCGCGATACCGATGGCCGCCGCCGAGCCCGTTCCTACGGGCGCCCCGGCAGATCGACGGACGTCACCCTGACGATGATCCCCACCGTCCAGGACGGCCCCCACCCCGGCAGGACTCCTCTGGCGGGTCTCGCGCTGGCAGCCCTGGGCGTGGTCTTCGGCGACATCGGCACCAGCCCGCTCTACGCCATGCAGACGGTCTTCGCGACCCACCACAACGATGTCCGGCCGATCCCCGAGGATGTCTACGGCGTGATCTCGATGGTGCTGTGGGCCATCACCATCGTGGTCTCCTTCAAGTACATCTCGCTGGTCATGCGGGCCGACAACGAGGGCGAGGGCGGCATCCTGTCGCTGACCGCCCTGTTGCGCGACAACGTGACCTCGACCCGGCGGATCGCCGTCGTCACGGCGCTCGGGATGACCGGCGCCGCGCTGTTCTTCGGTGACTCGGTGATCACGCCGGCGATCTCGGTGATGTCGGCCGTGGAGGGCCTGAGCGTGGTCAACGAGGGGTTGGAGGCCTGGGTCGTCCCGGCCTCGGTGGCGATCCTCTCGGTGCTCTTCTTCTTCCAGAAACTGGGGACCGCGGCCGTGGGGAGGTTCTTCGGGCCGATCATGGCGCTGTGGTTCCTGACGCTGGGGGCCCTGGGCATCCCGCACATCGTGAGCCACCCGCAGATCCTCGGCGCCGTGTCCCCGCACCATGCCCTGGCCTTCGTCGTCGCCCATCCGTTCATCGCGTTCATCGCCATGGGTGCCGTCGTGCTCACCATCACCGGAGCCGAGGCCCTGTACGCCGACATGGGCCACTTCGGCAAGCGGCCGATCCGGTTCGCCTGGTTCGTCCTGGTCTTCCCCTGCCTCGCCCTCAACTACTTCGGGCAGGGGGCGATGCTCCTGGAGAACCCCGCCACGGTGGACAACCCGTTCTTCCAGATGGCTCCGTCGTGGGCCACCCTGCCGGTGGTGGTGCTGGCCACCCTGGCCACCGTGATCGCCTCCCAGGCGGTCATCTCCGGCGCCTACTCGGTGGCCCGTCAGTCCGTACGTCTCGGCCTGTTCCCGCGGCTGCTGGTGCGCCACACCTCCAAGCTCGAGGGCGGCCAGATCTACCTCCCGGCGGTCAACTGGATCCTCTTCCTGGGCGTGCTCACCCTGATCGGGGTGTTCCGCAGCTCGACCAACCTCGCCTCGGCGTACGGCCTGGCGGTCACCGGGACGCTGATCCTGGAGAGTCTCCTGTTCCTGTCCCTGGCCCACATGGTGTGGAAAGAGCCGGCCTGGAAGATCGCGGTCTACATCGTCATCGTGATGGGTGTCGAGCTGGCGTTCTTCGGGGCCAACCTGGCGAAGGTGATCAGCGGTGGCTGGCTCCCGCTGCTGATCGCGACGCTGGTGCTGATGGTGATGACCACCTGGCGCAAGGGCTACGCGCTGGTGACCGCGCACCGCCGTGAGCTGGAGGGTCCGCTGGACGAGTTCGTCGAAGCGCTGCGGGAGAGTGACATCCCGCGGGTCCCGGGCGTCGCCGTGTACCCCCACCCCAACCACGAGACGACGCCGTTGGCGCTGCGGTCGAACGTGTACTTCAACCACGTGGTCCACCAGCACGTGATCCTGGTCGAGATCGTCAACGAGAACGTCCCGCACATCCGGCACGTCGACCGGGTCCGGGTGCACGACCTCGGGTTCGAGGACGACGGCATCGTCCACATCAGCGTCCACGTGGGCTTCAGCGACTCGCAGGACGTTCCCAAGGGGCTGGCGCTGGCGGTGGGCAGGACACCCGAACTGGACATCCGTCCCGGGGACGCGCACTATTTCCTGTCGGTGTTGACGCTGCAGGCGACCGGCGATGCGAAGATGTCGCGCTGGCGCAAACAGGTCTTCGTGATGATGGCCAACAACGCAGCTTCCCGCACCGACGTGTTCCATCTGCCACCGGATCGTACGGCGGTGATGGGCGCCGAGATGGAGATCTGAGCCTTCGCGACAGTTGAACGGGCGGCTCAGGTCCACGGAACAAGGAGGGACGCATGGGTCCAGTGGATGGTGGCCGTGGGGTCGGTTCGCACGCCGGTCGGGCCCCCGATCCCGACACCACCACGATCATGCCGCCGCACGGCGGGTCGAAGCTGCCCGCGTTGGCGTTGTCGGCTCTCGGCGTGGTCTTCGGGGACATCGGCACCAGCCCGCTCTACTCGATGCAGACCGTCTTCAGCATCGACCACAACAACGTGAAGCCGGTTCCCGTCGACGTCTACGGCGTCATCTCGATGGTGCTGTGGTCCATCACTCTGGTCGTCACGTTCAAGTACGTCCTCCTCGTGATGCGGGCGGACAACGACGGCGAGGGCGGGATCCTGGCCCTCACCCACCTGCTGGTCGACAAGGTCCGCCAGCCCCGGCGGATGGCGATCGTGCTCGCCCTCGGCATGCTCGGCGCCGCGCTGTTCTACGGCGACTCGGTGATCACCCCGGCGATCTCGGTGATGTCGGCCATCGAAGGCCTCACCGTCGTCAGCCCGGGATTCGAGGACCTCGTCCTGCCGCTGTCCGTGGTGATCCTGTCGGTGCTGTTCTTCGTCCAGCGCTGGGGGACCGCGGCGGTCGGCCGTGCCTTCGGCCCGGTGATGACCGTCTGGTTCGTGATCGTCGGCGCGCTCGGCGTGCCGCACATCGTCGAGCACCCCGGCATCCTGCGGTCGGTCTCGCCGACATACGCCTTCGCCTTCGTCCTGGAACACCCGTTCACGGCGTTCATCGCGATGGGGGCGGTGGTCCTGACCATCACCGGTGCCGAGGCGCTGTACGCCGACATGGGCCATTTCGGGCCGCTGCCGATCAAGGTGTCCTGGTTCGCCATCGTGTTCCCGGCTCTGGCGCTCAACTACCTGGGGCAGGGGGCGATGATCCTCGCCGACCCCACCACCATCGACAACCCGTTCTTCCAGATGGCCCCGACCTGGTCGCGACTGCCGCTGGTCGTGCTCGCCACCTTCGCCACCGTGATCGCCTCGCAGGCGGTCATCTCCGGGGCCTTCTCGGTCTCCCGGCAGGCCGTACGCCTCGGCCTGCTGCCGCGGCTGCTGGTCAAGCACACCTCGAAGGAGGAGGGCGGCCAGATCTTCGTGCCGGTGGTCAACTGGGCGCTCTACCTCGGCGTGCTGGCGCTGATCTCGGTCTTCGGCAGCTCGGCCGCGCTCGCCTCGGCGTACGGCCTGGCCGTCACCGGCACGCTGCTGCTGACCAGCATGCTGTTCCTGGCGCTGGCCCGGATGTCCTGGCACCGGCCGCTGTGGCAACTGATCGTCTACGGCGCCACGGTGGTGGTCGTCGAGGTGGTCTTCTTCGCCGCCAACCTGGCGAAGGTGGTCAGCGGGGGCTGGCTGCCCCTGCTGATCGCGGCCCTGATCATCATGCTGATGACCACCTGGCGACGCGGCTTCGAGCTCGTCTCGGCCCGCCGCCGGGAGCTGGAGGGCCCACTGGACGAGTTCATCGAGGCGGTGCACAACTCCGAGCTGCCGCGCATCCCCGGTATCGCGGTCTTCCCGCACCCGAACAGCACGACGACACCGCTGGCCCTGCGCACCCTGGTGATGTTCACCCACGCGATGTTCGAGCACGTCATCCTGGTGGAGATCGTCAACGAGAACGTGCCGCACATCCGGCACCGCGACCGGGTGCACGTCCACGACCTCGGTGATCCCTCCGACGGCATCGTCCACATCAGCGTCCACGTCGGGTTCAACGACTCCCAGGACGTCCCCCGCGGCGTGGCGCTCGCCGTCGGCCGCAGCGAGGAGCTCGACTTCGAGCCGCAGCAAGTCCGCTACTTCCTCTCGGTGCTGACCCTGCGCCCGACCGGCGACGCGCGGATGGCGGGCTGGCGCAAGCGGTTCTACGTGCTGCTCGCCAACAACGCCGCCTCCCGGACTGAGGTGTTCCACCTGCCCCCCGAGCGTACGGTCGTGATGGGCGCCGAGATGGAGCTGTGACCCCCGGAGCTGTGACCCCCGGAGCTGTGACCGCCGACCCGGGTGCTCACTCGGTGAAGG
>CAYOBI010000004.1:46046-60307 GCA_964402325.1 uncultured Propionibacteriaceae bacterium | reverse complement strand
GGAGCTGTGACCCCCGGAGCTGTGACCGCCGACCCGGGTGCTCACTCGGTGAAGGTGACGTCCCAGCGGTCCTTGCGGGCGACGACCCCGACCGCGGCGGGCGCCGGCCGGCCGGTCATCGCGAGGTAGACGGTCCGGGCCAGCTCGACGGCAGCCCGGTCGGACCTCGCCTGCTGGCGGGTGATCTCGATGGTGGTCGTGTCGGGCTCCTCCGCCGGGTCCCGGCGGCCGGGATCGGTGCGACGCATCGGCGGGTGCCGTCCGGGTCTCAGTCGACGCGGGGCGGCTCGTCACCCCGCAGGTCGGGCTCGTCGCCCGCCTCGCTGTCCTCGTCCTCGAGCGGCTCCTCGCGCTCGTCGGTGAACGCCTCGCGGGCGTCCGGGTCGTACGGCTCGGTCTCGGCGCTGTCGGCGCGATCGACCTCGGAGATCTCGTCCTCGTCGGGGCTCATCGCGTCCTCCCGGTGGTTGGTCCGATGATGATCAGCATCCTAGGGCGGTCGCGCCGGTGACGGGATGTCTTCGCGCGGCCGGCGGTCGTTAGGCTGGTCTCCCCAGCAGTCACCGGCCCGAGGAGCTCCCGTGCAGTTCGCATCGGCCTACGACCAGGGCTTCGTCCGGGTCGCCGCCGTCACCATTCCCGTCACCGCCGCCCAGCCCGACCGCAACGTGGAGGCCGTCCTCGAGGCGGCCGAGGAGCTCTCCCGGCGCGGGGTGGGGCTGGCGGTGTTCCCCGAGCTGTGCCTGACCGGCTATTCCCTGGACGACCTGCTGCTGCAGGGACCGCTGCTCGACGCCGCCGAGGAGGCCCTGGCGGCGCTGGTCGAAGCGAGCGCAGAACTGCTCCCGGTGCTGATGGTCGGCCTGCCCGTCCGGCACCGGAACCGGGTGCTCAACGTGGCCGCGGTGGTCCACCGCGGCGCGTTGCTCGGCCTGGTCCCCAAGGCGTACGTCCCCACCTACCGGGAGTTCTACGAGCGGCGCCACTTCGCCCCCGGCGACGACATCCGCGGCGAGGTGGTGGTCGCCGGCCGCCGGACCCCGATCGGCCCCGACCTGCTGTTCGCCGCCGAGGACGTCCCCGGCCTGGTGATCCACGCCGAGGTCTGCGAGGACATGTGGGTGCCGGTCCCGCCGAGTGCCGAGGCGTCGTTGGCGGGCGCGACCGTACTGGCGAACCTGTCCGGCTCGCCGATCACCGTCACCAAGGCCGAGCACCGCAAGCTGCTGGCCCGGGCCGCGTCGGCCCGGTGCCTGGCGGCGTACCTGTACGCGGCGGCCGGGGAGGGGGAGTCGACCACCGACCTGTCCTGGGACGGCCAGACCTTCGTCTACGAGGACGGCGACCTGCTGGCCGAGACCGAGCGGTTCCCGCGCGGCTGGCGCTGCTCCGTCGCCGACGTCGACCTGCAGCGGCTCACCGCCGAGCGGTACCGCCAGGGCACCTTCGACGACAACCGTCGGACGCACGCCGAGCGGGCAGAGGCGTTCCGTACGATCGGCTTCCGGCTCGCCCCACCCCGGCACGACATCGGCCTGGAACGCCACGTCGATCGGTTCCCGTTCGTCCCCGACGACCCGGAACGGCTGGCCCTGGACTGCTACGAGGCCTACAACATCCAGGTGTCCGGGCTGGCCCAGCGGCTCACCGCGATCGGCACCCCCAAAGCGGTGATCGGGGTCTCCGGCGGGCTCGACTCCACCCATGCGCTGATCGTCGCGGTCCGGGCGATGGACCTGCTCGGCCGGCCCCGCACCGACGTGCTCGCGTACACGATGCCCGGCTTCGCGACCACCGAGCACACCCGCAGCAACGCCGAGGACCTCTGCCGGGCGCTCGGGGTGACCTTCGAGCAGCTCGACATCCGCCCGGCGGCCCGCCAGATGCTCGCCGACATGGGCCACCCGTTCGCCGGCGGCGAGCCGGTCTACGACGTCACGTTCGAGAACGTCCAGGCCGGGCTGCGCTACGACTACCTGTTCCGGCTGGCCAACCAGCACGGCGGCATCGTCGTCGGCACCGGCGACCTGTCGGAGCTGGCGCTCGGCTGGTGCACGTACGGGGTCGGCGACCAGATGTCCCACTACGGGGTCAACGCCGGGGTGCCGAAGACGCTGATCCAGCACCTGATCCGCTGGGTGATCTCCTCGGGGCAGGTCGGTGAGGAGACCGCGACGATCCTGCGCTCCATCCTCGACACCGAGATCAGCCCCGAGCTGATCCCGGTCGCCGAGGGCGAGAAGCCGCAGTCGACCCAGGACTCCATCGGGCCGTACGCCCTGCACGACTTCACCCTGCACCACCTGCTCCGCCTCGGGTACGGCCCGGCGAAGATCGCCTTCCTGGCCCACCACGCGTGGCACGACGCCGAGCGGGGCAGCTGGCCCCCCGGCTACCCGGCCGACGAACGCGAGGCGTACGACCTGGCGACCGTCCGGCGCTGGCTGGAGGTCTTCCTACGACGGTTCTTCGGCAACCAGTTCAAGCGTTCGGCGCTGCCCAACGGGCCGAAGGTGATGGCCGGCGGGGCCCTCTCCCCGCGCGGCGACTGGCGGATGCCCTCCGACGCCGCCGCCCGGACCTGGCTCGCCGAGCTGGAGCGCGATGTCCCGCAGGCCTGGGACCCGGCCGTGACCGGTCGGGATCGCACCGGGTCCTCGCGACGGCCCTAGCATGGGCCCGTCCCGATCCTCGAGAGTCCGGAGAGGCACATGCGATCCCTCGTCAGGATCCTGTCCACCACCAGGGAGCTGTGGCCGTACTACGTCGGCATCGTCGCCAGCTCGCTGCTGATGTCGGTGACCGCGCTGGTCACCCCGTTCATCATCGGCCGGGCCACCGACGAGGTGGTCGCCATCGCCGGCGGGCACGGCGGCACGATCCGCACGATCGTGCTGCTCGCCCTCGGCCTGCTCGTCGCCGAACTGCTGAACACGGTGCTGACCAACGTCGGTGGCTACCTCGGTGACACGATGACCGCCCGGCTGCGCCAGATCCTGTCGGTGCGCTACTTCGAGAAGCTGCTCGGCCTGCCGCAGCGCTACTTCGACGACGAGCTCAGCGGCACGATCATCGGGCGGCTGTCGCGCTCGATCACCGAGGTGACCAACTTCCTCAAGTCGATGGCCAACACGTTCTTCACCATGCTGGTGACGACGGTGGCGGTGCTGGTGATCAGCGGGTTCTACTCCTGGCCGCTGGCGGTCATGCTCGCGGTGATGTTCCCGGCCTACATGTGGCTGACCACCCGTACGTCCAGCAACTGGCAGCGGCTGGAGGGGGAGAAGAACGACCGGATCGACGTCGCCAACGGCCGTTTCTCCGAGGTCATCGGCCAGATCCGGGTGGTGAAGAGCTTCGTCCGGGAGCGCTCCGAACTGGCGATGTTCGACGACCGGTACGGCTCCACCATCGACCTGACCCGCGGCCAGGCGCGGCACTGGCACACCATGGACACCGCCCGCCGGGCCGTGCTCAACGTCGCTTTCCTGGGCATCTACCTGGTGCTGTTCCTGCAGACCGCGCACGGCGCGTTCAGCATCGGGGTGATGGTGCTGCTGCTGCAGTTGATGGGGATGGCCCGCACCCCGGTGACGATGATGAGCTTCATCGTCGACTCCGGACAGCGGGCGATCGCCGGGTCGGAGTCGTACTTCGAGGTGCTGGACCAGGTCCCCGAGGTGCGCCCGGCCCTGCCCGCCGCCGGTGCCGAGCCCGCCGGACCGGGACGGGTGGTCGACCCGCACGCCTTTGCCTTCCGGCATGTCGACTTCGCGTACGAGCCGGGCCGCCCGGTGCTGCGCGACGTCACCTTCCACGCCGACGCCGGCGAGCGGATCGCCCTGGTGGGGGAGTCGGGTGGCGGGAAGTCGACCCTGGTGAACCTGCTGCTCGGCCTCTACCCGGCCGACGCCGGCGTCGTCACCCTGGGCGGGCGGGACATCACCTCGATGCCTGTCGAGACGCTGCGCCGCGACGTCGGCGTGGTCTTCCAGGATCCGTCGCTCTTCTCCGGCACGATCCGGGAGAACATCGCCTACGGGCGTCCGGACGCCACCGACGCCGAGATCGCCGGGGCGGCCCGCCGGGCCAATGCCGACCGGTTCATCGAACGCTTCCCCGAGGGGTACGACGCACTGATCGGCGAGCGCGGGGTGAAGCTGTCCGGCGGGCAGAAGCAGCGGGTCGCGGTCGCCCGCGCGCTGCTGAAGGACGCCCCCGTGCTCGTCCTCGACGAGGCGACCAGCTCCCTCGACACCAAATCGGAGCGGCTGGTGCAGGAGGGGCTGGAGGAGTTGATGGCGGACCGTACGACCCTGATCATCGCCCACCGGCTGTCCACCATCTCCAGTGTCGACCGGATCGTCACGCTCCGCGACGGGGCGGTGGACGAGATCGGCTCGCCGGCCGAGCTGGCCGTGTCCGGCGGCATCTACGCCGAGCTGCTCGCCCTGCAGGCCTCCGACGACCTGGCCGACCGGGCCAGGCTGCGGGCCTACGGCATCGACGCCGGCGTGGAGACCGCTGACCCGGACGACCGCACCGAGGGCGCGGGCTCCCGGCACTGAGGTCGGCGCCTGCCGTCAGCCGGCGACGGCGCGGGGGTGGCGCTTGAACACCGACACCGACGCCGAACCGGGGTCCCAGAACCGCCACGGCCGGTCCGCGGCGGTCGCCACGTTCACCCGCGGTCCGGTCCCGAGGGTCTCGGGGCTGCGCGCCGCCGACAGCAGCCGGAGGTCGTCGCCGGCGAGCAGGTCGGCGCCGTTGTGCTCGGCGGTGATCCCGAGCGCCCGGCAGAGGTTGCCCGGCCCGCGGGCCAGGTCCCGGGGGAGGACCGGGGTGGACCGGCGGGCCAGACGCCGCGCGGTGGCCTCGTCGTGTCCTTCCTCGACCTCGGCGGCGCGCAGCAGCACCGCGCTGGCGACCCCCTCCGGGCCGCACACCACGTTGCAGCAGAACGAGCCGTGCAGCCGGTAGACGTAGAGGTGGCCACCGGGGCCGTACATCACCGCGTTGCGGGGCGTCGGGCCC
Organism: uncultured Propionibacteriaceae bacterium; assembly: GCA_964402325.1. GTDB lineage: Bacteria > Actinomycetota > Actinomycetes > Propionibacteriales > Propionibacteriaceae > Raineyella. Next base: position 55,273 of record CAYOBI010000004.1, on the reverse strand, counting down.
CGGTACGCGTGGGAGGCGGGGTCGGCGTCGCCCTCGTACGCCTCGACCTCGACCAGTCGCACCGTGACGTCCCCCAGCCGCAGCCGGCAGCCAATGAGGAGCGGGGCCACCTCGAGGGCGTGACGGGACAGGTTTGGCAGCACCCCGTCACTGTCGCACCCACCCCTCGCGCGCCCGACGGCGGTCCATAGACTGGGTCGCGTTCGTTCGTTCCTGCGGAAGGATGCCCACCGTGCTCGAGACCTCCGGACCCGTACGTATCGGCGTCCTCACGAGTGGTGGCGACGCCCCCGGCATGAACCCGGCGATCCGCGCGGTCGTCCGGTCCGCGCTGGGGGCCGGCGCCGAGGTCTTCGCGGTCCGCGAGGGCTGGCAGGGGGCCGTCAACGGCGGTGACGACATCGTCGCGCTGGAGTGGGACGATGTCTCCGGCATCATGCAGCGCGGCGGGACGGTGATCGGCACCGCTCGCTGCCAGGAGTTCCGGGAGCGCGACGGCCGGCGCACCGCGGCCCTCAACCTGGTCCGCAACGGCATCGACCGGCTCGCCGTGGTCGGCGGCGACGGGTCGCTCACCGGCGCCGACATGCTGCGTCACGAGTGGCCCGAACTGCTCGAGGAACTGGTCGTCGCCGGCCGGCTGGACCGCGAGGTCGCCGACGCCCATCCGGACCTGATGATCGCCGGCCTGGTGGGCTCGATCGACAACGACATGGTCGGCACCGACATGACCATCGGCACCGACACCGCCCTGCACCGGATCATCGAGGCGGTCGACGCGATCGCCTCCACCGCGGCGAGCCACCAGCGGATCTTCATCGTGGAGGTGATGGGCCGCGAGTGCGGCTACCTCGGCCTGAACAGCGCCGTCGCCGGCGGTGCGGCGTACATGTTCATCCCGGAGGCGCCGCCCGCCGAGGGCTGGCAGCAGCACATGTGCGACCTGATCCAGCGGGGCCGGGCGGCCGGTCGGCGCGACTCGCTGATCATCGTCGCCGAGGGCGCCCGGGACCGGTCCGGCAACCCGATCAGGTGCGACGACGTCCGCCAGGCCCTGCAGGACAACCTCGGCCAGGACGCCCGGGTGACCATCCTCGGCCACGTGCAGCGCGGCGGCTCGCCCACCGCGTACGACCGGTGGATGTCGTCGATGGTCGGCGTGGCCGCCGCAGAGGAGCTCCTCAACGCCACCCGGGAGACCGTCCCGGTCGTGATCGGCGTGCACCGCAATCGGGTCACCCGCAGCCCGCTGGTCGACGCCGTCCGCGCCACCCGGGCGATCGGCGAGATGGTCCGGGCCCACGACTTCGAGGGGGCCGTCGACGCCCGCGGCGACGGGTTCCGGCGGATGGCGGGCATCTTCAACGCCCTCGCCGAGGCCGAGCCCCGGGTCACCGTCGGCCAGGGCTCCCGGCGGATCGGCATCGTGCACGCCGGTGGTCTCGCCCCGGGGATGAACACCGCGGTCTGGGCGGCGGTCCGGCTGGGCATCGACGCCGGCCACACCATGCTCGGCATCCAGGGCGGCTTCCCCGGCTTCATGAAGGGACGGGTCAGCGAGTTCGCCTGGGGCGACGTCGAGGGCTGGACCGGGATGGGCGGTGCCGAGCTCGGCACCCGTCGCGAGGTGCCGCGCAGCGAGGAGCTGTACGGCATCGCCCGCACCATCGAGGAGAACGCGATGGACGCCCTGCTGGTGATCGGCGGGTTCAACGCGTACGAGGCGGTCCGGCTGATGCGTTCGGAGCGGCGTCGCTACCCGGCGTTCGACCTGCCGATCGTCGTGCTTCCGGCCAGCATCGACAACAACCTGCCCGAGTGGCGGATGGCCGTCGGCGCCGATTCCGCCCTCAACGTCGCGATGCAGTCGCTGGACCGGATCAAGCAGTCGGCCGCCGCCAGCCGGCGCTGCTTCGTGGTGGAGACGATGGGCCGCAACTGCGGCTTCCTGGCCCAGGCGAGCGGTCTGGCTGCCGGCGCCGAGCGGGTCTACCTCAACGAGGAGGGCATCACCATCTCCATGCTGGAGGAGGACGTCCGCCAGATGCGCGCCGCGTTCGAACAGGGCCGGCGCTTCTACCTGGCCGTCCGCAACGAGGAGGCCGCCGAGTACTACACCGCCGACTTCCTCGCCCGGCTGTTCGAGGCCGAGGGCGGTGACCTGTTCGACGTCCGCCCGATCATCCTCGGCCACGTCCAGCAGGGCGGCAACCCGACCCCGTTCGACCGGCTGGTGGCGACCCGGCTGGCGGCCGCCGGCATCGAGGAGGTCGACCGGCAGTTCGCGGCCGGGACCAGCACATACGTCTTCGCCACCGAGAGCGACGACGGCTACGCGATGACGCCGTTCAAGGCCTTCGACGACCTCGTCGACCTCGAGGCACGCCGGCCCCGGCAGCAGTGGTGGCTGGCACTGCGCAAGGTCGCCGACAAGGTCAACAACCGGTCCTTCGCCGACCAGCCGTTGGGGACCGCGCCGGGCGAGCTGGCCGCGGCCGAGGCCCGCGGCGAGAAGGCCGGCCGACGCCGCGCCCGGGGGAAGTTCGCCGGCTGACCTGGCGATCGGGGGAGCGCCGGGCGGACCGGGGATCAGGCTTCCTGGCCCCCGGAGCGTCGCAGCACCTCGCTGAGCCGGTCCGCGGCCGCCATCACGGCCGGGGCGTGCAGCCGACCGGGCTGGCGGGTCAGGCGCTCGATCGGCCCGGAGACGCTGACCGCGGCGATCACCTTGCCGGAGGGGGAACGCACCGGGGCCGACACCGAGGCCACGCCGGGCTCGCGCTCGCCGACCGACTCGGCGAAACCGTGCCGACGGACGCCGGTCAGGGCCACGGCGCTGAACTCGGCGGTCTCCAGGCCGCGCTGCATCCGGTCCGGGTCCTCCCAGGCCAGCAGCACCTGGGCGGCGGAGCCGGCCGACATGGTCAGCTGGGAGCCGACCGGCACGGTGTCGCGCAGACCCGAGGACCGCTCGGCGGCCGCGACACAGATCCGGATGTCGCCCTGGCGCCGGAAGAGCTGGGCCGACTCGCCGGTGATGTCGCGCAACCGGGCCAGCACCGGACCGGCGGTGGCGACCAGCCGATCCTCGCCGGCGGCGGCGGCCAGTTCCGCCAGGCGCGGACCGAGCACGAAGCGACCCTGCAGGTCGCGCGCGACCAGCCGGTGGTGCTCCAGGGCGACCGCCAGACGATGGGCGGTCGGGCGGGCCAGCCCGGTACTCTGGACCAGTCCTGCGAGGGTGGTGGGACCCGTCTCCAGGGCGCTCAGCACCAGGGCCGCCTTGTCGAGGACACCGACACCGCTTCCGTTATCCATATTTCGATATTGCAGTCTCGAGATGTGAAACGCAAGTTACGAACGACTACCGGATCGCGTGTCGGCTTGCTACGATGATCTCACGAAATGGGACTTGAATCTCGTATCGTGAGACGCATGGCGGACTCATGAACAGGGCCGGTCCTGGTTGATCCGGATGGAGGACGTTCGATGGGTAAGACCCTCAGTGAGAAGGTCTGGGAGGACCACGTGGTCCGCTCCGCGGAAGGGGAGCCCGACCTGCTCTACATCGACCTGCAGCTCGCCCACGAGGTGACCAGCCCCCAGGCCTTCGACGGCCTGCGGCAGGCGGGCCGCCGCGTCCGCCGTCCCGAGCTGACCATGATCACCGAGGACCACAACACACCCACCGACGACATCTTCGCGCCGGTCGCCGACCCGGTCTCCAAGCTGCAGCTCGACACCGTCCGGGCCAACGCCAAGGAGTTCGGCCTGCCGATCCACTCCCTGGGTGACCTGGACCAGGGCGTCGTGCACATCATCGGCCCCCAGCTGGGCATCACCCAGCCCGGCATGACGATCGTCTGCGGCGACTCGCACACCGCCACCCACGGCGCCTTCGGGGCGATCGCGTTCGGCATCGGCACCTCCGAGGTCGAGCACGTCTTCGCCACCCAGACGCTGCAGCAGGCGAAGCTGAAGACGATGGCGGTCAACGTCAACGGACAGCTGCCCGACGGCGTCACCGCCAAGGACGTCATCCTGGCGATCATCGCCAAGGTCGGCACCGGCGGCGGTCAGGGCCACATCGTCGAGTACCGCGGCAGCACCATCGAGGACATGTCGATGGAGGGCCGGATGACGGTCTGCAACATGTCGATCGAGTGGGGCGCGAAGGCCGGCATGGTCGCCCCCGACGCCAAGACCTTCGCCTACCTCGAGGGCCGTCCGTACGCCCCGCAGGGTGCCGAGTGGGACGCCGCGGTAGCCTACTGGAGCACGCTGCGCACCGATGACGACGCCACCTTCGACGTCGAGATCGACATCGACGCCACGCAGCTGAGCCCGTTCGTCACCTGGGGCACCAACCCGGGTCAGGGCGTGCCGCTGGCGGCCACCGTCCCCTCCCCGGCGGACTTCGCCGACCCGGTCGACCGGACCGCCGCCGAGAAGGCGCTGGAGTACATGGGCCTGACCGCCGGGACCCCGATGAAGGACATCCCGGTCGACACCGTCTTCGTCGGCTCCTGCACCAACGGCCGGATCGAGGACCTTCGTCTGGCGGCCTCCGTCATCAAGGGCCGCAAGGTCGCCGAGGGTGTCCGGATGCTCATCGTCCCGGGCTCGCAGCGGGTCCGCCGGCAGGCCATGGACGAGGGCCTGGACACGGTCTTCACCGAGGCCGGGGCCGACTGGCGCTTCGCCGGCTGCTCGATGTGCCTGGGGATGAACCCCGACCAGCTGAAGCCGGGGGAGCGGTCGGCATCCACCTCGAACCGCAACTTCGAGGGCCGCCAGGGCAAGGGCGGGCGTACGCACCTCGTCTCCCCGGCCGTCGCCGCGGCCACCGCGGTCGCCGGTCACCTGGCCGGCCCCGCCGACCTGCCCGTCCTGCAGAACGCCTGAGGAGTATCGCCATGGAGAAGTTCATCGAGCACACCGGCACGGCCGTTCCGCTGCGCCGCAGCAACGTCGACACCGACCAGATCATTCCGGCGGTCTACCTCAAGCGGATCACCAAGACCGGCTTCGAGGACGGCCTGTTCGCCGCCTGGCGCCAGGACCCGGGGTTCATCCTGAACAAGCCGGAGCGCGCGGGGGCGACCATCCTCATCCCAGGCCCGGAGTTCGGCACCGGCTCCTCGCGTGAGCACGCGGTGTGGGCGCTGCAGAACTACGGCTTCAAGGTCGTCATCGGCTCCCGGTTCGGTGACATCTTCCGCAACAACGCCGGCAAGTCCGGCCTGCTGGTCGCGGTCGTGCCGCAGGACGTCGTCGAGAGGCTGTGGGACGCCACCGAGGCCGACCCGACGCTGCCGGTGACCGTCGACCTGGACGCCAGGACCATCACCGCGGGTGACCTGGTCACCCCGTTCGAGGTGACCGACTACACCCGCTACCGGCTGATGAACGGTCTGGACGACATCGGCGTCACCCTCACCCACGAGGACGAGATCGCCGCCTACGAGGCCCGGCGGCCGAGCTGGAAGGTCAGCACCCTCCCGCTGCGGACCCAGGACTGACTCCGGTCCGCGACGGACGTTCGTCATCTCCGGGGCCCTCATCTCCGGTTCCGTCCTGGCCGGCCAATGTCGCCCGGCAGCGGTCCGCCCGGTCAGTGCCAGGCGCTCACGATCACCGGCGCCCCGCCGACGGCGGGTTCGGTGACCAGCGCGTGCAGTCGCTGGCCCGGGCGCAGCTCCAGCACCGGGTCGCCCAGCCTGTCCCGGTGGAGGGTGGCGCGCCACCCCTCGTCGGTGAGCACCGGCCAGGGCCCGGTCACCGACCCGGGCGCGCCGGGCGTTCCGGCGACGGTGAGCCCGAGATACCGGACCGTTCCCGGGCCGGGCCCGAACAGCGCCGCACAGCGGCCCCCTGCGGCGCGGGCCTGCTCGGTGTCGGTCGGTGCCGCCGGACCTCCGGCCACCGGGGCCATTCCGGTCCGCACCGTCGCCACCGGCCCGGCCGCCCGCAGCCAGGCGGCCAGTCCCCGCCAGGACGACACCAGGTCGGCGGGCACGACGACCGTCACCCGGGCACCCTGCCGGGCCGCCTCCTCGACCCGGTCGGCCAGCCAGAGCCGGGCCACCCGGTGTCGGACCGGTGCGGGCCAGTCACCGCCGCCCGCCGGATCGGGGTCGGGGGCGTACAGCACGACGGGTTCCGCAGGGGTGGTCATGCTCCGGATGCTGGCACATCGTGACGGGGCGTGCCAGCGGCACCACCCGCACGTCGGGCGGCGATAGGGTGGCCGGATGGCACAGTGCTGCATCCTCGGGGCCGGCAACTGGGCGACGGCCTTCGCCCGCGTCCTGGCCGACGCGGGCCATGACGTCACCCTGGTCGCCCGGCGCCCGGCCGTCGCCGACGGGATCAACCAGCACCACCGCAATCCCTCCTACCTGGCCGACGTCGACCTCGGGGACCGGACGGACGCGACCACCGACCCGGTGCGCGGGCTGGCCGGGGCCGACCTGGTCGTCCTCGCCCTGCCCGCCCAGAAGCTGCGGGGCTACCTGCGCCACCTGGTGACCCTGCCGGTCTGGCGCGACGCGACGGCGCCGGTGCTGAGCCTGGTCAAGGGCATCGAGACCGGCACGGACATGCGGATGAGCGAGGTGATCGCCCAGGCCGGCGAGGTCACCCCGGAGCGGATCGCGGTGCTCTCCGGCCCCAACCTGGCCCGCGAGATCGCCGAACGGCAGCCGTCCCTGTCCGTGGTCGCGGCGTACGACCCGGCGGTGGGGGAGCGGATCCAGCAGCTCTGCCTGACCCCGTCGTTCCGTACGTACACCGTCGACGACGTGATCGGGGTGGAGATCGCGGGCGCGGCGAAGAACGTGATCGCCCTCGGCGTCGGGATGGGAGCGGGGCTCGGCTACGGCCACAACGCGCTCGCCTCCCTGATCACCCGTGGCCTGCACCAGCTCGGGGCGCTCGGCGAGGCGATGGGGGGACAGCGCTCGACCTTCGCGGGCCTGGCCGGACTCGGCGACCTGGTGGCCACCTGCATGTCGCCGCTGTCGCGCAACCGGACCTTCGGTGAACGGCTCGGTCGGGGGCTCACCGTGGAGGAGGCTGTCCGGGAGAGCGCCGGGGTCGCCGAGGGCGTCGCCACCAGCCACGCCGTTCGCGACCTGGCCCGCGCCTACGGGGTGGACATGCCGATCGTCGAGGGGGTGGTGGCCGTCCTGGAGGGTCGGACGACGCCGGCCGCGATGGTCCCGGTGCTGATGGAGCGGGAGCCCAAACCGGAGCGCTGACCGGGCCGGGTTCGCGGGACAGGCCGCCCCCCGGGCGGCGGTAGGGTGGTGCCCGTTGTCGTCCCAGGAGGTCCCATGACCACGTCCGCCCGTCCGACCGTCGCCGTCGTCTTCGGCGGCGGCAGCTCCGAGCACGGGGTCTCGTGCCTGACCGCGGCCGGCGTGCTGTCCGCGATCGACCGGGACAGCTACGACCTGGTCGCCGTCGGGATCACCCGTACGGGACGGTGGGTGCAGATGGGCGTCGACGAAGTGGTCGGGCTGACCACGATCGACGGGGTGTTGCCCGAGGTGCCGGAGGACCGGGCCGACGCGGTGCTGTCCCGGACCGCCGAGGGTGCCCGGATCGCCACCGTCGCGGGTGACCGCCTGGTCGACGTGCACGACATCGATCTGGCCTTCTCGTTGCTGCACGGTCCGATGGGTGAGGACGGCACCATCCAGGGGCTCTTCGAGATGTACGGGGTGCGCTACGTCGGCTCCGGCGTGGCCGCCAGCGCACTGGCGATGGACAAGATCCGGATGAAGCAGGTGATGGCCCTCAGCGGTCTGCCGATCGGCCCCTGGGTGGGGATCCGCCCGGGCGAGTGGGAGGCCGACCCCGACGCCTGCCTGGCTGCGGTCCGGGCGCTGCAGTTCCCGGTCTACGTCAAGCCCGCCCGTGGCGGCTCCAGCGTCGGCATCACCAAGGTGCCCGACCCGGCCGGCCTGCGGGACGCGATCGCGGAGGCCCAGCGCTGGGATCCGCGGGTGATCGTCGAGGAGGGCGTCCAGAACGCCCGCGAGATCGAGTGCGGTGTCCTCGCCGATCCCGACGGCGGCCGGCCGGGTGCCTCGGTCGTCGCGGAGATCGAGATGCACACCGAGTCCGGTTTCTACGACTTCGACGCGAAGTACCTGCCCGAGGAACAGGTCAGTCTGCATGTGCCGGCCGACCTCGACCCGGCGACCGCCGACCGGGTCCGGGAGATCTCGATCCGGGTCTTCGAGGCCTTCGACTGCGAGGGACTGGCCCGCGTCGACTGCTTCCTCACCCGGGACGACACGGTGCTGGTCAACGAACTGAACACGATGCCGGGCTTCACCCGGTTCTCGATGTTCCCGCAGGTCTGGTCGGCCGCCGGGGTGGCCTACCCCGACCTGATCGACCGGCTGATCCGGATCGCCCTGGGCCGCCCGGTCGGCCTGCGCTGAATCGGCGGCAGCACCGGCCCGGCGGGGCGGCGGGCCTGTTGACCAAGCCTGCGCCTCAGCCCACGCAGGGCTGGAGCAGAGTGTCGTGCCGGGCGACGACCGGGCCCAGCTCGGCCAGCGCATCCCCGCTGCTGCCGTAGGAGTTCGGCACCCCGACCTGGACGTACGCGGCCCGGCCGACGGTGGTGTACAACGTGCCGGTCGCCCCGTCCTGGGACCACCAGCCGACGCCGTCCACCTCGAGGCACTGGCTGGTGGCGGTCAGGCCCTCGGGCTTCGCCACCCCACAGGCCAGGGTGATCGGCGGGTCGCCCCACGCCACCGCCAGGGACCCGGTCGTCGCCCGGCGCGGCGACCCGAGCACGGTCGCGGGCACGTCGGCCACCAGCGCGGAGCAGGTGGCCCGGGTCGCGTCATCGACCGGGGGATCGGCGAGCTGCACCGGGGCACTGCACCCGGCCAGGGCGGTCCCCGCGGCCAGTGTGATCCCGGTGGCCAGGGCGGCTGTGCGCGGGGTGCGGAAGGGACCCCTCACTCGGCCATGACCGGGCAGGTGACGGTCCGGGTGATGCCGTCCACCTCCTGGACGGCGCGGATCAGCCGGCCGAGGGCCATCATGTCGGTCGCGGTCGACCGCACGATGACGTCATAGGGTCCGGTCACGCCGTCGGCGTGCGTGACCCCGCTGATGCTGCGGATCGCGGCGGTCACCTCCTCGCTGCGCCCGACCTCCGTCTGCACCAGGACGTACGCCTCCACCTGCGCCACCTC
>CAYOBI010000004.1:37398-45946 GCA_964402325.1 uncultured Propionibacteriaceae bacterium | reverse complement strand
CCTCCACCTGCGCCACCTCGACCTGCGCCGCCTCGACCATGGCCTCTCCCTTCCTCGCACCCCGGGGCCCGGCCCGGTGTCGCCCCGTGTGGCCTCACGCTACCGTGTCGAGGACACCGACCGACGAGGAGTCCGATGAACCGCACCGCCAGCTCGGGGCGCACACCCTGGCCCTATCCCGGTCCCCAGCCGGGGGAGGAACCGCCGGGTGCCCAGCAGACCATCGCCGACATCGGTGAGTTCGAACTGATCGCGCAGATCACCCGCGGGCTGTCCGAGAACGACCAGGTGGAGCTCGGCCCCGGCGACGACGCGGCGATCATCCACAGCCGGGGCGGCCGTACGCTCTGCAGCGTGGACATCCTGGTGGAGGGCGTCCACTTCCGCCGCGACTGGTCCTCGGCGATGGACATCGGCCGCAAAGCGGTCGCGGTCAATGTCGCCGACATCGAGGCGATGGGGGCCCGCCCGATCGGGATCCTGATGGGCTTCTCCGCGCCCGCCGACCTGGCGGTCACCTGGGTGCGCTACTTCACCCAGGGCGTCCGCGAGGAGTGCGACCGGGCGGGGGTGTCGCTGATCGGCGGCGACATCACCAGGGCCCGCGACATCACCATCTCGATCACCATCCTCGGCGACGCCGGACCCGAGGGCCCGGTGCTGCGCTCCGGCGCCCGGCCCGGCGACCTCGTCGCGCTCAGGGGGCGGGTCGGCTGGGCCGCCGCCGGCCTCGCGGCGCTGGTCAAGGGGTTCCGCACGCCCAAGGCGGTGGTCGAGGCCCAGCAGGTGCCGGAGCCTCCGTACGGCGCGGGCCGGGAGGCGGCGCTGGCCGGAGCGACCGCGATGATCGACGTCTCCGACGGACTGCTCGCCGACCTGGGCCACGTGGCCGAACAGTCGAGGGTCTCGATCGACGTGCACCGCTCCGCGCTCGGCATGCCCGAGCCGGTCCGGTCGGTCGGGCAGGCGACCGGGGTGGACCCGTACGTCTTCCTGCTCACCGGTGGTGAGGACCACGCGCTGGCCGCAACCTTCCCGCCGGGGGCGGTGCCTGAGGGCTGGACGGTGGTCGGTACGGTCGGGGAGGCCCCGGCCCCGGGGCAGCCGGCTGTCACGGTGGACGGCCGGGCCTGGGAAGGAAAGCAGGGATATGACCACTTCCACTGAGGGACGCACGACCGCGGGCGCCACGACACTGCCGACCGCCCGGGTGCTGACGATCGCCGGCACGGACTCCGGTGGGGGAGCGGGCGTGCCGGCCGACCTGAAGGCGATGACGGCGCTCGGCACGCACGGGATGTGCGTGGTCACCGCCGTCACCGCGCAGAACTCCGTCGGGGTGCAGGGCGCCTGGCCGCTGCCGCTCGAGGCGATCCGGGCCCAGTTCCGCAGCGTGGTCGACGACATCGGGGTGGACGCCCTGAAGACCGGCATGCTGGCCTCCGCCGAGATCGTCGCCACCGTCGCGGAGCTCGTCGACACCGTCCCGCGCCGGGCCGACGGCAGCCGCGTCCCGCTGGTGGTCGACCCGGTCGCGATGTCCAAGCACGGCGACCCGCTGCTCGCCGGTGACGCGGTCGCCACCCTGCGCTCGAGCCTGGTCCCGCTGGCCACCGTGCTCACCCCCAACATCCCCGAGGCGGCGCTGCTGACCGGACTGTCCCCGTCCGCGCCGCCGGCGATGCTCGCCGGGGCCCTGCTCGAGCTGGGCGCCGAGTGGGTGCTGATCAAGGGCGGCCACAAGGAGGGCGACGCCGACGACGTGCTGGTCTCCTGGACCGGTGAGCGACACGTCTACCGGGCTCCCCGGGCCGACAACACCCACACCCACGGCACCGGCTGCACGATGGCCTCGCTGATCGCAGCCGGCCTGGGGCAGGGCCTCGGCGTGCCGGCGGCGGTCGGACTGGCGAAGCGGTTCATGATCGGGGCGATCCCGGCGGGCTACGCCCTCGGGCAGGGGATCGGGCCGGTGGACCCGCTGTGGCACCTCCGCGGCGCGCTGGCCGACGGCGGCTGGACGCCGGGTCCCGGGCTGGTCACCGCGGTCGGCTGAGCCCGGCGACCCCGGCCGACGGCGCCCGGGCCTCCGGCGTGGGACCCCGGACCGCCACCGCCGATGGCCTAGGGTCAGGACCATGGCGACACGCGCGACGTCCCCGGCGCGTACCACCGGCGGGCGGACCTCCTCACAGGCCCGCTCCGGCGGAGCACGCTCCGGGGGTTCCAAGGGATCCTCGGCGAGCACCCGCGGCAAGGGTGGCTCGTCGTCGTCCCGCGCGCCCCAGAAGCGTCCCGCCAACGGGCGTCGTACGCCCCCGCCGCGCCCCCGCAACCCGTTCGTCGTGCTCTGGGACGGCGTGGCCGGCCTGGTCGGCGCCGGGGTGCGGTCGATCGGCACCACCGCCCGCGACGTGCCGCCCGACCTGCGCCGCGACGGCGTCGGCCTGGCCCTGATCGGCGCCACCGTGGTGCTGGCCGCCGAGTTCTGGTGGGGACTGCCCGAGCCGGTCGGCGGGTGGCTGGAGTACGCCGTCACCTCGGTGATCGGAATGGCCGCGTACGCCTCGCCGCTGCTCACCGCGACGATGGCTTGGCGGACGATCCGCCACCCCGACACCACCGGGCCGGCCGGCCGGCAGGTGATCGGCTGGCTGACTTCCGCGTTGGGCCTGCTCGGCCTGGTCAGCGTCGCCCACGGGCTGCCGCGTCCGGCCGACCCGGTCGCGCTGCGGGAGGCCGGCGGCGTGCTCGGCTTCGTCTCGTCCAGCGTCCTGACCGACCTGATGACGGCGTGGGTGTCGGTGCCGCTGATGGTGCTGCTCACCTTCTACGGCGTGGTGCTGATCGTCGGCATCCCGCTGCACGAGATCCCGGCCCGGATCAACGAGGCCCGCGACCGCCTGCCGCGCCGCGACGAGCGCCCCGAGTACGGGATCGACGAGCAGGCGTACGACAGCCCGCTGGTCGGCGAGCGCCGCCGTGGCCGCACCGTCCCCGCGTCGGAGGGGTACGACGAGGAGGAGCAGACCGAGGCAGCGCCGACCCCGACGCGGCGGCGGCGCCGCTCCCGTGAGGACAGCGTGGTGATCGCCCGCGCCCCCGAGCCGCGTGAACGCTCCGACGTCAGCGACATCGACCCGATGGCCTTCGACACCGGCGTCGACGCCACCCCGGTGCCGCGGCCGAAGCCCGGCACGGCCGTCGAGGCCGCCAGGTCGGCTGCGGCCGTCGAAACCGCCAGGTCGGGTGCGGTCACCGCGGGCCTGGCGCCACGGGTCACGGTGAACCCTCCGGCCGAGGTCCCCGACGACTCGCCGCTGCCGCAGCGGGTGGAGCAGGTCGGCGACGTCGAGTACCGGCTGCCGGAGACGACCGTCCTCAAGGCTGGCACCCCGCCGCAGCCGCGCACCCCGGCCAACGACGAGATCGTCGGTCGGCTGACCGAGGTGTTCGACGAGTTCGACATCGACGCCCGGGTCACCGGCTACACCCGTGGCCCGACGGTCACCCGTTACGAGGTCGAGCTCGGCCCCGGCGTGAAGGTGGAGAAGGTCCTCAACGTCTCCAAGAACATCGCCTACGCGGTGGCCAGCGCCGACGTCCGGATCCTGTCGCCGATCCCGGGCAAGTCCGCGATCGGCGTGGAGATCCCGAACAAGGACAAGGAGATCGTCTCGCTCGGCGACGTGCTGCGGTCCACCAAGGCGCGCAACGACCACGAGCCGATGACGGTCGGCCTGGGCAAGGACGTCGAGGGCGGCTACGTGTTGGCCAACATGGCCAAGATGCCGCACCTGCTGGTCGCCGGTGCGACCGGATCGGGCAAGTCGTCGTTCGTCAACTCGATGATCACCTCGATCCTGGTCCGGGCCACGCCCGACGAGGTGCGGATGATCCTGGTCGATCCGAAGCGGGTCGAGCTGACCGCCTACGACGGCATCCCGCACCTTGTCACCCCGATCATCACCTCGCCGAAGAAGGCGGCCGAGGCGCTGCAGTGGGTGGTCCGGGAGATGGACCAGCGCTACGACGACCTGGCCGAGTTCGGCTTCAAGCACGTCAAGGACTTCAACAAGGCCGTCCGGGCCGGCCAGGTGCAGCCGCCGGCCGGGTCGGAGCGCGAGGTCCGGCCGTACCCGTATCTGCTGGTGATCGTCGACGAGCTGGCCGACCTGATGATGGTGGCGCCCCGTGACGTCGAGGACTCCATCGTCCGGATCACCCAGCTGGCCCGGGCCGCCGGCATCCACCTGGTGCTGGCCACCCAGCGCCCGTCCACCGACGTGGTCACCGGCCTGATCAAGGCGAACGTGCCGTCCCGGCTGGCCTTCGCCACCTCCTCGATGACCGACTCCCGGGTCATCCTCGACCAGCCCGGGGCCGAGAAGCTGGTCGGTCAGGGCGACGGGCTGTTCCTGCCGATGGGCGCCTCCAAGCCCGTCCGCGTGCAGGGCTCCTGGGTCACCGAGCAGGAGATCCGCGACGTCGTCCAGATCGTCAGCACCCAGCTGCAGCCCACGTACCGCGAGGACGTGGTCGCCCCGGTCGCCTCGAAGAAGGTCGCCGAGGACATCGGCGACGACATGGAGCTGGTGCTGGAGGCGGCCCAGCTGGTGGTCAACCTGCAGCTCGGCTCGACCTCGATGCTGCAGCGCAAGCTGCGGGTCGGGTTCGCCAAGGCCGGCCGGTTGATGGACATCCTCGAGACCCGCGGCATCGTCGGGCCGTCGGAGGGGTCCAAGCCGCGCGACGTGATGGTGAAGCCCGACGACCTCGACGAGGTGCTGGAGAACCTCCAGCAGGGCTGAACCGGGCCCGGCCGCGGCTCGGCACCGGCCACGGGATTCGTGGGGGATACTGGACGGCATCATGAGTGATGGAACTTCAGACCTGCTGTCGGTGCACCTGGTCTCCCTGGGCTGTGCACGCAACGACGTCGATTCCGAGGAACTGGCGGCCCGGCTGGCCGAGGGGGGCTTCCGGCTCGTCGACGACGCCGACGGCGCCGACGCAGTGATGGTGAACACCTGTGGGTTCATCACCCAGGCCAAGCAGGAGTCCGTCGAGGTGCTGCTCGAGGCCGCTGACCTGAAGGCCGAGGGGCGGACGAAGGCCGTCGTCGCCGTCGGCTGCATGGCCGAGCGGTATGGCGCCGACCTCGCCGCGGAGCTGCCCGAGGCCGACGTGCTGGGCTTCGATGACTACGACGACATCGTTGCCCGCCTGCAGGGCATCCTGCAGGGCGTGCACCCCACCCCGCACGTCCCGCGGGATCGCCGCGAACTCCTGCCGATCAGCCCGGTCGAGCGCCCGGCGGCGGCCGGCGGGATCGTCGTGCCGGGCGTGACCCACGCCGGTGCGGCTCCCGCCAGCGGCCCGCGTGCCTTCCACCGCCGGCTCTCCGGTGCCCCCTCGGCGCCGCTGAAGATCGCCTCCGGCTGCGACCGGCGCTGCGCCTTCTGCGCGATCCCCTCGTTCCGCGGCTCGTACGTGTCGCGGACCGTCGACGACATCGTCGCCGAGGCCCGCTGGCTGGCCGACCAGGGCGTCCGCGAGGCCTTCCTGGTCTCCGAGAACACCTCCTCGTACGGCAAGGACCTCGGACCGGGACAGGACCTCGAGGTACTGCTCCGCGAGCTGTCCGGGATCGACGAACTGCCCTGGATCCGGGTCAGCTACCTGCAGCCGGCCGAGATCCGTCCCGGGCTGGTCGAGACGATGGGTCGGCTGGACAAGGTCGTCGACTACTTCGACCTGTCCTTCCAGCACGCCGCCCCCGAGGTGCTGCGCCGGATGCGCCGCTTCGGTGACCCGGACGCGTTCCTCGACCTGATCGCCCGGGTCCGGGCCGTCGCCCCGAAGGCCGGCATCCGCGCCAACGTCATCGCCGGCTTCCCGGGCGAGACGGAGCACGACGTCGAGCTGCTGGCCGACTTCCTGCGCGCCGCCCGCCTCGACGTCTGCGGGGTCTTCGCCTACTCCGACGAGGAAGGCACCGAGGGCGTACGCCTCGACGGACACCTGCCCGAGGACGAGATCGAGGACCGCCGCGCGATGCTCGCCGACCTCGCGATGGAGGTGATGGAGGACCGTGCCGCCGACCGGGTGGGCGAGGAGGTGACCGTGCTGCTCGAGGCCCGCGACGAGGAGGACGGCTCCTGGGTGGGCCGTGCCGCCCACCAGGGCCCCGAGGTCGACGGGGTGACCACCCTCGACCCGTCGGCGCCGGGGGCCGCGCAGTATGCCGTCGGCGACGTCGTCCGTGCCCTGGTCACCGATACCGAGGGCATCGACCTGCTGGCCCGACCCCTGGAGGAGGTCCGATGAGTGCCGACCGTGCGGCCGAGCCGTCGCCCTGGAACCTGCCCAACGCCCTGACCGTCCTGCGGATCCTGCTGGTCCCGCTGTTCGGCTGGATGCTGCTGGCCCATCCGGATGCGGCCGGCTGGCGCTGGGCCACCACCGGGGTCTTCGTCCTCGCGATGGCCACCGACTTCGTCGACGGCCACCTGGCCCGGTCCCGCAACCTGATCACCAGCTTCGGCAAGCTGATGGACCCGATCGCCGACAAGGCGCTCACCGGGATGGCCTTCATCGGCCTGAGCATCATCGGCGAGCTGTGGTGGTGGGTGACCATCGTCATCCTGCTGCGCGAGTGGGGCATCACGGTGATGCGCTTCTTCATCCTCAAGTACGGGGTGATGGCGGCCAACCGCGGCGGCAAGGCCAAGACGATGACCCAGTCGGCTGCCCTGGTCCTCTACCTGCTGCCGTTGCCGGCCGCCGGCCTGACGATCGGGGGACTGGCGGAGATCCTGTCCTGGATCCTGATGGCGGCGGCGTTCCTGCTCACCGTGCTGACCGGGCTGGACTACCTGCGCGAGGCGGCCCGGATGCGCGCCTCCTACCTCGCGGCCCACCCCGAGGCCCGATGATCCTGCCCGACCTCTTGCTCGACCCGGTCCCCGGCGGGGCGGGTCCCGAGCCGGGGCACGGCCTCCGGCCGGGCGAGCCTGCCGGTGTCGGCGCGTCGACGGGCCACCAGCGGGGGGCCGCGCCCAGCGACCTGGCGTACGCCCTGGCGGCCGACCTGGTGGCGGTGCTGGCGCGCCGATCGGCCACCCTGTCCAGCTGCGAGTCGCTCACCGGGGGACTGCTCGGCGCCACCCTGACCTCGGTCCCCGGGGCCTCGGCCGCCTACCGTGGCGGCCTCATCACGTACGCTACCGACCTCAAGCACTCGCTGGCGGGCGTGGACCCGGGCGAGCTGGCCCGGGACGGCGCGGTGGCCCCGTCCACAGCCCTGGCGATGGCCGCCGGCGCCCGGGAGACCTGCCTGGCCGACTGGGGCGTCGGGATCACCGGGGTGGCAGGACCCGACCTCCAGGAGGGACACCCGGCCGGCACAGTGTTCATCGCCGTGGCTGATCGGTCCGGCGCCGCGGTGCGGGAGTACCGCTTCGACGGCGACCGGCACGCCATCCGGACCCAATCGGTCGAGGAAGCGCTGCGCCGGCTCGCGGAGGCCTGCCGCCGGGGCTGAGGAATCGGGCTGCGCGTCAGGCTGGGCGGGTGATTGACCGCCGGGTAAGCTGACGCCATGGCCCCTGTCACCGACATCTCAAAGCCCGCGCTGATGCGCGAGCATCTCGGCGCCGCGTTGCGCTCCGAGCGTGTGGCACAGGGCAAGACGCTTCGGGACGTGTCCCGACGGGCCGGGGTGAGCCTCGGCTACCTCTCGGAGGTCGAGCGGGGCCAGAAGGAGGCCTCCAGCGAGCTCCTCGCCGCGATCTGCGGCGCCCTCAGCGTCCCGATGTCGCACGTGATCGGCGATGTCGCCGAGCGGATGGCCGTCACCGAGCGCACCATCACGCCGCTCCCGCTGCGTCCCCAGGCCACCGCGACGGCGGCCTGAGCGGTCACCCGCTCCTGCCTCGGGCCCACCCGCCCGGGCCGGTCGCGACGGGCAGGGCTACGGGTCGCGCCGGGTACTGTATCCGGGTGCGGGAGACGGAATTGTGGCGCAGGCTGGAGCAGGCCCTCGGGTCGGGATACGCCGGGGTGTGGGCCGAGCAGCATGTGATGGCCGCTCTCGGCGGCCGTACCGTCGTCGAAGCACTGGCCGCCGGGGTACCGCCCAAGACCGTGTGGCGGGCCTGCTGGGCAGCACTCGAGCTCCCGGCCAAGGATCGTTGACCTCACCTGTCGAGGGTCGGCCCGGTTGCCGGGATGCCACGTCGGCGACACGCCGACGATATTCCCAGGATCGAACACCTGTTCGGTAAGTTGTCCACGGGGGCGGTAGCACGTACGGCGTCCGTCCACAGCCGGCAAGCGGTGCGCGGCGTTGTCAGTGGTCGTGCCTAGTGTTGTCGACGATGACGATGACGACGGCGACGAAGAGCGAAGGACAGGGTGGCTCCGATCCGACCGATGGGGGCGCACCGGCAACGATGACCGCAGGACAGGACACCGGATCACGACAGGGCCCAGCCAGACAACAGAGCAAAGCTCCTGAGCACAGCACCGCTCCTCAGGGGAACAC
>CAYOBI010000004.1:25627-37298 GCA_964402325.1 uncultured Propionibacteriaceae bacterium | reverse complement strand
CACCGCTCCTCAGGGGAACACAGATCCTCAGCAGAGCACAGCACCACGAGCAGGACGCAAGCCGGCCGCAGGCAAGCCGGCCGCACGCAGGGCCGGCACCGCGAAGGGTGGTGACGGCGAGGACCGACGACAGCGGGGCCCCGGCGCGAAGCGCGGGGCACCCGTACCCCCCGCGAGGCGGGGGACGAGTGTCCCGGCGACGGGGAGACGAAAGGGCGAGCCGATGGCAGTCAACAACCGCGAGCAGGCGCTGAACGCCGCGCTCGGCCAGATCGAGAAGCAGTACGGCAAGGGTTCGGTGATGCGTCTTGGTGACAGGACGCACGCCAACATCGAGGTGATCCCGACCGGGTCGGTGGCCCTGGACATCGCGCTCGGCGTCGGTGGCCTGCCGCGGGGCCGGGTCGTGGAGATCTACGGCCCGGAGTCCTCCGGCAAGACGACGGTGGCTCTGCATGCGGTGGCGCAGGCGCAGCAGCAGGGCGGCATCTGTGCGTTCATCGACGCGGAGCACGCCCTCGACCCCGAGTATGCCAAGAAGCTCGGTGTCGACACCGACGCCCTGCTGGTCAGCCAGCCGGACAACGGTGAGCAGGCTCTGGAGATCGCCGACATGCTGGTGCGCTCCGGCGCCCTGGCCCTGATCGTGATCGACTCGGTGGCGGCGCTGACACCGCGGGCCGAGATCGAGGGCGAGATGGGCGATTCGCACGTCGGCCTGCAGGCCCGGCTGATGAGCCAGGCGCTCCGCAAGATGACCGGCGCGCTGAGCAGCGCGGGCACCACGGCGATCTTCATCAACCAGCTGCGCGAGAAGATCGGGGTGATGTTCGGCAATCCGGAGACCACCACCGGTGGTCGGGCGCTGAAGTTCTACGCCTCCGTCCGCCTGGACGTCCGGCGGATCGAGACGCTCAAGGACGGCACCGAGATGGTCGGCAACCGTACCCGGGTGAAGGTCGTGAAGAACAAGGTGGCCCCGCCGTTCAAGCAGGCTGAGTTCGACATCATCTACGGCGAGGGGATCAGCCGTGAGGGGTCGCTGATCGACATGGGTGTCGAGACGGGGCTGGTCCGCAAGGCCGGTGCTTGGTTCACCTATGACAGCGACCAGCTCGGTCAGGGCAAGGAGAACGCCCGCAACTTCCTCAAGACCCATCCGGAGGTTGCCACCGAGCTGGAGACCAGGATCAAGGCGAAGATGGGCATCGGGGTCGCAGCAGACGCGGCCGCTGACGCCGACGCCGAGGAGGACATCGACCCGGAGACCGGTGAGGTGAAGTTCTGATCATGGCAGGACGCCGTGCTCCGGGTCCGGAGGAGAATCCGGATCCGGAGGCCGACCCGTACGGGATCGCCCGGGAGATCGTGCTGGCCCGGCTCACCGACCGGGCTCATGCACGTCGCGAACTGGAGCAGGCCCTGGCCAAGCGGAACACCGATCCCGAGGTGGCGACGGCCGTCCTCGACCGGCTGGCCGAGGTGGGCCTGGTCGACGACCGGGCCTTCGCCGCCGCCTGGGTGGCGTCCCGGCAGGAGCGCAAGCACCTGTCCCGGCGTGCCCTGCGTGACGAACTCGTCCGCAAGGGGGTCGACCGCGACGTCGTCGACGAGGTGCTCGAGGCGGTCGACGGGGACGACGAGTCGGCTGCGGCGATGGCCCTGGTCGAGCGCAAGGCCCGGTCGATGGCCGGGCTGGCCCCCGAGGTCCGCCGGCGCCGGCTGCTCGCGGCGCTGGCCCGCCGGGGATTCTCGGCGGAGGTGTCGTCCCGGGCCCTGTCCGCTCTCGACCCCGGCCCCGACCCCGACGGTTGGGCCGATGACGACCTCTGAGACCGTCCCGTGCTCCGGCCGTGACGGCCCCGACACGAGCGGTCGATGGGCCGAAGGTCCGGCGAGGTTTGCGGGCCCTCAGTATGATGCCCGCTGAGGGTAGTGCAGTGATCCTTCACTGACGTGAGTGATGCATAGCGGGGTCGGACGACCCCACGCACGATAGAGATGGTTGTTACCAGAGTGGCCGGCATCGGTGGATGTCCGGCCATTCGGTGCACCGCGCTGTAGCGCCCTCCTGATCTGCACGGACGCGTGCCGAAGGGAGTGCTTGCCATATGAACTCGATGGTCGGGTTCCTGGTCGTCGGGGCCCTCCTCGTCGTCGTCCTCATCGCCTTCGCGGTGCTGGCCGTCCTCCTGCTGCGCCGGAACCGGGCGGCGGGCCCGGAGGGGCCGACCCCGGCCCAGCTGGAGGAGCTCGCCCGGCTGCGGGCCGAGGGCCAGCAGGAGGTCGACGCGCTGCGTGCCCGCGCTCTGGAGGAGGCCCACGGCCTGCGCGCGGACGGCCAGGCCGAGTCGGACGCCGCCCGAGCCCAGGCCGCCCGGCTACGGGAGGAGGCCGAGAGCTACCAGCGAACCCTGCGCGAGGAGGCAGACAGCTACGACCAGTCCGTCCGCTCGGCCGCCGACGAGCTGCGCCAGAGGGCGCAGACCGCCATGCTGCAGGCCGAGGAGGCCCAGCTGGAGGGTGATCGGCTGCGCGGTGAGGCGGCGTCGTTCTCCCAGTCCCAGCACGACGAGATTCGCGAGATCCGGCTGAGCCAGGAACGCCGTGAGCACCGCCTCACCGAGCGCGAGGAACGCCTCGACCGCGACGGGTCGGAGCTGGAGCGCCGCCGGGCCCAGGCCGAGGCCCAGGGACAGGAGCTCAAGGCCCGCGAGGCGGCCGTGTCCGCGGCGGAGGCCGACCATCGGGCCGCCCTTGAGCGGATCGCCGGCCTGAGCGCCGACCAGGCCCGCGAGGAGGTCCTCGCCGTGGCGCGGCAGGACTCCAAGCGCCAGGCCGCGATCATCGCCCGCGACATCGAGTCGGACGCTCGCCGCCATGCCGAGGTCAAGGCCCAGGCGGTGATCGTCGAGGCGATCCAGCGGCTCGCCCCCGAGCAGACGGCCGAGTCGGTGGTGTCGACCGTCGACCTGCCGAGCGACGAGATGAAGGGCCGGATCATCGGCCGCGAGGGACGCAACATCCGCTCCTTCGAGCAGATCACCGGGGTGAACGTCCTGATCGACGACACGCCCGAGACGGTGCTGTTGTCCTGCTTCGACCCGGTGCGCCGGGAGACGGCCCGGCTGGCGCTGACCGAGCTGATCGCCGACGGCCGGATCCATCCGGCGCGGATCGAGCAGGTGTACGAACGGTCCCAGCGCCGGATCGCCGACCGCTGCCAGCAGGCCGCCGAGGACGCGCTGATGGAGGTCGGCATCCACGACCTGCACCCCGAGCTGGTCACGCTGATGGGCCGGCTGCGCTACCGCACCTCGTACGGCCAGAACGTGCTCAAGCACCTCGTGGAGTGCGCGAACATCGCCGGGGTGATGGCGGCCGAGCTGAAGCTGGACGTGGCCAGCTGCAAGCGCGGCGCGTTCCTGCACGACATCGGCAAGGCCCTCACGCACGAGGTGCAGGGACCGCACGCGGTGATCGGCGCCGACCTGGCCCGAAAGTACGGGGAGTCCGAGGACGTCGTGCACGCCATCGAGGCCCACCACAACGACGTCGAGCCGCACTCCGTCGAGGCCGTGCTCACCCAGGCCTGCGACGCGATGAGCGGGGGCCGTCCCGGGGCCCGCCGGGAGTCCCTGGAGTCGTACGTCCAGCGGCTGGAGCGACTGGAGGCGCTCGCGGCGGCCCACGAGGGCGTGTCCAAGGTTTTCGCCATGCAGGCCGGCCGCGAGGTCCGGGTGATGGTCGAGCCGGGAGCGGTGGACGATATCGGCGCGCAGGTGCTCGCCCGCGACATCGCCAAGCAGGTCGAGGAGGAGCTCACCTACCCCGGTCAGATCAGGGTGACGGTCGTCCGCGAGTCCCGCGCCACCGAGGTGGCCCGCTGACGCCGCTGGCCACGACAGCGAAGAAGAGACGTAGACGAAGGAGGGGCTCGGCACCGGTGTGCCGAGCCCCATCGCCCGTCCCGGGCGGGAAGACGCTGCCGGGACGGGCGGCTCACTCCTTGAGCGGTACTTCCTGGTTGTGGACGTGGTCCTCCATGTTGAGCCGCTCGAGCTTGAGCGTACGGCCGGCCTGTCGGGAGCGGGAACGACCCTCCAGGTAGCCGGCCAGGCGGGTCAGCGAGTAGTTGATGATGATGAACAGCACCGCTGCGACGAGGAACGCCGCGATGGAGTTGGACCAGCGGCTTGCCAGCGTCTGCGAGGACCGGAGCAGCTCCGGGTAGCTGATGATGTAGCCGAGGGCCGAGTCCTTCACGATGACGACCAGTTGGGAGACCAGGGCCGGGAGCATCGCCGTGATGGCCTGCGGCAGCAGGACCAGCCGCCGGGTCTGGCCGATGTTGAGGCCGATCCCCAGTCCGGCCTCGGTCTGGCCGCGCGGCAGGCTGTTGACCCCCGAACGCAGCAGCTCGGCGATCACCGCCGAGTTGTAGAAGGTCAGGCCGGCGACCACGGCGACCAGCGGCTTGATCTCCACCAGCGGGCCGGGGAACAGCCCGGCGATGATCGGCGCGAAGATCGTCATGAAGTAGACGAAGAGCATCATCATCAGCACCGGTACGGCCCGGAAGAACTCGATGATGACGGTGCACACCACCGACACCGGCCGGCTGAACGACATCCGCCCGAGGGCGAGCACCAGCCCCAGCAGGGAAGCCAGCACCACGGCGATGGCCGCCGCCTCGACGGTGTTGATGATGCCCGGGATGATGTACGACACCCAGGTGTCGGCCCGCAGGAACGGTGCCCACTTGGCCCCGGTCAGCTGGGCCCGCAGCCCCCAGGCCAGACCGGCCACCAGGGCGGCGATGAGCAGGACGCCCACCAGGCCGATGATCCGGTTGCGGAGGATGCCCCGGGGCCCCGGCGCGTCGAAGAGGACCGTCGCCTGTCGCGCGCTCATCGCTGCACCTGCCATTTCGTGGAGGCCCAGGAGAAGAACAGCCCGGCGGGAAGCGTCAGGATCACGAACCCGAGGGCCATCAGGAAGAAGATCGCGTAGAGGAACTGCGGGCTGAACTCGATCATGTTCTTCATCAGGTACGACGCCTCGGCCACGCCCACCGCCGACACGACGGTGGTGTTCTTGGTGAGGGCGATGAAGGTGTTGCCCAGCGGGGTGATCGCCCCGCGCATGGCCTGCGGCAGGACGACCTGGGTGAGCGACTGGCCGAAGGTGAGCCCGATCGCCCGGGCGGCCTCGGCTTGGCCGTTGGGCACCGTGTTGATGCCGGACCGGATGCCCTCGGCGACGAACGTCGCGTGGTAGCCGGACAGGGCGACGACCGCCCAGGCGAACAGCTGCGCCTTCGGGTCGACGGACTCCGGCAGCAGGTGCAGGTTCATGAAGAGGTAGAGCCCGAGCACGCAGAAGGTCACGATCAGCGTCAGCGGGGTGTTGCGGACCAGGGTGACGTACGCGGCGCCGAAGCGCTGCAGTGAGGGGATGGGGGAGACGCGCATCACGGCGATGATCGTGCCGATGACGAGCGCACCCACAGCGGATACCAGCGTCAGGCGGATCGTCATCCAGAACGCCGCCAGCACGTTGTACTGCTGGAGGAGCTCGATCAGGCCTTGCACGGTGGATCACCTCCAGGATCGAGGGTGCCCGGGATGCGCCCGGGGTCGCGTCCGCGCCGGTCGTGGTGCCCGGACCCTGCGGGGGGACCGGGCACCACGGGTGGGACGCGCGCGGACGCATCCCACCCGTGCCGTCGGACTAGGCGGTGCCGGGCTTCGGCGGGTTGAGGTCCTTGTTCGGCGTGTAGCCCGAGGCGCCGACGTTGGCGTCGAGGGCCTTCTGCCAGGAACCGTCGCTGATCATCTTGGTCAAGGCGTCGTTGACCTTGGTCTGGAGTGCGGTGTCGCCCTTCTTGAGGCCGACGCCGTAGCGCTCCTGGGTGAACGGCTTGCCGATCACCTTCAGCTTGCCCTTGTACTGGTCCTGCGCCGCGTAGCCGGCGAGGATGATGTCGTCGGTGGTCATGGCGTCCATCGAACCGGCCGCCACGGCCTCCGCGCACTTCGAGTAGGTGTCGACCTCCTGGAGCTGCACCTCCGGGTACTGGTCCTTGATCTTCTTGGCCGAGGTCGAGCCGACGACCGAGCAGAGCTTGTGGCCCTTCAGGTCGGCCGGCCCGTTGATGTCGGTCCGTGAGGACTGCACCAGGATGTCCTGGCCGGCGATGAAGTAGGGCCCGGCGAAGTCGACCTTCTCCTTGCGGGCGTCGGTGATCGAGTACGTCGCGAAGACGAGCTGCACCTGGCCGGACTGGATCAGCGTCTCGCGCTGGGCCGAGGGCGCCTCCATGAACTTGATCTGGCTCTCGCCGTAGCCGAGTTCCTTGGCGACGTACTTGGCGACGTCGACGTCGAAGCCCTTGTACTCGCTGCCGACCTGCTGGCCGAGGCCGGGCTGGTCGTACTTGATGCCGATCGTGATGGTGCCGCTCGCGCCGCCGGTCGACGAGGACGAGCCGCCGGAGCCGCCCGCCACGCAGGCGGACAGCGCAAGGCTCGTGACGGCCGCGCCGATGGTGAGGCCGATCTTGCGATACTGCATCAGGCGTTCCTTTCGGTTGGTCCGGGCGTGGCCGCCCGGGGTCTGGTGCGTACGCGAGCCGTACGCGGAGGGTGGGGTCGGAAGGTTCAGTGCGGGAGGATCTTGGACAGGAAGTCGCGGGCCCGGTCGCTCTTGGGGGCGGTGAAGAAGGCTTTCGGATCACCCTGCTCGACGATCTGGCCGTCGGACATGAAGACCACCCGGTTGGCGGCCTTGCGGGCGAAGCCCATCTCGTGCGTGACGACGATCATCGTCATCCCCTGGGCGGCCAGGTTGACCATCACGTCGAGGACCTCCTGGACCATCTCCGGGTCCAGGGCGGACGTCGGCTCGTCGAAAAGCATCACCTTGGGCTTCATCGCCAGCGCGCGGGCGATCGCCACGCGCTGCTGCTGGCCGCCGGACAGCTGGGCCGGGTACTTCTTCGCCTGGTCTGCGACGCCGACCCGCTTGAGCAGCGCCATCGCCTCGGACTCCGCCGACGCCCTGGAGGTCCTGCGCACCTTCATCGGCCCGAGGGTGACGTTCTCCAGGATCGTCCGGTGGGCGAACAGGTTGAACGACTGGAAGACCATGCCGACCTCGGCGCGTAGTTGGGCCAGCTGCTTGCCCTCTGACGGGAGCCGGCGTCCGTCGATGCTGATCGTGCCCGAGTCGATCGTCTCGAGCCGGTTGATCGTCCGGATCAGTGTCGACTTGCCCGAGCCGGAGGGGCCGAGGACGACCACCACCTCGCCCTTCGCCACCGACAGGCTGATGTCACGCAGGACGTGCAGTTCACCGAAGTGCTTGTTGACCTCCTGCAGGACGACGATCGGTTCGCCGACCTGATGGACCAGCGGTCCGGTGTCCTCGGGGTGGATCGATGTCATGAACGCACGATATGGCCCACCGGGCCGATTGCACAGGACTGACGCGGCCCGGCCTCCGAGATTGTTTCACGGCTGTCACAGGGCGCTGTCCCGAACGTGCTTCCCGCGTGCTGCGGTGTCCCGGCCGGGCGGGAGCCGCACTGTCGGGCGGATGTGGTAGTGGAGGTGCTCCTGTAGAGTGGCCCCCGCCATGAACGAGACCACCGCCACCGCCCAGCCGCCCGTGCCGCGCACCTACGAGGTGCGGACGTACGGCTGCCAGATGAACGTCCATGACTCGGAGCGGATCGCCGGCCTGCTCGACGACGCGGGGTACGCACCCGCCGCGGAGGGCACCGAGGCGGACGTGGTGGTGTTCAACACCTGCGCCGTGCGCGAGAACGCCGACAACCGGCTGTACGGCAACCTCGGGCACATCGCCTCGGTCAAGGCCGAGCGCCCCGGCATGCAGGTGGCGGTCGGCGGCTGCATGGCCCAGAAGGACCGTGACGTCATCGTCCGGCGGGCCCCCTGGGTCGACGTCGTCTTCGGCACCAACAACCTCGGCTCGCTGCCGGTGCTGCTGGAGCGTGCCCGGATCGCGCAGGAGGCGCAGGTCGAGATCAAGGAGGCCCTGGAGACCTTCCCGTCCGACCTGCCCACCCGCCGCGACTCCGCCTACTCGGCGTGGGTCTCGATCAGCGTCGGGTGCAACAACACCTGCACGTTCTGCATCGTCCCCTCGCTGCGCGGCAAGGAGACCGACCGGCGGCCCGGTGACGTGTTGCGGGAGATCCGCACCCTGGTCGACCAGGGCGTCCAGGAGGTCACCCTGCTGGGCCAGAACGTCAACGCGTACGGCACCGGATGGTTCGGTGAGCAGCAGCCCGGCGACCTCCGGCCGCACGGGGACCGGCAGGCCTTCGCCTCGCTGCTGCGCGCCTGCGGCGAGGTCGAGGGGCTCGAGCGGGTGCGGTTCACCAGCCCGCACCCGAAGGACTTCACCGACGACGTGATCGCCGCGATGGCCGAGACCCCGAACGTGATGCCCCAGTTGCACATGCCGCTGCAGTCCGGATCGGACGACGTGCTGCGTCGGATGCGGCGCTCGTACCGGTCGGAGCGGTTCCTCGGCATCCTCGACCGGGTCCGGGCGGCGATGCCGCACGCCGCGATCACCACCGACATCATCGTCGGCTTCCCGGGGGAGACCGACGAGGACTTCGAGCAGACGCTGGAGGTGGTCCGGCGGGCCCGCTTCAGCGCCGCCTTCACCTTCCTCTACTCGATCCGTCCCGGCACGCCGGCGGCCACGATGCCCGACCAGGTCCCGGACGAGGTCAAGCACGCCCGCTACCAGCGGTTGGTCGACCTGGTGAACGAGATCGCCTGGGAGGAGAACCGCGCCCTGGTCGGGCAGCGGGTCGAGGTGATGTTCGCCGACGGCGAGGGCAAGAAGGACCCCGACACGCGCCGGATGTCGGGTCGGACCCGGGACAATCGTCTGGTCCACGTGGCGGTCCCCGACGATCCGGCCCTGCGGCCGCGGCCGGGTGACATCGCCGAGGCGGTCATCACGTACGCGGCGCCGCACCACCTGAACGCCGACGCCGGCATCACCGGGTTGCGGCGCACCCGTGGTGGTGACGCCTGGCAGGCCCGGCAGCAGGGCCCGGTGGCGGGTCCGTCGACCTCCACCGGGGGCCTGCTGCCGGTGATCGGGGCAGCGGACCGGGGCGGGTCGGATCAGAACGGGTCGGTGCGGCCGACCAGTGTCCAACTGGGGATCCCGGTCAGACGGTCCTGAGGGGCGCGCCGCGGGGCGCGATCGCGGTTCTGGAACCAGGTGCGTACGGAGTCGACCACCAGTTCGAGGACGACGAGACCGAGGAGGCTGGTGCCGATGATGTTCACGGGATCCATGGCAGTGTCCTTTCGTGCACCGGACGTCTGGCGGCGTCTCGGCCGAGGTCCGCAGGTCGGCGGCCGGTGCCCGGGGGCCGGTCTGCGGGGGGCTTTGATCCAGTACAGGCGACGCTGACCCGGCACGGAAGGGACTTCACGGTGTCGTAACGGCCGGGGAGCGCTTCTTCACCTCCGCGTCCCTCCCCGTCATCCGGCCGTAACCGCCGCCCGGCGGTCACCAGCGCGAACCGGCCGGGTCGCACTCGTGGACCGGTTGGGGCAAGCTGGGACGGTGCCAGCCACCCCCCTCCCCGTAGTCGCCGTGATCGGCCCGACCGCCTCCGGCAAGACGGCGCTGGCGATCGCGCTCGCCCGCCGGACGGCCGCGGCCGGGCAGCCGGCCGAGATCGTCAACGCGGACTCGATGCTGGTCTACCGGGGGATGGACATCGGGACGGCCAAGCCGAGCGTGGCGGAGCGTACGGCCGTCCGACACCACCTGGTCGACGTCTGGGACATCGACCGGACCGCCACCGTGGCGGACTTCCAGCAGCTGGCCCGCGAGGCCATCGCCGACTGCCGCGGCCGTGGCGTCGTGCCGCTGCTGGTCGGCGGGTCGTCGCTCTACATCCGGGCGATCGTCGACGAGTTCGAGTTCCCCGGCACCGATCCGGTCGTCCGCGCCCGGCTGGAGGCGGAGTCGGGCCGGGACGGTGTGGCGGCGATGTACCAGCGGCTGCAGGCGCTCGATCCGGCCGCCGCGGCGGGCATCGAGCCGAACAACGAGCGTCGCGTCATCCGGGCGCTCGAGGTGATCGAGCTGACCGGGCACTACGTGTCCACGTTGCCCCAGCACCGCTACGCCCTGGCGGACGTGGTGCAGATCGGCCTCTCGCTCGAGCGCGACGTGCTGGACGCACGGATCGCCGAGCGGGTGGACCGGATGTGGGCGGACGGGTTCGTCGACGAGGTGCGCCGGCTCGAGGGCCGGGGGCTGCGCCGTGGACGTACGGCCTGCCGGGCCCTCGGCTACCGGCAGGTGCTGGAGTTCCTCGCGGGCACGATCGACGAGGCGACCGCCAAGGAGGCCACCGTCACCCGGACCCGCCGGTTCGCCCGCAAGCAATTGGGCTGGTTCCGCCGCGACGACCGGATCATCTGGGTCGACGCGACCCGACCGGCGGACGAACTGGCCGAGGCACTCCTGGCCGGACCGCTGGCCCGGCTCGCTTCCGCGGCGGCCGGGCCGGACACGGCCGAGGCCTCGCCCGCCGTGGAATGATGGTCGCCATGCGTGACATCACCTTCGCCAAGGGACACGGCACCCGCAACGACTTCGTGGTCTTCACCGACCAGGCGGGGATGCTGGACCTCGACCCGGTGGAGGTCCGGTTCCTCTGCGACCGGCGGGGTGGCGTCGGCGCCGACGGGCTGCTGCGGGCGGTGCGGGGCAAGCACATCGCGGAGTGGGACGGCGACCCCGACATCTGGTTCATGGACTACCGCAACGCCGACGGGTCGGTGGCCGAGATGTGTGGCAACGGGGTGCGGGTCTTCGTCCGCTACCTGTACGAATCCGGCTTGGTCAACGACCGTGAGGTCGAGATCGGCACCCGCGCCGGCACCCGACAGGCGGTCCTCCTCCCGGACGAACGCGTCCGGGTCGGGATGGGGCCGGTCCGGTTGCACGAGGGGTCACTCGCGCCGACCGTGCCGATCACCGTGGCCGACGACGGGCACGGACCGCAGACCTGGGACGCCCAACCTGTCGACGTGGGCAACCCGCACGCCGTGTCCTTCACCGACGACATCGGCATCCTCGACCTGACCCGCCAGCCGACCTGGCCGCTGGGGGAGTTCCCGCACGGTGTCAACGCGGAGTTCGTCCGGATCATCGACGAGGGTCACGTCGGGATGCGGGTCTACGAGCGTGGTGTGGGGGAGACCGAGTCCTGCGGCACCGGGACGGTCGCGGTGGCCGCCGCCAGTGCCGCCCGGATGGGGCTCGGGATCGGGTCCGAGGAGCGCCGGATCCGGGTGGACGTACCCGGTGGCGTGGTGGTCGTCGGGCTCAGCCGGGCCTCCGCGGACGCACCCGTGATGGCGACCCTGACCGGCCCCGCCCGGTTGGTCTACCGGGGATCGATCGTGATCCCCGACCTCGCCTGACCCCGGTCGCCTGACGCCGGCCCGGAAGCCCCGCGGTGTGGGTCCCACCTCCTACACTGGGTGACGGACACCCGAGGAGGAACCATCGCCATCACTCCCGCCGGACCCGGTCCGGCAGACCCGCAGGACGAGTACTGGCCCACGCGTGGACGCGCGGCCCTGATCCGCGC
>CAYOBI010000004.1:16012-25527 GCA_964402325.1 uncultured Propionibacteriaceae bacterium | reverse complement strand
CAGACCCGCAGGACGAGTACTGGCCCACGCGTGGACGCGCGGCCCTGATCCGCGCCCGACGCCTGCACCCCGACGGGACCCCCCGCGACGACGCGGCCGACGAGCAGTTCGCCGACGAGGTCACCGCTTCCCCCGACGAGGCACCGTACGACGTCGCCGAGGAGGAGGACGACCTCGGGCCGACCCTGGTGACCGAGGACTTCGTCGGGATCGAAGGCGAGGACCCCGAGGCGTACGACGGTGACCAGCTCGAGCTGGCCGAGCGCCTGTCGCTGCGCCGGGTGGCTGGTATCCGCACCGACCTGCAGGACATCACCGAGGTCGAGTACCGCCAGCTGCGCCTGGAGCGTGTCGTGCTCGTCAGCGTCTGGACCACCGGCAGCCAGGCCGACGCCGACAACGCGATGGCCGAGCTCAAGCTGCTCGCCGAGACGGCCGGCTCGGAGGTCCTGGAGGGCCTCATCCAGAGGCGCAAGCAGCCGGATCCGGCGACCTACATCGGCCGCGGCAAGGTCGTCGAGGTCCGCGAGGTGGTCCAGGCCACCGGCGCCGACACGGTGATCTGCGACGGCGAGCTGTCCGCTTCCCAGTTGCGCAACCTGGAGGACGAGATCAAGGTCAAGGTCGTCGACCGTACGATCCTGATCCTCGACATCTTCGCCCAGCACGCCCGCAGCGCGGAGGGCAAGGCCCAGGTCGAGCTGGCCCAGCTGCAGTACCGCAAGCAGCGCCTGCGTGGTTGGGGCGGCAATCTGTCCCGTCAGGCCGGTGGTCAGGCCGCCGGCGGCGCGGGCATCGGCGGCCGTGGCCCCGGTGAGACGAAGATCGAGACCGACCGGCGCCGGATCAACACCCGGATCGCGATCCTGCGTCGCAAGCTGCGCGACATGGACGTCACCCGGGAGACGAAGCGCGCCGAGCGGCACCGTCACCGGATCCCCTCGGTGGCGATCGTCGGGTACACCAACGCCGGCAAGTCGTCCCTGCTGAACCGGCTGACCGGCGCTGGGGTGCTGGTCGAGGACGCCCTGTTCGCCACCCTGGACCCCACCACCCGCCGGGCCGAGGCCGGGGACGGACGCGTCTACACCCTGACCGACACGGTCGGGTTCGTCCGGCACCTGCCCACCGAGCTGGTCGAGGCCTTCCGGTCCACGCTGGAGGAGTCGGCCCAGGCGGACTTGCTGGTCCACGTCGTCGACGGCGCCGACCCGGATCCGGCCGGACAGGTGGACGCCGTCCGCCAGGTCCTCGGCGAGATCGAGGCGACCGACCTGCCCGAGCTGATGGTCTTCAACAAGATGGATCTGGTCGACGCGACCACCCGGCTGGAGCTGGCGTCGGCCTTCCCCTCGGCGATGTTCTGCTCGGCCCGCACCGGAGTCGGCGTCGAGGAGATCCGGGCGGCGATCGAGGCTGCCCTGCCGCGGCCCGAGGTCGAGGTGCGAGCTCTGGTGCCTTACTCGCGCGGTGACCTGCTCGACAAGGTGCACCAGCACGGGGAGTTCGTCACCCAGGAGTTCACCCCCGAGGGCACCCGGATCGTGGCGCTGGTGCATGCCGACCTGGCAGGGGAGTTCAGGCCCTACCTGGAGGCCTGACCGTCCGCCCGTGGCCGTGTCCTGGGCCCGGACGGTGCCCGGCGCCCGGCGTGCGCCGGGTGGGGAAGGGCCGGGACAGCGTCTAGTGTTGACGGGTGCCCTCCCAGAAACTGCCCCCGGTGACCGCCGATGCCCTGCTCGAGGCGGCCGTCGGCGAGATCGGGGGCAGCCCGCGTCCTGGGCAGCAGGCGATGGCCCAGGCGATCGCCCGGACCCTGGACGGGCGGGAGCACCTGCTGGTGCAGGCCGGGACGGGCACCGGCAAGTCGTTGGGCTACCTGGCGCCGGTGTTGGCACACCTCGCGGCGCACCCGGACGACCGGGTCGTGATCGCCACCGCCACGCTGGCGCTGCAGGCGCAGCTCGCCGACAGTGACATCCCCCACGCCCTCGCGGCGATGGAGCAGGTGGCCGGCAAGCGGGTGCGGTCCGCGGTCCTGAAGGGGCGGACGAACTACGCCTGCCTGCTGCGGGTCCGCGAGAACGGGCCGGCAGAACAACAGGGCCTCTTCGGTGGCGCCGACGTCGTCGAACAGATCCGGGAGTCCGGGGCCGACGAGGTTTCCGTGCTGGGGGCCGAGGTGCTGGCGCTGCGTGAGTGGGCCGAGGAACAGGCCGAGCGGGACGGGCTCGCGGACCGGGACGAGGCCCCCACGCACACCGCCCGCGGCTGGTCCCAGGTGTCGATCTCGTCCCGGGAGTGCCTGGGGGCGCAGCGCTGCCCGTTCGGCGGGGAGTGCTTCGTGGAGAAGTCCCGGGAGCGGGCCAGGGCCGCCGACCTGGTGGTGACCAACCACGCACTGCTCGCGATCGACGCGATGCAGGAGGGCTCGGTGCTGCCGGAACACTCCGCGGTGGTCATCGACGAGGCCCACGAGCTGGTCGCCCGGGTGACCGGGGCCGCCTCCGCCGAGCTGAGCCCCCAGATCGTCGAGCGCGTCGCCAAGCGGGCGATGGCGTGGATGGACGACGACACCGCACTCGACCTGATGGACGCCGGGGAAGTGCTCGGGACCGCGCTCGACGCGGCCGACCTCGCCCGGGTCGAGCCGGGCGAGTCGGCGCTGACGACGGCGCTCGGCCAGGTCCGTGATCTCTCCCGCGAGGGCATCTCCCAGCTCGGCAAGGGCCGGGACGGCAAGGACTCCGACAGCAACGACCGACGCCAGGCCCAGGCAGCGCTGCAGGAGGTCTTCGAGGTCGCCGACCGGATGGCGACTCCCTCGGACGGCGACGTCGTCTGGGTGATCGACCGGGACCGGTCGGGGCGGGAACTGCGCGCGGCGCCGCTGTCCGTCGCAGGGCTGATGCGCGGGTCGATCCTGTCCGACCGTACGGTCGTCTTCACCTCGGCGACCCTGAAGGTCGGCGGTGGCTTCACCAAGGTGGCCGGATCCTTCGGGCTGCGGGCTGCCGAGCAGGTCGACGGCCACGAGCCTGCCGGCGACCGCGGGCCGTCCGCCGACGAGGTGATGGGGGCCGGCTTCACCGCGGCGATGGAGGGGGTGCTGCCGTGGCGGGCCCTCGACGTCGGATCGCCGTTCGACTACAGCAGGCAGGGGATCCTCTACCTGGCCCGTGACCTGCCCCGTCCCGGCCGGGACGGCACGGACCCGGCGGTGCTCGCCGAGATCGCCCAGCTGGTCTGGGCGGCGGACGGGCACACCCTCGGGCTGTTCTCCTCCCAGCGGGCGGCCCAGGCCGCTGCCGAACATGTCCGCCAGGAACTCCCGGCGATGGAGGTCCTGCTCCAGGGCGACGCCCACCTCGCCGAGCTGACCCGGCGCTTCGTCTCCGAGCCTCGGACCAGCCTGTTCGGCACCCTGTCGCTGTGGCAGGGGGTCGACGTCCCCGGCGATACCTGCCGGCTGGTCATCATCGACAAGATCCCGTTCCCGCGTCCCGACGAACCGCTGATGCAGGCGCGTCAGCAGGAGGTCGAGCAGCACGGCGGCAACGGGTTCATGGCGGTCGCCGCGACCCATGCCGCGCTGCTGCTGGCCCAGGGAGCCGGCCGGCTGATCCGCCGTACGACGGATCGGGGCATGGTGGCGCTGCTCGACCCCCGGATCGTCACCGCCCGGTACGGCAGTTTCCTGCGTGCGTCGTTGCCGCCGATGTGGACCACCAGGGACTCCGACGTGGCCGTGCGGGCGCTCCAGCGATTGGCCGCCGACGCAGATCCCGAGCAGGAGGCCGGTCGGGCTTCCTGAGGCTGGCCCGGGGCGGCCTCTGACCGGGGCGAACGCCGCCGATCAGACCCGGCGCAGGACGGCGACGACTTTGCCCAGGACGGTCGCGTGGCTGCCGTCGATCGGCTCGTACGCGCTGTTGTGCGGCAGCAGCCACACCTTGTCGGCCGTACGCTTGAACGTCTTCACCGTCGCCTCGTCGTCCAGCAGGGCGGCGACGATGTCACCGTTGACGGCGTCCGGCTGCTGGCGGACGACGACCCAGTCGCCGTCGCAGATGGCGGCGTCGATCATCGAGTCACCGCGGACCTCGAGCATGAACACCGTGCCGTCGCCGACCAACTGCTTCGGCAACGCGAAGACGTCCTCGACATGCTCCTCCGCGGTGATCGGTACGCCGGCGGCGATCCGGCCGAGGACCGGAACGTTGACGGCGGTCGGCATCGCGTCGCGCAGGCCGGTCGGGTCGAACGAGGGCACCTCGGGGGAGGACGACAGGTCCGGGGAGACCTCCGGCTCGGCCGCGGTGACCACTTCCATCGCACGGGGCCGGTTGGGATCGCGCCGGATGTAGCCCTTCTCCTCGAGCACCTTCAGCTGGTGCGACACGCTCGAGGGGCTGGACAGACCGGCAGCGTCCCCGAGCTCGCGCACGGTGGGCGGATAGCCCCGGTCCTCGACCGTCGCCCGGATGATGTCGAGGATCAACTGCTGGCGCGGGGTGAGCTCGCGCAGCGGTGCGGCCGGCCCGCTGCTCCGCTGTTCCTTGCGCTCGGCGAGGTCCTGGCGGCGGGCCCGACGCGCTGCACGGACCTGCTCCTCGACTGCACTGGTGCGTGGTCGTCCCCGTCGGGGAGTGGTGGTGTCGTCCGGTCCGTCGGCCATGCCGACACGCTACCGCGCGAAACCGCCCATTCAAACATCTGTTCGAGCGTGTTGCGGACGAGTCTGTTCCGGTCGTCCGGGCGATGTCAGACCCCTGGTGTGTGCTTCTGGTCGAAGGTGATCGGAGAGGGCAGGGGAGCTTGTCATTCGATCAGACGTTCGCTAGAGTTTTCGTACGTAGGTTCGACTCAGGAGATGACGATGACTGCTGTGGTGCGTGAGACTGCTGTGGTTCGCCGGCCGACCGCCGTTCGTGGGACTGCTGCCGTTCGTGGGACCGGCGTGGTTCCTGGGGTCCGGGGGAGTGCTCTTGGTGTCTCGCGGCAACGTGTCTCGCGGCAACCCCACGCGGAGGCGGACCGGTCCTCTCGGGAACGGCGGTGCGCCCTGGTGTCGGAGCCGGGGGTCTCGGTGTTCGACGTTCGTACGCGTGTCGCGGGCCGGGGGTCTGCTCTCAGGCCCGGCGGTGAGGGCGTGTCGGCTGTCACCTGGGGTCCGGGTGCCGCCGGGGTCGACCTGGCCTCGGTCCGGGCCCGACTGGGGTCGGTTGTCGACGCGGTGTTCGCGGTGTCGCTCCTGGTGCTGATGGTGATCTCCGCTGTGGTGGTCTCGACGGTCGTCGTCGGCGTGATGGCGGGTTACATCTCCTGACCCGCCCGACCGTATGCGGTGGGACGTCGGTGCTGTCACAGCTCCACGGCGCGATTCCATGGCTGGGCGGGACTGTCCCGGTGGCATCGCGTCGGGTCGTCGGCCGACTGTGGACGGGTGTGTGGGCAGTGGGTCGACACGATCCGTGGACGGGTTGATCTATGGGTGGTGGCGTTCTATGATCACAACATCTAGTAGTTACAGGCGTGTGGTTAATCCACAGGTAGTGCTCTCTTACCCACACGTTGTCCACATGTGATCAACAGGCCCATCCCCAGCCACGGCGCTCAGATGGGCCTGACGTGCCGACCGGCCCGGCGTCGAGCGGAGAGGGGGAGTGTCGTGAACTGTCCGTTCTGTCACCACGGTGACACGCGCGTTCTCGACTCCCGCGCCACCGAGGACGGCCAGTGTATCCGTCGTCGGCGCCAGTGCCCCGAGTGTGGTCGTCGTTTCACCACTGTCGAGCAGATGCAGCTGTCGGTGAGCAAGAGGTCCGGTGTCGTGGAGCCCTTCGACCGTGACAAGGTCGTCCAGGGCGTACGCAAGGCCTGCAAGGGCCGTCCGGTCACGGCCGACCAGCTCGCCCGACTCGGTCAGCAGGTCGAGGATGCCATCCGGGCGTCCGGCCAGACGATCATCCCGTCGCACGCCGTGGGTGTGGCCATCCTGGGCCCGCTCCGCGAGCTCGACGAGGTCGCGTACCTGCGGTTCGCCAGTGTCTACCGTCAATTCGAGTCCGCCGAGGACTTCGAGGCCGAGATCGCCGCCCTCCGGGCCGGATCGACCACGGTCGCCAGCAACTCATAGCCTCCACCCACCAGAAGAGGGGTCAGCCATGTCCGAAACCACCCGTCCGCCGGCCAATCGGTCGCGGTCGGCTCGTCCCAAGCCCGTCAAGGGTGCGGGCCTGACGGTCGCGCGGGTCTTCAGTTCCGAAGGGGTCCATCCGTACGACGAGGTCGCCTGGGAGAAGCGGGACATCGTCCAGACCAACTGGAAGACGGGGGAGAACGTCTTCGAGCAGCGCGGCGTCGAGTTCCCGGACTTCTGGAGCGTCAACGCCTCCACCATCGTCACCACGAAGTATTTCCGCGGCGCCGTCGGGACCGACGCCCGCGAGGCCAGCCTGAAGACGCTGATCGATCGGGTGGTGGACAAGTACCGCACCACCGGCGAGGCCGAGGGCTACTTCGCCACCCCCCAGGACGCCGGCGTGTTCGGGGACGAGCTGACCTGGATGCTGCTGCACCAGTACTTCAGTTTCAACTCCCCGGTGTGGTTCAACGTCGGCACCGAGGCGCCCCAGCAGATCAGCGCCTGCTTCATCCTGTCGGTCGACGACTCCATGGACTCCATCCTGAACTGGTATGCCGAGGAGGGCCGGATCTTCAAGGGCGGCTCCGGTGCCGGCGTCAACCTCTCCCGGATCCGCTCGTCCAGGGAGTTGCTGACTTCGGGCGGTACCGCCTCCGGGCCGGTCTCGTTCATGCGCGGCGCCGACGCGTCCGCCGGGACCATCAAGTCGGGCGGCGCCACCCGCCGGGCCGCGAAGATGGTCGTCCTGGACGTCGACCACCCCGACATCGAGGAGTTCGTCGAGACCAAGGCGCGCGAGGAGAACAAGATCCGCGCCCTGCGTGACGCCGGCTTCGACATGGACCTGGACGGCAAGGACATCGTCTCGGTCCAGTACCAGAACGCCAACAACTCCGTACGGGTCACCGACGAGTTCATGCGCGCTGTCGAGGACGGCGACGACTTCGGCCTGCGGGCCCGGCTGACCGGCGACGTGATCGACACCGTCGACGCCCGCAAGCTGTTCGGCAAGATCGCCCAGGCCGCCTGGGAGTGCGCCGATCCGGGCCTTCAGTACGACGACACCATCAACGACTGGCACACCAACCCCGAGACCGGCCGGATCACCGCATCCAACCCCTGCTCGGAGTACATGAGTCTCGACAACTCGTCGTGCAACCTGGCCAGCCTCAACCTGCTCAAGTTCCTGAACGACGACGACACCTTCGACGTCGAGCGCTTCGTCAAGGCCGTCGAGATCATCATCACCGCGATGGACATCTCGGTGACGTTCGGCGACTTCCCGACCGAGGCGATCGCCGAGACGACCCGCAACTACCGGCAGCTCGGCATCGGCTACGCCAACCTCGGCGCCCTGCTGATGGCCACCGGCCACGGCTACGACTCCGACGGCGGTCGGGCGCTCGCCGCGGCGATCACCTCCCTGATGACCGCCGCCGCCTACCGTCGCTCCGCCGAGCTGGCCGCCGTCGAGGGCCCGTACAACGGCTACGCCCGCAACGCGGACGCCCACCAGCGGGTGATGCGCAAGCACCAGGCCGCCAACGACGAATTGCGTACGGTCAACGAGATGGACGCGACGCTGCACCAGGCCGCCACCCAGGAGTGGGAGAAGGTCGTCTCGCTCGGCGCCCAGGACGGGTTCCGCAACGCGCAGGCCTCGCTGCTCGCCCCGACCGGGACCATCGGCTTCATGATGGACTGCGACACCACCGGCATCGAGCCCGACTTCTCGCTCGTCAAGTTCAAGAAGCTGGTCGGCGGCGGGTCGATGCAGATCGTCAACCACACCGTGCCGCTCGCCCTGGCCAAGCTGGGCTACGCCGAGGAGACCGTCGAGGCGATCATCTCCTACATCACCGAGCACGGCCACGTCGTCGACGCCCCCGGCCTCAAGCCCGAGCATTACGAGGTCTTCGACTGCGCAATGGGCCAGCGGGCGATCCGCCCGATGGGCCACGTCCGGATGATGGCCGCTGTGCAGCCGTTCCTTTCCGGCGCCATCTCGAAGACCGTGAACCTGCCCGAGTCGGCCACCGTCGAGGACATCGCCGACGTCTACATGCAGGGCTGGAAGCTCGGACTGAAGGCCTTGGCCGTCTACCGCGACAACTGCAAGGTCGGCCAGCCTCTCTCCACCGGCAAGAAGGCCGACAAGACGCAGAAGGTCGTCGAGCCGCAGGTCCAGATCGAGTACCGCCCGATCCGCAAGCGCCTGCCGAAGAAGCGTCCGAGCTTCACCACCTCGTTCACGGTCGCCGGGGCCGAGGGCTACATGACCACCGGTTCCTACCCCGACGACGGGCTGGGCGAGATCTTCCTCAAGCTGGGCAAGCAGGGGTCGACCCTGTCGGGCGTGATGGACGCGTTCTCGATCGCCGTGTCGATCGGCCTGCAGTACGGCGTGCCGCTGACGACCTTCGTGCAGAAGTTCACCAACCTGAAGTTCGAGCCGGCCGGCATGACCGACGACTCCGACATCCGGATGGCGCAGTCGATCATGGACTACATCTTCCGGCGGCTCGCCCTGGACTACCTGTCCTTCGACGAGCGGGCCGAGCTCGGCATCTACACCGCCGCCGAGCGGGCGCGCTACCTGGACACCGGCAGCTACCTGGACGAGTCCGAGGCCGCCGACCACGCACCCGTGGCCAAGCCGTCGACCACGCCGACACTGATGGTGGCCCCGCTCACCCTGGGGTCCGGTGGAGGGTCCGCGCCGGCCAGTCGGCCGGCGAGCGCCGTCGCGTCCGCGCCGGTCAGGTCCACGCCCGGGGTGGGTGAGTCCGTGCAGCCTGGCGAGCGTTCCGCCACCCACGACGCCAAGACCAGCGCCGAGTTGATGGAGGAGCTGACCGGCACCTCGGTCGACGCGCCGCTGTGCCTCACCTGCGGCACCAAGATGCGCCCCAGCGGGTCCTGCTACGTCTGCGAGGGCTGCGGCTCGACCAGCGGCTGCAGCTAGGCTTCGGCGTCGGCTGACCCACAGCAGGGGGACCGTCATCACTGATGACGGTCCCCTCGCCGTTCCTGCCCGTGATCTGAGTCACATCGAGGGGATGCGTGACCCTCGGTGCGCTATGATCCAAACGTCCACCTGTATACCCCTAGGGGTATTTCTCGGAGAGAGTGTCATGATCAAGAACATCGGCAGCACCGACCGCCTCATCCGCTTCATCCTCGGCCCGATCCTGGTCGTGCTGGCGTTCGTCCTCGGCATCACGTCCGTCGCCGGCATCGTGCTGGGCGTCGTCGGTCTCGTGCTCGTCGCGACCGCTGCCGTCCGCACCTGTCCGCTCTACCTGCCCTTCGGGCTGCGCACCACGCCCAAGCAGTGACCCCCTGGGGGTCACTCCCAACGGATCTC
>CAYOBI010000004.1:9988-15912 GCA_964402325.1 uncultured Propionibacteriaceae bacterium | reverse complement strand
GGCTGCGCACCACGCCCAAGCAGTGACCCCCTGGGGGTCACTCCCAACGGATCTCCCCCGGCACCCGGTCCGGCCGCCACCCGCGCCAGACCGGGTGCCGGAACCGTCCCGTGGCGGTGACCTCCCCGTACCGGACCTCCGCCACCAGCTCGGGGTCGACCCAGTGGGTGCCGACCCGCTCGGCGTCCGGGACCTCGACCGGCGGATCCGCTCTCGCCAGCGGACCCAGCAGGGCACGCGCCTCCTGCCGGGCCCGCTCGCTGAGGCCGGAGCCGACCCGCCCGGTGTACACCAGTCGCCCCGCGAGATCGGGTACCGCGGTGAGCATCGCCCCGAGGTCCGGGCCCCCGGCGGTCGGGCGCCAGCCGATCACCACCACCTCCTGGCCGCGCTGGTGCTTGACCTTCAGCCAGTCGGTGGACCGCAGTCCGGGCCGATAGCGGGAGGAGCGCCGTTTGGCCACGATCCCCTCCAACCCGAGCTCGGCCGACACCTTCATCGCGGCGGCGGCCGATCCGGGGTGCACCGGTGGGACCTGGACACGGCGCCCGGGGGGCAGGAACCGGGCCAGCAGTGAGCGGCGGTCGTCGTACGTCGCGCCGGTGACGTCCCGTCCGCCGGCCTCCAGCAGGTCGAAGACCATCAGCGTGACCGGCACCTCCTCGCGGAGCCGGGCCACGTCCCCGGTGCCGGTGAGGTTCATCCGCCGTTGCAGCAGCCCGAAGTCCGGTCGGCCCGCCCGCCCGACGGCGACCACCTCGCCGTCCACGACGAGGTCCTCCCGGGCCAGCGTCCCGAGCTCCGCCAGCTCGGGGTAGGTCGCCGTGACGTCGCGGCCGGTCCGGCTGATCAGCCGGACGGACCCCCCGGTGGTGCGCGCCAGCACCCGGACGCCGTCCCACTTCATCTCGTACGACCATCCGTCGCCGGACATCAGCCCGAGCGTCCCGGGCGTGGCGAGCATCGGGGCGTACGTCCGGGGCGCCCCTGCCGGACCGGCGGGTGCCGGCGTCGCCGACCCGCTCGGGACCGCCAGGGTGACCACGTCGCGCGTCGTGTCCGCAGTGGTGGTCGGCCCGGGGGCCGGGGAGCCCCGGAGGCGGTCGAGCGCCTCGGCCATCGTCAGCTGGGCCAGACCCGGATCATCGAGTTCCGCCCAGTCCCGTGGGGCGGCGACGGTCGGGGTCAGCCGGCCGCGCAACGACCAGGGGCAGATGGTGGTCTTGCGGGCGTTGTTCTGCGACCAGTCGAGGAGCACCCGGCCGGTCCGCAGCGACCGGCGCATCTCGGACACGACCAGGCCGGGCAGTTCCTCGGTGAGGGCCCGTGCGAGCGCCCGGGCGACGCCGCTGACCTGCTCCGACGACGCCGTGCCCGGCAGGGCGGCGTAGAGGTGCAGGCCCTTCGACCCGGAGGTGACCGGGGTGGTGTCGAGGCCCATGCCGGCCAGGACCAGGCGCGCCTCGCGGGCCACCCGGACGCACTCCGGCAGTCCGACGCCCGGACCGGGGTCCAGGTCCAGGACCAGACGGTCGGGGGGACGCGGTTCGCCTGCAGCGTCGAAGGCCCACTGCGGCACATGCACCTCGAGGGTGTCCACCTGCGCCAGCCAGGCCAGTGTCGCCGCGTCGTTCACCAGCGGATAGGTGATCACCCGATCGGTGTGCGGGATGTCGCGGCGGGCCACCCACTCCGGCGCGCCGCGCTCCAACTGCTTGGTGAAGAACGCCTGGCCCGGCGCCTCGAGGGTGCCGACGCCGTGCACCCAGCGCTTCCGGGTCGCCGGCCGGTCGCGCGACCAGGGCACCAGCCGGTCCGCGACGGCCAGGTAGTAGTCCAGTACCTCGGCCTTCCGGGTGCCGGTTGACGGGTAGAGGACCTTGTCCGGATTGGTCAGCCGGATCGACCGGCCGCCGACCTGGACCGTGACCGGCTTGCCCTCCATTGCACCTCCACCGCCCGCCGTTACGTGTCACTGTATGTTCCCTGGATCACATCTGTCGGGTTCAATGGAGTCATGAGGTCGATGTGGGCCGGAGCGATCGCCTTCGGACTGGTCAACGTGCCGGTGAAGCTGTACAGCGCCGCGTCGTCGCACGACGTCGCGCTGCACCAGGTCCATGACGCCGACGGCGGGCGGATCCGCTACCAGCGCCGCTGCGAGACCTGCGGGGAGGTCGTCGCGTACGAGCACATCGACAAGGCGTACGAGGAGGACGGGCGACGGGTCGTGCTGACCGAGGCGGAGCTCGAGGCGCTGCCGGCCGAGGCCGCCCACGAGATCCAGGTCCTGCAGTTCGTGCCCAGTGAGCAGATCGATCCCCTCACCCTCGGTACCGCGTACTACCTGGAACCGGACCGGAAGGCGGCCAAGCCGTACCTGCTGCTGCGCTCGACCCTGGAACAGACGGCCCGCACCGCGGTGGTCAAGTACGCGCTAAGGCAGCGGACCAGGCTCGGCGTGCTGCGGGTCCGCGGCGACCTGATGGTGCTCCAGTCGCTGCTGTGGGCCGACGAGGTGCGTGAGCCGGACTTCGCCGAGCAGGTGCCGACCGCGGCGGTGACCGAGGCGGAGCAGGCGATGGCCAACCTGCTGGTCGCCCAGCTGTCGGAGGACTTCGACCCCTCGGTGTACGTCGACGACTACCAGGTGCAGCTCCGCGCACTCGTGGAGGCCAGGCTCGCGGCTGACGAGGGTGTCATCACCGCCGAACCCGCCCCGGTGCCGGCGGGCACCGGTGGCGAGGTGATCGACCTGATGGCGGCGCTGCAGGCCTCCCTCGAC
Source organism: uncultured Propionibacteriaceae bacterium (assembly GCA_964402325.1). Classification (GTDB taxonomy): domain Bacteria; phylum Actinomycetota; class Actinomycetes; order Propionibacteriales; family Propionibacteriaceae; genus Raineyella. The sequence goes on along the minus strand of CAYOBI010000004.1, from coordinate 13,127 downwards.
CGCAAGCGCGGCGGCACCGGCGCCGCGCCGGCCGCGGCCTCCGGGCAGGCGCCGGCCGAGGAGCCGACCACAGCCGCCGACGCCCCCGACACCGGCGAAGGGGACGTCGAGGGCGCCGGCACGCGCAAGAGGTCGCGGCGCCGGGCCGTCTGACCCGATCCGCACACGGGCCCCGGGCCACCCGGCGCCGCATCGGCGGACGCACCCGGAGGTCCACCCCGAGGGACGTACGTTTCTGCCCGGTCGACCGCCCGGGACGTCCGTACGATAGGGATCATGTCAGCCGCTGCCGGGTCGGGATCCCCGGACCCGTCGGCCGGCGCGGAGTCCGCCCGCCCGGGCCTGGCCCGGGTGGTCCCGGGGTTGCGGGTGCTGCGGCACTACGAAGGGCGCTGGCTACGCGGCGACCTGCTCGCCGGCATCACCGTGGCCGCCTATCTCGTCCCTCAGGTGATGGCGTACGCCGGTGTCGCCGGCCTGTCCCCGGTGACCGGACTGTGGGCGATCGTGGGACCGCTGGCGCTCTACGCCTTCCTCGGCAGCTCCCGGCAGCTGTCGGTCGGCCCGGAGTCCACCACGGCTCTGATGACCGCCACGGCGATCGCCACCCTGGCACCCGAGGCGGATCCGGGGCAGCGGGCGACCCTGGCCGCTGTCCTCGCCCTGACCGTCGCCCTCGTGTGCTTCGTCGGCTGGGCGGCCCGGCTGGGCTTCCTCTCCGAGTTCTTCTCCAAGCCCGTCCTGCTCGGCTACATGACCGGGATCGCCGTGCTGATGATCGTCAGCCAGCTCGGCCGGGTGACCCGGATCGCCACCGACGGGCGCAACACCTACCGGGAGGTCGCCAGCCTCGTCACGTCCGCGGTCCAGCTGCACTGGCCGACCCTGGTGCTGGCCGGCGCCGTGCTGGCCGCCCTGCTGCTGACGGATCGCTTCCTGCCGCGCTGGCCCGGGCCGCTGATCGCGATGGTGGCGTCAGCGGGGGTCGTGGCCGCCTTCGACCTCACCGCGGCAGGGATCAGGGTCGTCGGCAAGGTGCCGGCCGGGCTGCCGCCGTTCGGGCCGCCCGACCTCAGTGGCGTCCCGTGGCGGGAGATGATCCCCGTCGCGGTCGGTGTCGCACTGGTCGGCTACACCGACAACGTGCTCACCGGCCGGTCGTTCGCCGCCCGGCAGGGCCGAGAGATCGACCCGGACCAGGAGTTCTTCGCCCTCGCCGCAGCGAACGCGGCCGCGGGCCTGTCCGGCGGGTTCCCGGTCAGCAGCAGCGGCAGCCGGACGGCCCTGGGTGCGGCGATGGGCGGCCGGACCCAGCTGGCCTCGCTGGTGACGCTCGCGTGCGTGCTGGCGACGCTGTTCTTCCTCGGCCCGGCGATCGGGTCGTTCCCCTCGGCGGCGCTCGGGGCGGTGGTGATCTTCGCGGCCCTGAAGCTGATCGACCTGCGGGAGTGGCGGCGGGTCGCCCGGTTCCGGCGCAGCGAACTGGTCCTGGCCGTCCTCACCGCGGCCGGGGTGATCGCCTTCGACGTGCTGATCGGGATCGCCATCGCGGTCGGCCTGTCGATCCTCGACCTGCTCCGCCGGCTCACCACTCCGGCGGAGGCGGTGCTGGGGCGGGTCCCCGACACGCCGGGGATGTACGACACCGCCGACACTCCGGAGGCCCGGCCGGTGCCCGGGCTGGTCGTCTACCGCTACGACGCGCCGCTGTTCTTCGCCAACTCGGTCGACTTCCGCCGCCGCGCGCTGCAGGCGGCACTCTCGGCCGACACCCCGACCCGCTGGTTCCTGCTGAACGCCGAGGCGAACGGCGAGGTCGACCTGACGGCCGGCGATGAGATGGAGCAGTTGCGCAGGATGCTCGACGAGCACGGCATCCGGTTCGCCATCGCCCGGCTCAACGAGGAGGCCCTCGCCCAGCTCGAACGGGCCGGGATCATCGACGCGGTCGGCCGCGAGTACGTGTTCCCGACCCTCCCGACGGCGATCTCCGCCTTCGAGGAGTGGTCCGTGAGCCACCCCGTGCCACCGCCCGAGGACCCCGGTGACCAGGGGCCCCCGGTCACTTCCAGCTGATCACCGGGCCGCTCCCCGACAGGTCGGCGGCGAAGGTTGCGTCGTAGCGGTACTCCTGCCGGACCACGCCCTCGACGTCCCCGTTCGTGGCGGAGGCGTCCAGACGGTAGTGCAGGCTCACCTTTCCGGTGGCCCCGCCGGTGGACGGGTCGAAGGCCACCGTCGCCGCCGGCCACGGGTCGTCCAGCAGGGTGTACTGGATCGTGGCCGGGTCGACCGTGATGGAAGCGCCGGTCGAGATCGCGATCGGGCAGCCCGGCGGGGTCAGCGACTGCTGGCCCAGGCAGGCGGAGAGGGACTCGCGCGCGGCGTCGGTGATCTGGCTGCGGGCCTGGGTCGAGAGGCCGGGGGATCCCCCCGACCACTGCGTCGACGCCGCGGCCAGCGGATCGGGGGCGGTGACCACCAGGCTCGACTGGGCCAGGGTGACCAACGGTGACGTGGTGCCGATCCGGTAGCTGCCGGGGAACAGGTCCACCGTCGACGTGGCCGGGACGGTCCCGTCGACCGTACGCGTCGGGGCGTCGCCGCCCAGGTCGACCCGGGCGGTCACCGCCGCCAGCTTCCAGTGCGAACCGACCCGGGAGACGGGCAGCGCCACGTCGACGGTAGAGCCGCCGACCAGATAGTGCACCGCCACGGTCCCGGTGTCGCCGATGAGGTGCCTGGCCGCGTCCTGGGCGATGGTCGCCTCGCCGATCCGGATGCCGGTCACCCCGCCGTTGTCGCGGGCGGTCCGCAGGGCCTCGTCGGTCAGCAGCGAGTCGTTGCCGGGCCGCTCGGCGGCCACGTCGAGCGCGGTGGCTGCATCGGCGTCCCGCAGGGCGCCGAGATAGCGCTCGGTGACCTGCCGGGCGGCGGATCGATCCGCCGCCAGGCGGGAGTCGTACTGCTCCGCCTGCAGGTAGCGCCAGATGAAGAACGTCGCCCCGGCGACGAGTACGAGCGCCGCCGCCAAGCCGATCAGCACGCTCGGCCGGGGCTTGGTCCGGGAGGCCGGGGCCGCCCGCCGCGGGGGCGCCGTCGTGACGGGTGCTGCCGTGACGGGTGCTGCCGTGACGGG
>CAYOBI010000004.1:0-9888 GCA_964402325.1 uncultured Propionibacteriaceae bacterium | reverse complement strand
CGTGACGGGTGCTGCCGTGACGGGTGCTGCCGTGACGGGAGCCGGCGGCCGGCCGGAACCGACGGCGGGCATCACCACGGTGGGTGGTGTGGCCCGGTCGGCTGTGGGCTGCGTCGACGGTTGTCCCCGCAGCGGCGACGGGGCGCCCACCGGGTCGGCGCCGAAGGGGGCTGCCGGGGGCAGTCCTGGCCTTCCGGGGGGCGGCGTCGACGGCTGCTGGGGAGCTGTCATGGCGCCCAGTATCGCAGTTTGCACGGCTCTTCCTTCCGACGCGCCGGGCGCGGGCACCCGCTGACACGACGGACCGGGGTCGACCGATGGCTGACGGCCGCCGGGGGTGCCCGGCCACCGTCCTACAGTGGGTGGTCGTGCAGGGTGTGTTGTCGGGGTTCTTCGTCATCGCGGTCGTCGTCGGGGTGGGCTACCTGATGGCGCACCTGGGCCTCTTCACCGAGCAGACCCAGAACATGCTCGGCAAGCTGTCCTTCTACGTCGCGATGCCGGTGCTCTTCGTGACGATGATGGCGAAGGAGGACATCTCGGCCGTCCTCTCCGCCGACCTGGCCGCCTCCCTGGTGTCCATCGCCGCGATGATCCTGGTCTGGGTGGCGGCAGCGCGCCTGGTCTGGAAGCTGCCGATGGCGGAGACGGTCACCGGCGCGTTCGCCTCGGCGTACGTCAATGCGGGCAACCTCGGGCTGCCGATCGCCACCTATGTCCTCGACTCGCCCACCCGGGTGGTGCCGGTGATGCTCACCCAGCTGCTGTTCCTGCAGCCGGTCGGGCTGGCGCTGCTCGACCTGGCCACCGGCACCGAGGTGCACTTCACCGTCCGGGCCTTCATCGGACGCTTCCTCCGCAACCCGTTGACGATCGCCACCCTGGTCGGGGTGCTGCTGTCGGTCCGGGGGATCCGGATCCCCGCCCTGCTGGAGGCCCCGCTGTCGATGGTGGGGGCGATGGCGGTGCCGGGGGTGCTGATGGCGTTCGGCATCTCGCTGCGGCTGGGGCCGCGACCGGACCGGGCCGCCGGGCCGGTGCTTGCCCTCCAGAGCGCCCTGAAGCTGGTCGCGATGCCGCTGGTGGCCTGGGTCTTCGGCCACTTCGTGATGCACCTGGATCGGCCCGACCTGCTGGCGGTGACGATCATGGCCGGCCTGCCGACCGCCCAGAACGTCTTCGTGATCGCCACGACGTACGGGCGCGGGGTGGTGATGGTGCGCGACGCGATCTTCGTGACGACGCTGCTGTCGGTGCTGAGCATTTTCGGGATCGCTGCCCTGCTGTCATGACGTGCCCCCGTCGGTGCGCTAGTTTCGGGCCGTGCCCCAGTACGGAGACTTCGACCTCGATCGCAGCATCGCCCAGGCCTGGGACGAGTTCGAGCTGCGCCTCGCCGAGGTGATCTCGGTGATCGACGACTCCGCCGACTTCACCATCGGCTGCGTGGCCGTGGACGAGAGCCAGGTGCCGTACGTCATGTTCACCGCCCTGGACCGGACGACGATCCGGGCCGAGGCGTCCAGCAACTCGGTGCTCGGCGAGGGCTACCAGCTCGGGTCGGACGAGCTGGCCCTGATGGAACGCCTGGGTTGGTCGGCGCCGACCATCGAGGGGCCCCGCCCGACGGCGAACTTCTGGATGGAGATGGACCAGGAGGCCTCCGACCGGCTCGCCGCCGCCGCGGTCGGCGCGCTGCGGGACGTCTTCGGGGTCCAGCACCCGGTGTTCCTGGCCCCCGACCACCTGGCCGAGGTGCTCACCCCGCGACCCGAGCCGCTGTCCGGGTCGACGGAGTTCGACGCCGAGGACGTGATGGCCGTCCTCCCGGTCGATACCCGGCACCTCAACGCCATGGTCGAGGCCGAGCTCACCGAGATGTTCGGCCACGCCCCGCTGCGCGACCACGAGGGCGACATCGCACTGCGGGTCGGCTCGGCGATGCTCTTCCTGCGGGTCAGCCGCGACGGGCGCGAACTGATCCTGTTCTCGGTGATCGTCCATGACGTCGCCGGCCGGTCGCGGGCCGCGGAGGTGCTCAACGACCTCAACGCGGACGCCCGGATGGTCAAGTTCCACCTGGTCCGGGACAAGGTGTTCGCCAGTCTGTCGGTGCTCACCCACCCGTTCGTCCCGGCCCACCTGCACCAGGCAGTGCGGATCATCAGCGACATCGCCGACGGCATCGACGACGAACTCGCGCACAAGCTCGGTGGTCATACCACGTTCGAGGTCGAGTGAGGCCCTCCGGCTCCAGTAGGATCTGTCGAGGAAAAACGGAGGAGGACCATGCACGAAGGCATGTTCGCGGCGCTCGACCCCGATGACTGTCGCGCCCTGTTGCGGACCCAGGAGGTCGGCCGGGTGGCCTGGACCTCCCCGGTGGTGGGACTGCTGATCCTGCCGGTCAACTACGTCGTGCGCGACGGTCTGGTGGTCTTCCGTACCTCGCGGTCGTCGGTGCTGGCCGAGCTCACCGAGGGTCGCGAGGTGTCCTTCCAGGTGGACGACATCGACGTGTCGACCGGCAACGGGTGGAGCGTGATGCTGCAGGGCGTCTCGTCCACCCCGACCGACGAGGCCCAGCTCGCCGCCCTGCGCGCCGACGGCCCGATGCCGTGGGCGATGGGGGACCGTGATCTCTTCGTCACTGTGCAGGTGCGCGAAATCAGTGGACGCGTGGTGGACCGCGAAGAGAAGTGACAGACTCGACAGCAGGAGGCAGAGATGAGTGAGTCAGTTTCCCATGGTGTCGTCCTGGTCGGTGTCGACGGATCTCCGGACGCCAACCGAGCCCTCTCGTACGCCCGTGGGGCGGCAGAGTTGCGGGGCGACGACCTGTTGATCGCCCATGTCGTCGACGACGCGATCCTGGCCGGGGCCTGGGGAGTCGTGTACGACCCGTCCGTGCTCCACGAGGCCGGGATGCAGGTCGTCAACGAGGCGTCCGAGGCCGCGCAGGCCGAGGGGTTCCCGGCCGACCGGATCCGCACCGAGGTCGTGATGGGCAATGCCACCGCGGCGCTCACGAAGCTGTCCCGCAACGCCGACCTGCTCGTCGTCGGCCGGCGTTCGCTGTCCGGCCTGGAGCGGATCTTCGTCGGGTCGACCAGCGTCGGCGTGGCAGCCACCGCCCATTGCCCGGTGGTGATGATCTCCGCGGCCTCCTCGCCGGGCGCGACCGGACGCCAGGAGCGCATCGGTGTCGGGGTCGACGCAACCGCCAACGGCGCCGCGGCCCTCACCGCCGCGTTCGCCGAGGCCTCGCTGCGGAACGTGGGCCTCGAGGTCATCCACGTCTGGGACGTGCCCGGGGCGGTCCGCCGCACCGGTGAGCATGCCGTCGACGTGGCCGGCGCCGCTGCCGAGGGCGGCGTCCAGGCACTCCTCCAGCCGCTGCAGAAGCGCTACCCCGACGTCACCGTCACCAGCCACGTCGTCCAGGGTCACCCGGTCAAGGAGATGGTCGCCCGCTCCCGCGAGCTGGACCTGCTCTGGCTGGGTGTGCACACCACGGCCGGCTTCGGCGTCGGCGGTGTCGTCCGCGGCGTGATGGCCCACGCCGAGTGCCCGCTGGCGCTGATCCGTGACCGCGCCGAGGACACCGGTCCGCTGGACGAGGAAGAGATCAGGGGAGGCCAGCCCTCCTGACCCCCACCATCACCTTCCCCGCGGAGCTGCCGATCAGCGCGCGGGTGGACGACATCGCCGCCGCCCTGTCGGAGTCCCAGGTCGTGATCGTGGCCGGGGAGACGGGGTCGGGCAAGACCACGCAGCTGCCGAAGCTGTGCCTGCGGCTGGGGCGTACGCGGATCGCGCACACCCAGCCGCGGCGCCTGGCCGCCCGTACGGTCGCGGAACGGATCGCCGAGGAGCTGGAGGTCGAGCTCGGCGACGAGGTCGGCTACCAGGTGCGGTTCACCCGCAAGGCCCAGCGCGAGACCGCCCTGACCGTGATGACCGACGGCATCCTGCTCGCCGGCATCTCCCATGACCGTGACCTGCGGTCCTGGGACACGATCATCATCGACGAGGCCCACGAGCGGTCGCTGAACATCGACTTCCTGCTCGGCTACCTCAAGCAGCTGCTGCCACGCCGCCCCGACCTCAAGGTGATCGTCACCTCGGCCACCATCGACACCGAGCGGTTCAGCCGGCACTTCGACGACGCCCCGGTGATCGAGGTGTCCGGACGTACGTACCCCGTCGAGCTGCGCTACCGTCCCCTGGTCGACGCCGGGGCGGACGACGAGGGCCGCGCCGCGGTGGAGAAGGACCAGAACGAGGGCATCTGCGACGCGATCCGCGAGCTGTCGACCGAGGGCTCCGGGGACATCCTGGTCTTCCTCTCCGGGGAGCGGGAGATCCGCGACGCCGCCGAGGCGATCACCGATCTGAAGCTGCCGCGCACCGAGGTGCTGCCGCTGTTCGCCCGACTGTCCGCCGCCGAACAGCACCGGGTGTTCACCCCGCACGCCGGCCGGCGGATCGTGCTGGCCACCAACGTCGCCGAGACCTCGCTCACCGTGCCCGGGATCCGCTACGTCGTCGACCCCGGCACCGCCCGCATCTCCCGCTACTCCACCCGGACCAAGGTCCAGCGGCTGCCGATCGAGCCCGTCTCCCGGGCCTCGGCCGACCAGCGGGCCGGTCGCTGCGGCCGTGTCGCGGCGGGCATCTGCATCCGGCTGTACTCGGAGGAGGACTACGGGGCCCGTCCCGAGTTCACCGAGCCGGAGATCCTGCGGACCAATCTCGCCTCGGTCATCCTGCAGATGGCCGAGGCCAGGCTGGGTGACATCGAGGGCTTCCCGTTCGTCGAGGCACCGGAGTCGGTGCAGATCACCGACGGCATGCGGCTGCTCGACGAACTGGGTGCGCTGGCCCCGCAGGCCACCCGGTCCCAGCCGCGACTGAGCCGGCTCGGCCACCGGTTGGCCCGGATCCCGCTCGACCCCCGGATGGGCCGGATGCTGTTGGCCGGGGAGCAGTACGGCTGCCTGCGCGAGATGGTCGTGCTGGTCGCCGGCCTGACCATCCAGGACCCCCGGGAGCGGCCGCGCGAGCAGCGGGAGAAGGCCGATCAGCTGCACCGGCGGTTCTGGGCGCCGATGGTGGCCCACGACGCGACCGCCGGTTCGGGGTCCGGTGACCGCCCGGTCCCCGAATCGGACGGATCGGACTTCGTCGCGCTGTTGCGGCTGTGGGACTACCTGACCGCCAGCCGGCGGGAGATGTCCGGCAACGCCTTCCGGCGGATGTGCCGCGACGAGTACCTCAACCACCTGCGGATCCGCGAGTGGCAGGACCTGCAGAACCAGCTGCGCGATATCTGCCGCGACCTGGGACTGAACCGCAACCAGCAGACGGCCGACGCCGACCGGGTGCACATCGCGGTGCTGACCGGCCTGCTGTCGCACATCGGGCTGGCGGACCTCAAGGACGAGAAGAAGAACCGGCCGCGCGACGGCCGGGGCCGGGTCCGTCGCGGCCCGCGGGAGTACCTCGGGGCCCGGGGCACCCGGTTCGCGATCAACCCGGGCTCCGCCCTCGCCAAGCATCCGCCGGAGCTGGTGATGGCCAACGAGGTGGTCGAGACCACCCGGCTGTGGGCCCACACCGTCGCGGGGATCCGCGCCGAATGGGTCGAGGAGGTCGGCGGCCACCTGCTCAAGCGGCACTACGCCGAGCCGCACTGGTCGATGCGCGCCGGCCAGGCGGTGGCGTACGAGACCGCCAGCCTGTACGGGGTGCCGGTGATCGCCCGCCGCCAGGTGTCGTACGCGGGCGTCGACCCGGTAGCCGCCCGGGAGATCTTCATCCGCTCCGCCCTGGTCGAGGGGGAGTGGCACACCCGGCACCACTTCTGGTCCCGCAACGAGGAGACCCGTCGCCGCGCCGAGGAACTCGAGGAACGCACCCGCCGCCGCGACATCGTCGTCGACGACCAGGCCATCTTCGACTTCTACGACGCCCGGATCCCGGCCGACGTGTGCACCGTGGCCGGGTTCGACGCCTGGTGGCGGACCAAGCGCCGCGAGGAGGACGCCTTCCTCGACCTGGCCCTCGAGGACATGGTCCAGGACACCGCCGACCTCGGCAGGGCCGGCGACTTCCCCGACACCTGGCAGGTGGGGGAGCACTCGTTGGCCGTCGAGTACGTCTTCGACCCCGGCGCCGGCGCCGACGGGGTGAGCGTACGGGTCCCGCTGCCGATCCTCAGCGAACTGCCCGCCGCCCCGTTCTCCTGGCAGGTGCCCGGGCTGCGCCTCGAGCTGGTCACCCAGCTGATCCGGTCCCTGCCGAAGGCCCAGCGCACCCGGGTGGTGCCGGCCCCCGACTGGGCCCGACGACTGCTGGCCGAGCTGGACCAGGACGTCCGCACCGGGGAGGTCGACCCGACGGCCCGCTCGCTCACCGCCGCGCTCGGGCGACGGCTGGCCGCCGACGTGGGCCTCCGGGTCGCGCCCGGTGACTGGGATGCGGACCGGCTGCCCGACCACCTGCGGGTCACCTTCGTCGTCGTCCGCGCCGACGGGGGCGGCGGCAAGGGCCCGGCCACCGAGGTCGAGATGGCCCGCGGCAAGGACCTGGCCGCCCTCCAGCAGGAGCACACCCGCTCGGTGGCGGCGACCCTGTCGAAGGCCTCCCGGGCGGCCGGACACGCCGGATCGGTCACCTGGACGTTCGGCACCCTGCCGCGCGAGGTGACCGTCGAGCGCGGCGGTACCCGGGCCACCGGCCACCCGGCACTGGCCGACGAGGGAGCCACCGTCGCCAGCGTCGTCCAGGACACCGTCGCCCACGCCGCGACCAGCCACCGGGCCGGGTTGCGCCGGCTGGTCCTGCTCAACACGCCCGACCCGACCCGCTGGGTGGTCTCCCACCTGCCCAACCCGGACAAGTTCGCCCTCGGTTCCAGCCCGTACGCCACCGTCCCCGACCTGCTCGCCGATGCCCGGCTGAAGTCGGTCGGCGACCTCGTCGCCCGCGCCGTCGACCCGACCGACGTCCGTGACGAGCGGGCCTTCGCCGCCCTGTGCGACACCGTCCGCCAGGACAACGCCGACCACATGCGTCGGGTGGTCGCGGTGGCCGCCGAGGTGCTCCGGGCCGACCAGCAGATCAGCCTCGCGCTGGCCACGGTCGCGGACGCCGAGGTGCGCGCCGACGTCACCGAGCAGCGGGCCGCCCTGGTGTTCCCGGGCTTCATCGCGGCCACCGACGACCCGTACTTCCAGCGGCTCCCGGTCTACCTGAAGGCGATCGTCGCCCGGATCGCGGCCCTGCCGGCCGCCGCCGCCCGCGACCGCCGGGAGATGGACACGGTGAACGTCCTCGAGGACGCGTACGCCGACCTGTGCGCGCGCCAACCGCCCGGGCGGCTCCCCGCCGACGTCGAGGAGATCGGCTGGATGCTGGAGGAGCTGCGGGTCAGCCTGTTCGCCCAGACCCTCGGCACCCGGATGACGATCTCCGCCAAGCGGGTCCGCCTCGCGATCGAACGGGCCACTGGCTGAACCCGCCCGCCTGAACCGGCCCGCCTGAACCGGCCCCGGCAGGCGGGGTGCGGGTACTGTGGGGAACATGTCCGCATCCCTCCCGCTCTACCGGACCCACCGCGACGGCTGGGCCGAGCTGGCCGGGAAGCGCCCTGCGCTGCTGCTTCTGCTGGACGGCGCGGGCAGCGCGGGGCAGCTGCAGCAGGTCCTCGGGGATCACCTGCTCGGGCTGTGCAGCCAGCGCCCGCTGGCCCGGTTCGACCTCGACCTGCTCACCCAGTACGCCGACCGGCGTCCGGAGCTCGACTTCGAGGACGGCCACTTTACCCGCACCCCCGCCCCGGAACTGGTGCTGCACGCGATGACCGATGCGGCAGGGGAGACCTTCCTGGCCCTGGTCGGCCCGGAGCCGATGCTGCTCTGGGACCGTGCGGTCGCCGCAGTGCTCGAACTGATCGCCGCCCTGGACGTACGCCTGACGGTCGACGTCACCGGGCTGCCGATGCGGGTCCCGCACACCCGGCCGCCGCAGGTCTTCACCCATTCCCCGGACCCGGAGCTGGTGCTGCATCCGTGGGACCCGTTCAGCGGCTCGCTGTCGGTGATGGCGACGTTCGGCACGTACCTGGAGGCGGTGCTCGCCGAGAAGGGCCATCGGACCCTGGGCATCGACGTGTGTGTGCCCTACTACCTGGGCAAGTCGGAGCACGTGGCCTCTGCCCTGGCCGCGCTGGAGGCGATCCAGGCGTCCTGCGGGCTCAACCTGGTGCCCGCGGAGCTGGAGGAGCGGGCGATGGCGAATCGTGCCGAAATCGACCAGCAGGTCGCCGCGACGGAGAACGGTCCGGCGGTAGTGTCCATCCTGGAGTCGAACTACGACGAGTTCCGCACGCTGGTGGGCGACCTGCCCAGCGCGGACGAGCTCGCCGAGGAGTTCGAACGATTTCTGGCCGAACACGACCGTCGCCGCGACACGGGGGACGGTGACACCCCGGAAGGATGATCGGTGCCCAAGAGCATCCAAGACCTCGTCGACCTGATGCGGCTGGAGGAGATCGAGTTCGGTCTCTACCGGGGACGCAACCCGCAGTCGGGACTGCAACGGGTGTTCGGGGGACAGGTGCTCGCCCAGGCCTTGGCCGCGGCCTACTTCACCGTGCCGCTGGAGCGCCGGGTGCACTCCCTGCACGCCTACTTCCTCCGGCCGGGACAGTACGACGCCCCGCTGATCTACTACGTCTCCTCGGAACGGGACGGCCGTACGTTCACCACCCGCTCTGTCACCGCGAAGCAGCACGGCAAGCAGATCTTCCGGCTGTCCGCCTCGTTCAAGATCCCGGAGGAGGGGCTCGAGCACCAGGACTCGCTGCCGCCGGGCATCCCCGGGCCGGACGAGTGTCACCGCCTCGACGGTGGGCCGGAGACCGAGCAGGTCTACCGGCGGATGGGCCTGCCGTTCCTCGACGTCGACGAGGAGTGGGGTGTGCTGGACATCCGCTGGGTCGGCGAGGCGAAGGAGCACGCCGCGCACCCGTCCGCTCAGCGCTTCTGGTACCGCACGAACGGGCGGATCCCGGACGTCGGCGCGGATCCGGTGGTCAACCAGCGGCTGCACGACTGCATCCTGGCCTACCTGTCGGACGTGTCACTGCTGAGCACGACGTTGGTCAGCCACGGGCTGAGCTTCAGCCCGGAGCTGCTCGCGGTGTCGCTGGACCATTCGACCTGGTTCCACCGGCCGTTCCGGGTGGACGACTGGCTGCTCTTCGAGCAGGTCTCGCCCTCGGCGTCGATGGCCGTCGGGCTGGCCCTCGGGCGGATCTTCCAGAACGGTGAACTGGTCTCGACCCAGGCCCAGGAGGGACTGATCCGCCGGGCCTGACCGGCCCCGGGAACGCGATCCGGCCGGGGAAGCGGTGCACTGGGCACCGCCTCCCCGGCCGGATCCTCTCGTAGCGACCGACGCCTGGTCGGTTGTCAGGCAGCCATCTCCTCACTGCGGACGCGCAGCTGGGTGATGGCGTGCCGTTCGATCTGGCGGACCCGCTCGGCGGTGATGCCCCAGACCGCGCCGATGTCGGCGAGCTTGGCCTGGCGGCCGTCGAGCAGACCGTAGCGGCGCCGTACGACATCGGCCGAACGGTCGTCGAGGGTGGACAGCAGTTCCTCGAGGAAGGCGTGGTCCTCCGCGTCCAGGACCACCTCGTCGGGGCCGGGCATCGGTTCTCGGGCGATCAGGTCGCCCAGGGCCGTGTCACCGTCCTGCTCCACCGGCGCGTCGAGGCTGACGTGGTCGTGCCCGAAGCGGATCAGGTCGACGACCTTCTCCTCCTCCAGACCCATCTCGGCGGCGATCTCGGCCAGCTCGGGCTCGCGTCCCAGGGCA
>CAYOBI010000003.1:75106-83787 GCA_964402325.1 uncultured Propionibacteriaceae bacterium | reverse complement strand
AGGGCAAGCAGGGCCGCTTCCGCCAGAACCTGCTGGGCAAGCGCGTCGACTACTCGGGCCGTTCGGTCATCGTGGTCGGCCCGCAGCTCAAGCTGCACCAGTGCGGTCTGCCGAAGACGATGGCGCTGGAGCTGTTCAAGCCGTTCGTGATGAAGCGGCTGACCGACCTCAACCACGCGCAGAACGTCAAGGCCGCCAAGCGGATGGTGGAGCGCAAGGACCCGCGGGTGTGGGACGTCCTCGAAGAGGTCATCACGGAGCACCCGGTGCTGCTCAACCGTGCCCCCACGCTGCACCGCCTCGGCATCCAGGCGTTCGAGCCGCAGCTGATCGAGGGCAAGGCCATCCAGCTGCACCCGCTGGTCTGCACGGCCTTCAACGCCGACTTCGACGGTGACCAGATGGCCGTCCACCTGCCGCTCAGCGCGGAGGCCCAGGCCGAGGCGCGGATCCTGATGCTGTCGACGAACAACATCCTGAAGCCGGCCGACGGTCGTCCCGTCACCCTGCCGACCCAGGACATGATCATCGGCATGTACTTCCTGACCCAGGAGCGCGACGGGCTGATCGGCGAGGGCCGCGTGTTCCGCGACCCGTCCGAGGCCCGGATGGCCTTCGACCTCGGGGAGATCAAGCTCGGCACCAAGGTGACCATCCGGATGCGCGACATCGTGCCGCCGGAGGGCGAGGTGCTGCGCGAGGACGGCACCATCATGCTGGCGACCACCCTCGGGCGGACCATCTTCAACGAGGCGCTGCCGGCCGACTTCCCGTACGTCAACTACGAGGTCTCGAAGAAGCCGCTGGGCCGGATCGTCAACGACCTCGCCGAGCGCTACCCGAAGGTCGACGTCGCTGCGGCCCTGGACAACCTGAAGGACCTCGGCTTCGGCTGGGCCCCGCGGTCGGGCGCCACGGTGTCGGTCTCCGACATCCAGACCCCGGACAGCAAGCCGGAGCTGATCGCCCGCTACGAGGCCAAGGCGACCGCGATCGACAAGCAGTACGAGCGCGGCAAGTCCACCGCCGAGGAGCGTCGTTCCAACCTGATCGAGCTGTGGCAGCAGGCGACCGCCGAGCTGACCGAGGCGATGGAGAGGAACTTCTCGCACACCAACCCGATCTACATGATGGTGCACTCCGGTGCCCGAGGGAACATGACGCAGATGCGTCAGATCGCCGCCATGCGAGGCCTGGTGGCCAACCCGAAGGGCGACATCATCCCCTCGCCGATCAAGTCGAACTTCCGTGAGGGCCTGACCGTCCTGGAGTACTTCATCTCCACCCACGGTGGCCGGAAGGGACAGGCCGACACCGCCCTGCGGACGGCCGACTCGGGTTACCTGACCCGTCGTCTGGTCGACGTCTCCCAGGACGTGATCATCCGCGAGGAGGACTGCGGCACCGAGTCGGGTCTGCCCAAGCGGATCGCGATCGAGAAGAACGGTGTCCTCGTCCCCGACCCGACCATCGAGACGGCGGTGTACGCCCGGTGCCTGGCCACCGACATCACCGACGCCGGCGGCGAGGTCCTGCTGCAGGCCGGTGTCGACCTGGGCGACGTGAACATCGCGATGCTGATCGACAACGGGATCACCCACGTCAAGGTCCGCTCGGTGCTCACCTGTGAGTCCACCTCCGGCACCTGTGCGATGTGCTACGGCCGCTCGCTGGCCACCGGCAAGCTCGTCGACGTCGGCGAGGCTGTCGGTATCGTCGCGGCCCAGTCGATCGGCGAGCCCGGCACCCAGCTGACGATGCGTACGTTCCACACCGGTGGTGTGGCCGGCGACGACATCACCCAGGGTCTGCCGCGTGTCGTCGAGCTCTTCGAGGCCCGGTCCCCGAAGGCCAAGGCACCGATCGCGGGTGCCGCCGGCCGGATCCGGATGGAGGCCACCGACCGCGGGCGCAAGATGTACATCGTGCCCGACGACGGTGCCGAGGAGTTCGAGGTTCCGCTGGGTCGTCGGGCCCGTCTGCTGGTGGAGGACGGCGACCACGTCGGGGTCGGCCAGCAGCTGAGCAACGGCCAGCTGGACCCGCAGGACGTGCTCGAGGTCCTCGGTGTCGCCGCGGTGCAGCAGCACCTGGTGGACGAGGTCCAGAAGGTGTACGGCACCCAGGGCGCCCCGATCCACGACAAGCACCTGGAGATCATCATCCGCCAGATGCTGCGCCGGGTGACGGTGCTGGAGTCGGGCGACACCGACATGCTCCCCGGTGAGCTCGTCGACCGTCCGTCGTACGTCGCGCAGAACCGCAAGGTCGTCGCCGAGGGTGGCCAGCCCGCCCAGGGCCGTCCGGTCCTGATGGGCATCACGAAGGCCTCGCTGGCCACCGATTCGTGGCTGTCGGCGGCCTCCTTCCAGGAGACCACCAAGGTGCTGACCGATGCCGCCATCCACGGCAAGTCGGACTCGCTGCGGGGCCTGAAGGAGAACGTGATCCTCGGCAAGCTGATCCCGGCCGGCACCGGTCTGGAGCGCTACCGCAACATCCGGGTCGAGCCGACCCCGGAGGCGAAGGCGGCGGCCTACACGATGGCCAGCTACGAGGCGTACGACTACGACCTGATGTCCGGCGCCGGCACGTCGGTCCCGCCGCTGGACGACTTCGACATGGGCGGCTACCGCTGATCGGAGTCGGTCACCGACGCTGAAGCGCCGTGGGGGTGTCCTTGCTGGACGTCCCCACGGCGCTTCGCCGTCGTACCGCGGTTCCGGTGTAGGGTGACGGGCCGACCGGCACCGCTGTTTTGACCGGAGGGCCGAATGTCGGTAGCCTTGGTACCTGTGTCCGGCATGTCCGGGCCAGTCGCAGCGCCCGCTCGCGGGGTGATCGGTCATCGGCCATCGGCCGTCCAGTGCCGATCGTGGTGAACAACCTGGGTGAGGTCCCGAACTGCGCAGTGCATGAGCAGTGCGCGGGGTCGGCCACCGAAGGCTTCCGTTCCGCCGGCAGAGCCGCGAAACATGCGGTCGTCCCGCCGCCACGAGGCGACGTCGCGCGAGGGTTCTCCCGTGCGTACGTCCTCGCCGGCAGGGGACCGCAGCCAGGAGTCATCAGACCCCGCACAGGAGTCGTACGACATCAGGGCATGCCCGGCACCGCCGGGTACGCCCGACCAACGGAAAGAGATACCAGCCGGTGCCAACTATCCAGCAGCTGGTCCGCAAGGGCCGGACCGACAAGGCGACGAAGAGCAAGACGCCTGCCCTCAAGGGTTCTCCGCAGCGCCGTGGCGTCTGCACCCGCGTCTACACCACCACCCCGAAGAAGCCGAACTCGGCCCTGCGGAAAGTTGCCCGTGTGCGCCTCTCCAGCGGTGTCGAGGTGACCGCGTACATCCCGGGTGTCGGCCACAACCTG
This sequence comes from uncultured Propionibacteriaceae bacterium, assembly GCA_964402325.1. Classification (GTDB taxonomy): domain Bacteria; phylum Actinomycetota; class Actinomycetes; order Propionibacteriales; family Propionibacteriaceae; genus Raineyella. Next base: position 80,415 of record CAYOBI010000003.1, on the reverse strand, counting down.
CAGGAGCACTCGATGGTGCTCGTGCGCGGCGGCCGTGTGAAGGACCTGCCGGGCGTCCGCTACAAGATCATCCGCGGCTCGCTGGACACCCAGGGCGTCAAGAACCGTAAGCAGGCCCGCAGCCGCTACGGTGCGAAGAAGGAGAAGTAATGCCTCGTAAGGGTCCCGCGCCCCGTCGCCCCATGCCCGCCGACCCGGTCTACGGCTCGCCCCTGGTGAGCCAGCTGGTCAGCAAGGTGCTCGTCGACGGCAAGAAGTCCGTCGCCCAGAACATCGTCTACACCGCTCTCGAGGGCACCCGGGCCAAGACCGGCGTCGACCCCGTGCAGACCCTGAAGCGGGCGCTGGACAATGTGAAGCCCGCCCTCGAGGTCAAGTCCCGCCGGGTCGGTGGCGCCACCTACCAGGTCCCGGTCGAGGTCAAGCCCGCCCGGGCCACCACCCTGGCGCTGCGCTGGCTGGTCGGGTTCTCCCGCGACCGCCGCGAGAAGACCATGGCCGAGCGCCTGATGAACGAGATCCTCGACGCCTCCAACGGCCTGGGCGCTTCGGTGAAGCGTCGCGAGGACACCCACAAGATGGCCGAGGCCAACAAGGCTTTCGCTCACTACCGTTGGTGACACACCCTGCTTCACGGCGCCGGGCGCCGATGGTCCCCTTCGGCGGTCCGCACCCAGTGCGTACCGCGTGGGTTGGATCGTCGGCGCCCGTCGCCGTACCCTGTGCAGGGTCGCGTGTCGCACGCCCATCGGGCCGCGCCGCCGTCGGGGCGCGCGTCGGCCACCACTTCACTGACCACCGGTCACGCCGCCACGTGCGGTCAACCCGGAAGATGACCGCACACATGACGAGAGGTACCCTTCGTGGCTGTCGAGATTGAAACCAACCTCGCCAAGGTCCGCAACATCGGGATCATGGCGCACATTGACGCCGGTAAGACCACCACCACCGAGCGCATTCTGTTCTACACCGGTATCAACTACAAGATCGGTGAGGTGCACGAGGGCGGCGCCACGATGGACTGGATGGAGCAGGAGCAGGAGCGTGGCATCACGATCACCTCCGCCGCCACCACCTGCCACTGGCACGACATCCAGATCAACATCATCGACACCCCCGGCCACGTCGACTTCACCGTCGAGGTGGAGCGCTCGCTGCGTGTCCTCGACGGTGCCGTGGCCGTGTTCGACGGTGTCGCCGGTGTCGAGCCGCAGTCGATGACCGTGTGGCGCCAGGCCGACAAGTACGGCGTGCCGCGGATCTGCTTCGTCAACAAGCTGGACCGTACGGGTGCCGACTTCGACCACGCGGTCGAGACCATCCGGACCCGGCTGGGGGCGACGGCCGCCGTCATGCAGCTGCCGCTCGGCTCCGAGGGTGGCTTCTACGGCGTCATCGACCTGGTCGAGATGCGCTCCCTGGTGTGGCGCGGCGAGACCGTGGTGGGTGAGGACTACGAGATCGAGGAGATCCCGGCCGATCTCAAGGACAAGGCCGACGCCGCCCGTGCCGAGCTGCTCGAGGTCATCGCCGAGAACGACGACGAGTTCATGGAGAAGTACCTCGGCGGCGAGGAGTTCACCGTCGCCGAGCTCAAGGCCGCGGTCCGCCGCGCGGTGCTGTCCAGCTCCATCACCGCCGTGTTCTGTGGCACCGCGTTCAAGAACAAGGGCGTCCAGCCGCTGCTCGACGCCGTCGTCGACTACCTGCCGTCGCCGCTCGACATCCCGGCCATCGAGGGCTTCAAGCCCGGCGACGAGTCCGTCGTGATCGAGCGCCACCCGGCCGACGACCAGCCGCTGGCCATGCTGGCCTTCAAGATCGCCGCCGACCCGCACCTGGGCCGCCTGACCTACATCCGCGTGTACTCCGGCCGTCTCGAGACCGGCTCGACCGTGCTCAACTCGGTCAAGGGCAAGAAGGAGCGGATCGGCAAGATCTACCAGATGCACGCCAACAAGCGTCAGGAGATCGCCTCCATCGGCGCCGGCCAGATCGTCGCCGTGATGGGTCTGAAGGACACCGGCACCGGTGACACCCTGTGCGACCCGAGCAACCCGGTGGTGCTGGAGTCGATGACCTTCCCCGCCCCCGTCATCGAGCAGGCCATCGAGCCGAAGTCGAAGGCCGACCAGGAGAAGCTGGGCATCGCCATCCAGCGCCTCGCCGAGGAGGACCCGACCTTCCAGGTGCACACCGACGAGGAGACCGGCCAGACCATCATCGCCGGCATGGGCGAGCTGCACCTCGACGTGCTGATCGACCGGATGAAGCGCGAGTTCCACGTCGAGGCCAACATCGGCAAGCCGCAGGTGGCCTACCGTGAGTCGCTCCGCAAGACCGTCGAGAAGTTCGAGTACACCCACAAGAAGCAGTCGGGTGGTTCGGGCCAGTACGGTCGCGTCATCATCAACGTCGAGCCGCAGGAGCCGGGCTCGGGCTACGAGTTCGTCAACGCCGTGACCGGTGGCCGCATCCCCAAGGAGTACATCCCCTCGGTCGACGCGGGCATCCAGGAGGCCATGCAGTTCGGTGTGCTGGCCGGCTACCCGGTCGAGGACGTCAAGGTGACCCTGGTCGACGGCGCCTACCACGACGTCGACTCCTCGGAGCTCGCGTTCAAGATCGCCGGCTCGATGGCCTTCAAGGAGGCTGCCCGCAAGGCCAACCCGGTCCTGCTCGAGCCGATCGCGTCCGTCGACGTGACCACCCCGGAGGACTACCTGGGCACCGTCATCGGTGACCTGAACGCCCGTCGTGGCCAGGTCCAGTCGATGGAGGACCAGCACGGCAACAAGGTCGTGCACGCCCTCGTCCCGCTGTCGGAGATGTTCGGTTACGTCGGTGACCTGCGCTCCAAGACCTCGGGCCAGGCGTCGTACTCGATGGAGTTCGACTCGTACGCCGAGACCCCGAAGAACGTGTCCGACGAGGTCATCCAGAAGGCCCGCGGCGGCGAGTGATCGCCTGAACTTCTGAACGGCGCCGCTTAGGATGGACCGGGTAGTATATCCGCGGTTTGACTAAGCGGCGCCGGTGCAGAAAACTTGGCCGGGTCACCCTCGGGAGACCCGGCGAAGCGTCAGACCGGTGGCAATCTAAGCCGGCAGTAATCAACGCGCGCCTCGCAACCAGTGAGGCGACCATCAAGAAGGAGCCCCAGTGGCAAAGGCCAAGTTCGAGCGGACCAAGCCGCACGTCAACATCGGCACCATCGGGCACATCGACCACGGCAAGACCACTCTGACCGCGGCGATCTCGAAGGTGCTCCACGACAAGTACCCGGACCTGAACGAGGAGTCCCCCTTCGACTCCATCGACAAGGCTCCCGAGGAGCGCCAGCGCGGTATCACGATCTCGATCGCTCACATCGAGTACCAGACCGAGAAGCGGCACTACGCGCACGTTGACTGCCCCGGTCACGCCGACTACGTCAAGAACATGATCACCGGTGCTGCCCAGATGGACGGCGCCATCCTGGTCGTGGCGGCCACCGACGGCCCGATGCCGCAGACGCGCGAGCACGTCCTGCTCGCCCGCCAGGTGGGCGTGCCGGCCATGGTCGTGGCCCTGAACAAGTGCGACATGGTCGACGATCCCGAGCTGATCGAGCTCGTCGAGATGGAGGTCCGCGAGCTGCTGGCCTCGCAGGAGTTCGACGAGGACTGCCCGGTCGTCCAGATCTCCGCGTACCAGGCGCTGCAGGGTGACCCGAAGTGGACCAAGTCCATCGAGGACCTGATGGATGCGGTCGACGACTACATCCCGACCCCGGCCCGCGAGACCGAGAAGCCGTTCCTCATGCCCGTCGAGGACGTCTTCACCATCACCGGTCGTGGCACGGTCGTCACCGGTCGTATCGAGCGTGGCGTGGTCAAGGTCAACGAGACCGTCGAGATCGTCGGCATCCACGACAAGACCCAGACCACCACGGTCACCGGTGTCGAGATGTTCCGCAAGCTGCTCGACGAGGGCCAGGCCGGTGAGAACGTCGGTCTGCTGCTCCGTGGCACCAAGAAGGAAGACGTGCAGCGCGGCATGGTCGTCTGCAAGCCGGGTTCGGTCACGCCGCACACCGACTTCGAGGGCCGTGTCTACATCCTGAACAAGGACGAGGGTGGCCGTCACAAGCCGTTCTTCGCGCACTACTCCCCGCAGTTCTACTTCCGCACCACCGACGTCACCGGCGCCATCGAGCTGCCGGAGGGTGTCGACATGGTCATGCCCGGTGACAACACCGACATGAAGGTGACGCTGATCCACCCGATCGCCATGGAAGAGGGCCTGAAGTTCGCCATCCGTGAGGGTGGCCGTACCGTCGGCGCCGGCAACGTCACCAAGATCATCAAGTGATCCTGGCGTACCTGCCCCGCTGATCAGGCACCGCTGATCCGCATCAGGAGGCCCGTCCCCGTCAGGGGGCGGGCCTCCTGCGCGTTTCGGTGGCGTACATGACGCCGGTGGTCGGGGATCGGGCGGTGGTGCGCCGGGGCTTGGGCGGTGGGCCTGGGGCGTTACCGCGGACGTGGTGCGGTTCGCGCGGATGTTGCTGAGGCCTTGGGGGGTTCCCGCGGACGTTGTGGGGTTCCCGCTGCACCCTGGGTATCCGCGGGAACGCGGCAGGATCCGCGGGAACGTGAGAGGATCCGCGGGAACGGCGCTACGGAACCCGCCACGTTCGCAGGCAGGCCCACCACGCCCCCAACGGCCCGCCAATAGAGCTCCCTTGACCGTCAGAAATGGCCGTGTGAGGATCGCGGCATGTGCAACTACTGCGGCTGCCAGGACATGACGCTGATCCGCGACTACTACGCGGAGCACAACAGCTCCCGTGACCTGGCCGACGCCGCCCGGCGGGCGATGGACGCGGGGGCGTACGACACCGCCCGCGAGGAGATCGCCCGGCTGACCGACGAGCTGGAGAGCCACTGGCGGGGGGAGGAAGGTGGTCTGTTCGCCGTGATGGTCGAGCGCTACCCCGACGACTTCGCCGACTACATCGCCCCGCTGGTGGTGGAGCACCGGGCGCTGGCGGAGTTCCTGCGCGCGCTGGATGTCACCGATGCCCAGCACCGGGAGGCGTTCGCCGCCCAGGTCCTCGAACTGCACGAGCACATGCTGCGCGAGGAGGACTCACTGTTCCCGGCCTCGGTGGTGACGTTCGACGGCGAGGACTGGACCCGGGCGATCGACGGTTGGCAGTCGGCGCACCCGGACCGGGAGCTGATCGCGGACTGACCGCCGATCCGCGGGTCAACGACACCGCCGCGCCGCAAGCACCGCCGCGCCGCAAGCACCGCCGCGCCGCA
>CAYOBI010000003.1:22500-75006 GCA_964402325.1 uncultured Propionibacteriaceae bacterium | reverse complement strand
CAACGACACCGCCGCGCCGCAAGCACCGCCGCGCCGCAAGCACCGCCGCGCCGCAGGCAACGGGGACGCCGCAAGGGCCGACCACCCGCAGGTGATCGGCCCTCGGCGCCAGGGTGCGCCCGGGCACGGGTGGGTCAGACCCGCGCCTGCCACTTGTCCGTCCAGACCAGCTCGTTCGGGGACCCCCGGAACTCCGACCGGCCTTCGAGCTTGTCGAGGGTCTGTTTGATGGACTCCTCGTTGGCGGCGTACGCGTTGACGTAGCACTTCACCATCGTTGCGTCGTGCAGGTGGGTGGTGTAGTTGAACGACACCATGAAGGTGGGGGCTTGTCCTTGTCGGCCAGGCCGGGCACCAGGGCCTACTGGTAGGCGGGCACGGCGATGTGGCCGGCCATGAACATCTCCACACCGTTGTCGATGTGGTGCCGGTAGACCTTGCCGTACGAGGCGTCCCACTCCTCGACGCTCAGCGAGTTGTTGCCGAGCACCAGGTGCTGGTCGCGCTCCTCGTCGCCGTCACCGGGGAAGTGCTTGATGCAGCAGACGACCTCGGACTCCTTCAGGCCCTCGATGTAGGCCGAGGTGTAGGTGATCACGTCGTCGGCGTCGGTGCCGTACGCCCGGGTGTTGACGATGGTGTTGCGCCAGTTGGACAGGATGTCGACACACGGGTCGAAGTTGACGTTGACGCCCAGCGCGGTCTCCTCGCGGCCGGAGACGTAGCCTGCGTCGTGGGAGACGCGGGTGTCGCGGGACGCCTCGCACTGCGCCCCGGAGGCGACGTAGGTGCCGTCCTTGCAGGCGCCGTTGCCGCCGGCGTCGCAGTTCGCCGCGATCAGCAGCGGGATCTTCGAGTCCCGTTGCAGTTCGTTGAGGAGCTGCTGGACCTGATCGGAGGTGCCCCCGTTGTTAGCGGGCCCCGCCGATGTGGTACGTGTCCAGGATCTCCTTGTTGGTCAGGGTGTTGCCGGAGAACTGGTCGCCACCGAAGAAGAACAGGTTGGTGAACAGCTGGCCGACCTTCTCCTCGTCGGTCATCGCCGCGATGGTGTCCTCGACCCACGCGATCCGGGCATCATCGAGGTTGTACGGCTTCTTCGTCAGGTCGACGAGCTTGGCCATCGGTCATCACTCCTTCGTCGGGTGGGGTACGCGCTGTCGGGTCGGTGCCGTCGGGTGCGCGCGGGTGGTCACTTGACCATGGGCATGGTGACGGCGCGGACACCGGAGACGGTCTCCCACGGCACCTCGGACGGCAGCATCGCGGTGAACTCGTCGATCAGCTGCTGCTGGTACCCGCCGGCGAACGTCCCGGCCAGGAAGCGCGGCAGCGCCTCGTCCTTGAAGCGCAGCCAGGACTCCTTCTCCTTGCCCGGCAGGATCGGGTAGTACTGCACGCCGACCCTGGCAGCCGCGTCCCGGTCCCCCGGGGCGTCGCCGATCAGCATGATGTGGTCGTCGGTGTACTTGCCCTTGGCGGCGTACTCGACGTGCTGGGCCTTCGAGCCCATCTCCTGGCCGGCGATCACGTGCATGTACTCGGCGATGCCGTGCTCGGCCCACTCCCGCTTCAGGGCCTCGAGCGGGGTGGCGGAGACGGTCATCTCGTCCACGCTGTCGTACATCGCGGCCATCGCGTCACGTACGCCGGGGAACGGCCCACAGCCGTGCACCATGTCGGCGATCCGGGTGTTCACCTCGTTGCCCCAGGCGATCATCCGGTCGGCGGTGGCGGAGGGGTGTGCCGCGGCGAAGGCGGCGACGCCCTTGTCGGACAGCGGGTAGTCGGACTCGACGAACGCGGTCAGCTCCGGGTACGCCGGGATCGTCACGCCGCGCTCGGCCACCTCGCCGCGGTCCCGCAGCAGGTCCAGCAGCTGCTTCAGCGCCAGCCACCGGTTCAGCCCACGGGTGATCGACCCGAGGTTGACGAAGAGTGCGGTCTGCCGGGCCAGGGTCGAGATCGGCTGTAGGTCCCACGCCTTGATGTACGCCGGGGTGAAGCACTCCTGGTGCTTGATGTCCATGGCGTCCATGGCGCAGCCGTCGGAGTCGATGCCGACGAAGAACTTCTTGGTGGGGACGAAATCGACGAGGACCTGCGCGGCGGCGGGTGCAGTGGCGGTCATGGGACTTCCCTTCAGGACATCGGTGGGGGTCAGATGACGGAGTCGCGCAGTCCGCCGGTGGCGTCGATCGGCGAGACGCCGGTGAAGTCCGAGCGCCCCTCGAGCTTGTCGAGCACGGCGTCCAGGGTGAAGTCCTTGTCGTCGTACGCGTTGATGAACGTCTTCACCTGCGGGACGTCGGGCAGGTGGTTCGGCGAGTGGAAGGAGACGAAGATCGTCGGGACCTCGTGCACGTACCAGGGGATGTCCATCGTGCCCTTGGTGGACGGCCAGTAGATCCGCTCGATCGGCTGCATCAGGCCCTCGACCTTGGCCGCCGAGATGACCAGGTCGTAGTTGTCGGTGATGGCGGCGACCGGGGCCTTGCCCTCGTACGCGCTCATCACCAGCTTGGCGAGCTCCTCCTCGCCCTTGCCGGCCGCCTTGCGCTTGAGCGACTCGTAGACGGTGGCCCGGTAGCCGCGCTCGCAGAGCTTCTCGGCGAGCCGGTCGGCCGGGTGGCCGGCACCGCCGCCGAGGGCGGCCATCGGGTTCGGGGCGCCCTCGACCGGGACGACCAGCACCCGCGGGAACCGCTCGGGGGAGATCGGCAGCGGCTTGAACCGGGTGTCCCGGTCCTTCACCAGGGTGACGGCCCGGTCGGCGACCTCCACCGCGACGGCCTTGTGCTGCGGCAGGCCGATGGTCGCCATCGCGGCGTCCTTGGCCGGCAGCAGCTCGGCGCGGGAGCGGCGGTGCAGGCCGAGGCGGGCCTTCAGGCCGAGCGTACGGGTGATCGCCTCGTCCAGACGCCCGCGGGAGAGCACGCCGTCCTCGACGGCCTGCCGCATCCAGGCGAAGTCCTCGTCCGGGTCGTTGAAGAAGAGGAACAGGTCGCAGCCGGCGTTGATCGCCGCGGGCAGCACCTCGCGGCGGGGCATCGCCCCGCTCATCGCGACCATGTGCGAGGCGTCGGTGACGACCACCCCGTTGAAGCCGAGCCTGCCGCGCAGCAGGTCGGTGGTGATCTCCCGGCACAGCGTCGCCGGCAGGATGTCCTCGTCGGTCATCGACGGGTCGAAGTACTGCTGGTAGCTCGGCAGCGCGATGTGTCCGGCCATGATGGAGGGCAGCCCGGCGTCGATCAGGCCCCGGTAGACCGTGCCGAAGCTGGCGTCCCAGTCCTCGGTGGACAGCCAGTTCGGGGCGGAGGAGAGGTGCTGGTCGCGCTCGTCGATGCCGTCGCCGGGCCAGTGCTTGGCGGCCGGCATGATGCCGGACTCCATGATGCCCTGCATGTAGGCCGTGGACATCGCCAGCACCAGGTCGGGATCCTGGCCCCAGGTGCGGACCGAGATGATCGGGTTGTGCCAGTTGTTGTTCAGGTCGACGATCGGGGCGAACGACCAGTCATCGCCGTGAGTGTCTGCTCGACCCAGGCGACCCCCTCGTCGTCAAGGTTGAACGGGACGGCCCTGAGATCGACCACTTCTGACTCCTCGTCGTGTCAGCGCTGCTTGCGCGGGAACACTGTCACCGTACGAGTCGGGGCGTGGGGCGGGCATCTGGATGCCAACAGTTGCCAGATCGGCGCCGTGGCGGGCGGAGCGCGCCGTCAGGCGCACCCCTCCGGGCCGCAGGCGGGCGCGTCGCCGGCGTCGATGCTGATGAAGTTGCGCGGCGCCGGATGCTCCTCCTCCCAGACCTTCTGCAGGGCCTGGGAGAACAGCTCGGTGGGCTGGGCGCCGGAGATGGCGTACTTGTCCTCGAGGACGAAGAACGGCACCCCGGTCACGCCGATGGAGCGGGCGGTGCGGAAGTCGGCCAGTACCTCGGCCCGGATCGCCTCGTCGTCCAGGGCCGCGCGGACGGCGTCCTCGGACAGGCCGTGGCGTACGCCGACGGACACCAGCACGTCGGGGTCGCTGATCGACTCACCGCGGACGAAGTGGGCCGCGAGCAGGTCGTCCTTCACCGCGGCGACGTCGGTGCCGGGGGTGCGCTGGGCCAGGTGCAGCAGCTGGTGGCTGCGCAGCGAGTTGGCCGGCACCAGGTGTTCGAAGTCGTACGCCAGACCGACGCCGGCCGCCTGCTCCGACACCACCTGGAGCATCTCCCGGACCCGCTCGGCCGGCATCCGCTTGGTCTCGGCGAGGTACTCCGCCTCGGTGCCGTCGTAGCGCTCCGGCAGGTCGGGATCCAGCTGGTAGGACCGCCAGGTCACCCGGACGTCGTCGCGGTGGGCGAACCGGTCCAGCGCCGCCTCGAACCGCCGCTTGCCGATGTAGCACCAGGGGCAGGCGATGTCGGACCAGATGTCCACGCGCAGGGTCATGGCGACCTTTCTGTTGTTCCTCATCCCCGGTCGCTCGTTCCGGGCGCGTCGTGCACGGTTCGTCGTCCGGGGGTCGGGGCCTCACTGCCGGACGAGCAGTCCCACCGGGTACTCGATCAGGATGTCCGACAGTGCGACGGTACCCGACCACTCCAGCCCCTGGAGCCGGCCGCGGTAGGTGCCGTCCAGGTGCAGCACGGTGTCGCGCCAGCCGCCGCGGTGGGTGAGGCCGTAGGGCAGTCGGGTGGCGAGGGTGATCACCCCGCCCCGGTCGAAGGCGAGCAGGTGCTCGGCGGCCGGCCCCTCGGCGTACACCGGGGTGTAGCCGGTGAACAGGTCCGGGCGCTCGCGTCGTAGCCGCAGTGCCCGGGAGGTCACCCACAGTTTGGCCGCGCCGGTGGCGTCCAGCGGCGGCGCGTCGGTGCGTCGGAGCAGCTCGGCGCAGGCGGCGAAGTCCACCGGCCGGCGGTTGTCCGGGTCGACCAGCGACTCGTCCCACAGCTCGGTGCCCTGGTAGACGTCAGGCACCCCCGGCATGGTCAGCTGGACGATCTTCTGGCCCAGGGAGTTGGACCAGCCGGGGCGGGCGATCAGCTCCAGCAGGGTCCGCATCAGCTCGACGGTGTCCGGGTCGTCGTACGCCCGGTCGATCGCGGCGTGCACCTCCTGCTCGAACTCGACGTTCGGGTCGGTCCAGCTGGTCTGGTCGGACGCCTCCCGCATCGCCTTGGTGGCGTACGCGTGCATCCGCTCCCGGGAGATCGGCGCGGCGCCGACGAAGGTCTGGGCCAGCAGGTAGGCCAGCGGCCGGTTCGCGATGTCCATCCGTTCCACCACGCGCTGGGCGAACGGCCCCCAGATGTCACCCATCTCCGACAGCACGTTGAGCCGGGCCCGGACGTCCTCGCTGCGCTTGGTGTCGTGGGTCGACAGCGACGTCATCGACTCCGGCCAGGACGCCTGCCGCTGCGCCATCCGGCGGTGGAACTCCTCCACCCCGATCCCGAAGGTGCCCGGGTCGCCGCCCACCTCGTTCAGGGCGATGAAACGGGAGTAGCGGTAGTAGGCGGTGTCCTCGACACCCTTCGCCGTCACCGCGCCGCTGAGCTGCTGGAACCGGGCGGCGATCTCGTCCGCCGGGTCGTGCAGCCGGCCGCTGATCGCCCCGATCACCTCGGCGAGGTCGGGGCGGGCCTCGGCGGCCGCCCGTTCGGCGGCGACGAGGTAGCCGTCGCCCTGCGGCAGGTAGGAGCGGTACACCTCGAACCGGGCGGCGATCTCGGCCAGCGCCGACTCGAGCGGCTCGGCGTCGAGCTCGGGGGCGAGCCGGGAGATCCGGTGCCGCTCGGCCTCCAGCAGGTCGTAGGCCGCGGTCAGCTTGCCCTCCAGGACGTGGTCGGCGATCGCGACCTGGTCACCGGTGATCGAGGTGTAGACCCGGGTGAACTGCTTCTCGGCGCCCGGGTCGAGGAACACCGCCCCCGCGTCGAACATGGCGTCGTAGCCGCTGGTGCCCTGGATCGGCCAGGTCGGCAGGTGCTCGTCGCGCTCCAGGATCTTCTCCCCGACGATCCAGGCGTCCGGCGCCAGCTCACGCAGCCGGACGAAGTAGCCGCCCGGGTCACGCAGCCCGTCCGGGTGGTCCACCCGCAGACCGTCGACCTGCCCCTCGGCGACCCACCGGGCGATCCGGGCGTGGGTGGCTGCGAACACCTCCGGGTCCTCCTGGCGCAGCCCTGCCAGGGTGGTGACGGTGAAGAACCGCCGGTAGGTGACCTCGGCGTCGCCGCGGCGCCAGGAGACCAGCCGGTAGTGCTGGCGGCCGTGTACGGCGTTGGCCGAGTCCCCCGGCTGCCAGGTGCCCTCGGCGACCGGGTAGCGGTGGCCGAAGTAGTCCAGCTGCACCCCGTCCGCGGTCTCGACCAGGGCCAGCTTCTCGTCGCGGTCCTCGCCGAGCACCGGCAGCAGGATCGGGTAGCGGCTCCAGTCGATGTCGTACCAGGCGGCGTACGGGGAGTCGCGACCCTCCTGGAGCACGCTCCACCAGCTCGGGTTCTGGTCCGGTTCGGCGATGCCCAGGTGGTTGGGCACGATGTCGACGACCATCCCCAGGCCGGCGGCCCGGGCGGCCGCGATCAGCTCGGCCCAGGCCTGCTCGCCGCCCCGCTCGGCATCGATCCGGGTCGGGTCGACGCAGTCGTAGCCGTGCTCGGAGCCGGACGTCGAGGCCAGCACCGGGGACAGGTAGAGCGCACCCACCCCCAGGTCACGCAGGTAGCCCACCATGGCGGTGGCCTGCCGCAGGGTGAACTCCCGGGTGATCTGCAGTCGGTAGGTCGAGGTGGGGGTGGGCACAGGTTGTCCTTCCGTCGATCCGCCCTCACAGTACCGGCGCCCGGGATCCTGCGTAGGGTGGAGCCGCCGACACCGGCGCTGTCGACCCCTGATCGAGGAGGATCCATGACTTCCGTACCGCTCGCCCCGACCGTCCCGCTGCGCAGTGGCGGCGCGATGCCGCTGCTCGGGCTGGGCACCTGGCCGATGACCGGAGCCGAGTGCACGGAGGCGGTGGCGACCGCGCTCGACGCCGGCTACCGCCTCGTCGACACCGCGGAGAACTACCGGAACGAGGACGCCGTCGGGGCCGGTGTCCGGCAGGCCTCGGTGCCGCGCGAGCAGGTGTTCGTCACGACCAAGTTCAACAAGAAGTGGCACGGCCGCGACCTGGTCCGCGAGTCGCTGGAGGCGGCGCTGGAGCGGATGGGGCTCGACTACGTCGACCTGCTGCTGATCCACTGGCCCAACCCCGACCAGGGCCGGCACGTCGAGGCGTTCGAGGGTCTGCTCGCCGTCCAGCAGGCCGGCCTGGCCCGGGCGATCGGCACCTCCAACTTCACCGAGCCGTTCCTCACCGACCTGTTCGGCCGTGGCTATCAGCCCGAGGTGAACCAGATCGAGCTGGACCCGACCCGTCCGCGCCGCGACCTGGTGGCGATCCACCGCGAGCACGGCATCGTCACCGAGGCGTGGAGCCCGCTGGGCCGCTACCACCGCGACGAGCTGATGGCCTCGCCGGCGGTCGCCGACGCGGCGCGCGCCGTGGGGCGTACGCCCTCCCAAGTGGTGCTGCGCTGGCAGGTGCAGCAGGGTTTCGTCGCGGTGCCGAAGTCGGCCGATCCGGGCCGCCAGGTGGAGAACCTGTCGGTGTTCGGCTTCAGCCTGTCCGACGAGCAGATGGCGGCCATCGACGCGCTCGCCGATCCGCGGGCCGACATCGTCGACCCGTACGTGTTCGGGCACTGACCGTACGACACCCTCGTGACCCCGGGCCCGGGTGCCGGTGTCCCCGCCCGGGCCCGGGTCCGGTATCGATAGCCTTGCCTGTGTTCTGCCAGCCTTTCCTTGCTGTCGGGGCAGCCCCTGGGCGGTTAACCTCGAACCACATGAGCACCCAACAGACCGCTGCGGCGATCGTGGACACGCGCTACCTCCGCCGCTTCATGTGGCTCTCGGTCGCCGCCGCCCTCACCACGATGGCGATCAAGGCGGGCGCCGCCCTGCTGACCGGATCAGTGGGCCTGCTGTCCGACGCGATGGAGTCGATGGTCAACCTCGCCGCGGCGCTGATCGGCGTCTGGGCCCTCGGGCTGGCCGCCAAGCCGGCGGACGAGGGCCACCCGTTCGGGCACGGCAAGGCCGAGTACTTCTCCTCGCTCGCCGAGGGCTCGATGATCCTGGTGGCTGCGACCCTGATCATCTACACCGCGGTGCAGCGGCTGATCCACCCGCAACCGGTCGAGGATCTCGGTGTCGGCCTGCTGCTGGCCACCGGCGCCTCGCTGGTCAACCTCGCCGTCTCGGTGGTGCTGCGCCGCGCCGGGCGCCGGCACCGGTCGATCGCCCTCGAGGCGGACGGCAAACACCTGATGACCGACGTGTGGACCTCGGTCGGCGTACTGGCCGGCATCGGTCTGGTCGCGCTGACCAAGTGGCAGCCGCTCGACCCGATCGTGGCGCTGCTGGTCGGCGCCAACATCCTGTTCACCGGTTGGGGCCTGCTGCGCCGCTCCGGGACGCTGCTGCTCAGCTCCTCGCTCGATGCCGAGGACGTGGCCCGGATCCGGGCCGTCGAGGCGGACGTCGCCGCCCGCGAGCCGGTGCACTTCCTGGCCACCCAGACGGTCCAGCAGGGTCAGCTGGCCGTGGTGCACTCGTTCATGTGCGTCCCCGACGAGTGGACCGTCGGCCGGGCCCGTGCCCTCGCCGAGGAGGTCAAGGGTGCGATCTCGGCCCAGTTGCGCCGCAGCGACGTGTACGTGCACGTCCAGTCGCACTCCTCGCACGACGTGTCCGAGGAACCGCTGCCGGACAAGCCGGTGCCCCGGCCCTAAATCCGGCGTTGCCGCCCCGGCGCTGATCCGGCTGCCGGGCTCAGCAGGGCGACGGTACCGCGTCCGAGCCCACCGTCCCGACGATCCGGACCCCGGTCCGCTCGCCGTCGGCGAGCTCGGCCCAGGTGCAGGGCACCTGGATCTCGGTGATCGAGGCGACCGGGAAGGCACAGCGCTGCGCGTCGGCGTCACCGTGGCCGGCGTCGTACGCCAGCTCGGAGGCCAGCGCCGGCAGTCCGGGGGAGTGGCCCACCACCAGCAGGGCGGTCACCTCGTCCTCGATCTCGCCGATGCGCTGCAGCAGTGTCTCGACGTCGGCGAGGTAGAGCGCCTCCTGGAACTCCCGGCGGGTCGTGTCCGGCAGCCGCAGCCCGGCGACCGTCTCGCGGCATCGTTCCGCGGTGGAGCTCATCACCACCTCGATCCCGCGGTCGGCCAGCAGCTCCCCTGCCTCGGCGGCCTGCCGGCGGCCGAGGTCGCTGAGCGGACGGTCCCGGTCGGCGGCGAAGGAGTGCGCCGCGGCGTCGCCGTGGCGGGTCAGGTACAGGTGGCGCTGCATACCCCCCAGGGTAATCGGTCGGGTGGTGGGCCGGGCCCCCGTCCCGATCACCGGGGGTCAGCGGCGCTGCTCCGGCTCCGGGCGGACCTTGCCGCCGCGCGAGCGGTCGAGCGAGACCGGTCCGACGATCGGTTCCCAACCCCGGTCGGGACGCCGGATCACCGGGTCGGCGGCGCGGGAGCGGTAGACGATGTACGGCCGGGTCGGGTAGCCCAGGGGCACCGAGAGGGCGTGCACCAGCCGGGTGTACGGCCACACCGCGAACAGCAGGAACGCCGCGATGACGTGCAGCTGGAAGGCGAGCGGGACGTCAGCCATCAGCTCGGCACGCGGCTGCAGGACGAACAGTGAGCGCAGCCAGGGAGAGATCGTCTCCCGGTAGTCGTAGCCCTCACCGCTGCCGAACACCTGGTGCAGCAGGGTCGCGGTGATCCCGAGCACCACCGGCAGCGCCAGCAGCACGTACATGAACTTGTCGTTGCGGGTGGTGGCCTGGAACACCCCGTGGACGAACCGGCGCCGGACGATCAGCAGCACCAGCCCCACCCCCGCCGCGAGCCCGGCCAGCCCGCCACCGAGGGTGGCGACGAGGTGGTAGGCGCCCTCGTGCAGGCCGATCGCCTCGGTCCAGGCCTTGGGGATCACCAGGCCCATCAGGTGGCCGGCGGCGACGGCGAGGATGCCGTAGTGGAACAGCGGGGAACCGAGCCGCAGCATCCGGCTCTCGTACAGCTCCGAGGAGCGGGTGGTCCAGCCGAACTTGTCGTGCCGCCAGCGCCAGACGGTGCCGACGACCAGCATCGTGAGGCAGACGTACGGGAAGGCGATCCACAGCATCACGTCGAGGGTGCGCATTGTCCGTTACTCCTGGGGTCGTGCCGGTGCGGGGATGAGCGGCAGGCGCGAGCCGGTCGGGCCGGCGGCCGCCGACTCAGCGGGACCGAGCGCGTCGGCGCCGACCATCTCGGCCGGGGGACCGCCGGCGATCAGGTCGAGGGTCCGCCGACGGGTCGCCTCGTCGACGTGCGGCAGGGTGAGGGTGACCGCCTCCACCACCCCGGTCCACGTGCTGCCCAGGGCGGCGAGCGCCTCCCGCAGCACCTCCAGCCCCTCGCGGTGCGAGGCGAGCAGTGCCCCGGCCAGTTCGGCGTCGCCGAGCGCGGAGAACTCCAGCACCACCGGCAGGAAGTCCGGCAGCTCCGCCGCGTCGAACTCGAAGCCGGCGGCCCGGTACACCTCGAGGAAGGTCACCAGGGCTGTGCCCCGCCGGCGGGTGTCGCCGGTGAGGAAGTACGACAGGTAGAGGGAGCACTTCCGCTTCAGGTCGAAGGTCGCGACGTACTCCTGGGCCAGCCCGTCGGGCCCGACGCGCTCGGCATGGGCCAGGAACGCGCCGAACCGGTCGGCGATCGGGCGGGGCAGTGCGCCGAGCTCGGCGCTGATCGCGGCACGTTTCGCCGCGGCGTCCTCGCCGGGGTAGCAGAGCAGCACCGAGGCGGCCATGTGGGTGAGGGCCCGCTGCCGGGCGGTGTGCGGCACCGGTGGCCCGGACCTCCGGCGGGCCCGGCCCCGGAAGCCGCCCTGGCCGATCCCCGGGAGGCTCACAGCGCACCCCCGGCCCAGCCCGGCTGTCCGGGGATCGCGTCCAGGTCCGCGCGCCGGCTCAGCGTCAGGCGGACCCGCTGCACGCCGTCCACCCCGGGCGCGGCGGCGGGGTCCCGGGTGGCGGCGTGCTCGTCGGTGGCCAGGCCCGGACCGTGCATCCCGATCCCGTCCGGCCCGTCGAGCGAGCAGCCCATCGGGTCGACCTCGGCCATCGCCCGGCCGATCTCGCCGTGGGTGCTGGGGATGACGTAGCGGTCGTCGTGGTCGGCGATCGCCAGCAGCCGGTACATGTCCTCGATCCCCTGCCCGGTCATCCCGACCGCGGCGGCGATCTCCTCCCGCGGCTCCTCGCCGAGGTTGAGGTCGCGCATGTAGGAGCGCATCGCCGCGAGCCGGCGGAGCGCCAGCTCGACCGGACGGGGGTCGCCGGCGGTGAACAGCTCGGCCATGTACTCCAGCGGGATCCGCATCGTCGACAGGGCGGTCAGCAGCACCCGGTGATCCTCGGCGTCGTTGCCGGTCCGCGACACCTCGTCGACGATCGGCGACAGCGGCGGGATGTACCAGACCATCGGCAGCGTACGGAACTCCGGGTGCAGCGGCAGGGCCACCTCGTAGTCGTTGATCAGCCGCCATATCGGCGAGCGGCGGGCCGCCTCGAGCCAGTCGTGCGGGATCCCCGCGGCCTCCGCGGCACGCTGCACCCCCGGGTCGTGCGGGTCGAGGAAGGCCGCGCGCTGGGCGGCGAGCAACCGATGTTCGTCGGCGACCGAGGCGGCCTCGGTGACCCTGTCGGCGTCGTACAGGACGATGCCGAGGTAGCGCAGCCGCCCCACGCAGGTCTCCGAGCAGACCGTCGGCAGCCCCTCCTCGAGCCGTGGGTAGCAGAGGGTGCACTTCTCCGCCTTGCCGGTGCGGTGGTTGAAGTAGACCTTCTTGTACGGGCAGCCGGACACGCACATCCGCCAGCCGCGGCACTGGTCCTGGTCGACCAGCACGATGCCGTCCTCGACCCGCTTGTACATCGCCCCCGACGGGCAGGAGGCGACGCACGACGGGTTGAGGCAGTGCTCGCAGATCCGCGGCAGGTAGAACATGAAGGTCTTCTCGTACTCGAGCCGGACCTGCTCGTTCATCCTTGCCAGGATCGGGTCGTCGACCGCGATCTCCTGGGAGCCGGCGAGGTCGTCGTCCCAGTTCGCCGACCAGGAGATCTTCATCTCGTCGCCGGTGATCAGCGACCGCGGCCGGGCCACCGGCACGTGCGGGGAGTCCGCCGGCGCGCTCAGCAGCATGTCGTAGTCGTACGTCCAGGGCTCGTAGTAGTCGGCGATCCTCGGCAGGTCGGGGTTGTAGAAGATCGTCGCCAGTTTGCGCAGCCGTCCGCCCGCGCGGGGCCGGATCTTCCCGTTGGGCAACCGGACCCAGCCGCCCTTCCACCGGTCCTGGTCCTCGTACGTCCGGGGATAGCCGAGCCCCGGGCGGGTCTCGACGTTGTTGAACCAGACGTACTCCAGGCCGGCCCGGTTCGTCCACGCCTGCTTGCAGGTGACCGAACAGGTGTGGCACCCGATGCACTTGTCGAGGTTCATCACCATCGCCATCTGGGCCATGATCCGCATCAGTACTGCACCTCCTGGCTGCGGCGACGGATGACGGTGACCTCGTCGCGCTGGTTGCCGGTCGGACCGACGTAGTTGAAGGCGTACGCCTGCTGGGCGTAGCCGCCGATCAAGTGGGTGGGCTTCATCAGCACCCGGGTCAGGGCGTTGTGGATGCCGCCGCGGGTGCCGGAGGTCTCCGAGCGGGGGACGTCGACCGTACGTTCCGTGGCATGGTGCATGAAGACGGTGCCCTCCGGCATCCGGTGCGAGACGACCGCCCTGGCCACCACCACGCCGTTGCGGTTGAACGACTCGACCCACTCGTTGTCCTTGACGCCGATCTTCGCCGCGTCGGCCGGCGACATCCAGATGTTGGGGCCGCCGCGGCTCAGCGACAGCATGTAGAGGTTGTCCTGGTACTCGGAGTGGATGGACCACTTGTTGTGCGGGGTGAGGTAGCGCACTCCGACCTGCAGCCCGGGACCCGCTCCGGCCGGGACGGCGGAACCGAGCTGCGCGTCGCCGAACAGCCGGTGCATGTCCAGCGGCGGTTTGAAGGTCGGCAGGTTCTCGCCGAGGTCGGTCATCCAGTCGTGGTCGAGGAAGAAGTGCATCCGCCCGGTCAGCGTGTGCCACGGCTTGTCCCGCTCGACGTTCTGCACGAACGCCGAGTAGCGCCGCCCGCCGGTCTCCGACCCGGACCACTCCGGGGAGGTGATCACCGGCTGGGGCTGCTGGGCGGTGTCGGCGAAGGTGATCCGCCGGCCCTCGTTCTCGGCCGCCAGGTCGGCCAGCCGGGTGCCGGTGCGCTGCTCCAGGGTGCGGAAGCCCTGGGTGGCGAGGTGGCCGTTCGAGGTGCCGGACAGCCGCAGGATCATCTCCGCCGCCTTGACGTCGGTGTCGACCAGCGGGCGGCCGGCGCACGGGCCGGACCGGGCGACGCCGTTCATCCGGGCCAGCTCGGCGAGCTCCTGCTCCGGGTGGATCAGCACGCCCTTGATCGGCATCCCGGCCGTCTCCGGCAGTGGCCCGATGGTGTCGAACTTCGCCCGGATCGCGGTGTAGTCCCGCTCGACGGTGATCAGCTTCGGCATCGTCACACCCGGCACCATCGGCGTCCCGGCCAGCGGCCGGGTCGCGCCATGCGGCATCCCGAGGGCGTCGGGGGTGTCGTGGTTCAGCGGGGCGGCCAGCAGGTCGCGGCGGGTGCCGAGGTGCGTACGTGCCAGCTCCGAGACCTTCCCGGCCAGCTCGCGGAACACCTCGTAGTCGGTCCGCGACTCCCACGGCGGGGCGATCGCCGGGTTGAACGAATGGATGAAGGGGTGCATGTCGGTGGTGGAGATGTCGTGCTTCTCGTACCAGGTGGCCGCGGGCAGCACCAGGTCGGAGTGCAGCGTCGTCGACGTCATCCGGAAGTCCATCGTCATGAACAGGTCGACCTTGCCGGTCGCCGCCTCGTCCCGCCAGACCATGTCGACCGGGCGCCGGTCGGGGGTGCACTCGGCCGCCCGCACCGCGTCGGTGGCGCCGAGCAGGTGCTTGTGGAAGTACTCCGCGCCCTTCGCCGAGGAGCCGATCAGGTTGGTGCGCCAGTTGGTCACCACCCGCGGGAAGTTGTCCGGGGCGTCCGGGTCCTCGCAGGCCCAGTGCAGGGCCCCGCTGCGCAGCTGGTCCAGCACGTACGCCGGGACCTCGGTCCCGGCGGCGGCCGCGTCCTCGGTGATCTGCAGCGGGCTGCGGTCGAAGGTCGGGTAGCTGGGCATCCAGCCGCGCTTGTTGGCCTCCATCAGGGCGTCGGCGGTGGTCCGGCCGCGCAACCGGTCACCGGCCAGTGGGGAGAGCAGCGCGTCGGCCGGCAGCCCGTCATAGCGCCACTGGTCGGTCGCCAGGTACCAGTAGGAGGCGGTGGTCATGTGCCGGGTCGGGCGCTGCCAGTCGAGGGCGAAGGCGTACTGCTGGAAGCCGGTGATCGGCCGGACCTTCTCCTGCCCGACGTAGTGCGCCCAGCCGCCGCCGTTGCGGCCCTGACAGCCGCACATCATCACCAGGGCGATCATCGTCCGGTAGATGGTGTCGGAGTGGAAGTAGTGGTTGGTGCCGGCGCCCATCAGGATCATCGACCGGCCGCCACTGTCGGCGGCGTTGCGGGCGAACTCCCGGGCCACCCGGGTGATCTGCGCCGCCGGGACCCCGGTGATCGCCTCCGCCCAGGCGGGCGTGCCGACCGCCTCCTCGTCGTCCGCCCCGCGCGGCCACGCGCCGGGCAGGTCGGCCCGCTGCACGCCGTACTGGGCCAGCATCAGGTCGTAGACGGTGGTGACCAGCCGGTCACCGATCCGCCGGGCCGGGACGCCGCGCCGGTGCACCGCCGACGCGCCCAGGTGCCGGGCGTCCTCGTCGCCCGGCTCCGGCACCACGTCGAAGCGTGCCAGCAGCAGCTCGGTCGGCTGGTGGTGCCCGGTCTCCAGCACCGACAGTGCCGGGTCGAGGTCACCCAGGGTGAGGTTCCACCGGCCCTTGCCGGACTCGCCGAACCGGTGGCCGAGGGAGCCGTTCGGCACCCGCGGGGTGCCGTCCCGGTCCAGCATCACGGTGCGGAAGGCGGCGTTCTCCTCGTCGGCGTGCCCGGGCAGGTCCTCGGCGGTGACGAACTTGCCGGGGACGTACGCCACCGAGCCGTCCGGGGCGGTGTGCTCCTCCAAGGAGACCAGGTACGGAGCATCGGTGTACTTCTTCAGGTAGTCCAGGAAGTACGGGGTGGCCTGCGCGACATGGAAGTCACGCAGGATGACGTGGCCCATCGCCAGCCCCAGCGCCCCGTCGGTGCCCGGGTGGATCGCCATCCACTCGTCGGCGAACTTGGTGTTGTCGGCGTAGTCGGGGGAGACCGCGACGACCTTGGTGCCGCGGTAGCGCACCTCGGTCATGAAGTGCGCGTCCGGGGTGCGGGTGACCGGGACGTTGGAGCCCCACATCATCAGGTACGAGCTGTTGTACCAGTCGCCCGACTCCGGCACGTCGGTCTGGTCGCCGAACACCTGCGGGGAGGCCATCGGCAGGTCGGCGTACCAGTCGTAGAAGGACAGGATCACCCCGCCGAGCAGGGAGTAGAAGCGGGTCCCGGCGCCGTACGACACCTGGCTCATCGCCGGGATCACCGAGAACCCGGCCAGCCGGTCGGGACCGTACCGCTTGATCGTGTAGACGTGCGCCGCCGCGGCGATCTCGTTGGCGGTGTCCCAGCTGATCCGGACCAGCCCGCCCTTGCCGCGCTGCGACTTGTACGCCCGGGCCTTCTCCGGGTCCTCGACGATCGACTGCCAGGCCTCCACCGGGTCCGGGTGGTCCTCCTTCGCCTCGCGCCACAGCCGCACCAGGACCGAGCGGGCGTACGGGAACCGCACCCGGGTGGGGGAGTAGGTGTACCAGCTGAACGCCGCCCCGCGCGGACAACCCCGCGGCTCGTAGTCGGGCAGGTCCGGGCCGGTATCGGGGTAGTCGGTCTGCTGCGCCTCCCAGGTGATGATGCCGTCCTTGACGTACACCTTCCACGAGCACGAGCCGGTGCAGTTCACCCCGTGGGTGGAGCGGACCACCTTGTCGTGCGACCACCGGTCGCGGTAGAAGACGTCGCCGTCCCGGCCGCCGGTGAGGAAGAGCTGGCGCCTGTCGGGTGAGGCGCTGCCGCGGCGGAAGAACGTGCCCAGCCCGAGCAGGCCGTTGTCGTCGCTCGGCGGGCGGTGCCCCCGTTCGGGACCCCCGGGAGGAGGAGTGGTCGTCATGGGATTCCTTTCGCAGCGTTGCGCGGATCGACGTGGGTCGGGGTCAGCCCGGGAAGGGTGCCTTCGGACGGGCGTACATCACCCACGTCAGGACGGTGCAGAACAGGAAGAACACGCCGCAGCCGATGAAGAAGGCGAAGTTGTCGAGCTTGGCCAGCGCCACGCCGACGATGAACGGGCCGAACGCGGCGATCGCCGCGGTGAAGCCGATCGCGCCACCGGCCTGCCGGGGCGGCATGATCATCGGCATCTGCTTGAACGTGCCCGCGTTGCCGATGCCCGCGAAGAAGAACATCGCGAACATCGCCCACAGGAAGCCCTTGTACTCGTCGGGCGAGGTGGGGTTGAGGAAACCGGCGGCGACCAGGATCGAGATCGTCATCCCGACCCCGGACACGAAGGTCCAGATCGCCCCGCCGAAGCGGTCGCACAGCGGGCCCCAGGCCACCCGGACCGCGGAGGCGATCATCGGCGGCAGGAAGGCGTACCCGGCGCCGGCGACCAGCCCGGTGACGTCTCCGCTGGCCGGGACGAACCTCGAGCTGACGCCGTAGGTGTTGTTGAGCAGCAGGGCGAACTGTGCGGCGAACCCGGAGAAGGTGCCGAAGGTCATCAGGTAGATCAGCATCAGGAACCAGGTGTTGCGGTTGCCGAAGATGTCGACCTGCTGGCGGACGTTCGCCTTGATCGGCACGTCCTTGAGGAACAGCCAGGCCAGGACGGCCGCGAGCACCACCCAGGGGATCAGCACCAGCCCGACGTTGTGCAGCCAGATCGGGTGCCCGGCGGCCTGCTGCGGGGTGAGGAACGCGGTCCCGAACAGGCCGAAACCCATCACCCACGGCCCGAGGATCTGGATGATCGACATCCCGAAGTTGCCGATGCCGGCCTGGATGCCGAGCGCGGTGCCGGCCATCCGCCGGGGGAAGAAGTAGCCGGTCGAGGGCATGTAGCCGGAGAAGACCCCGCCGCCGATGCCGCAGGCCAGGGCGAGGGCCAGCATCGTCCAGTACGGGGTGGTCTGGTCGCGGACCGCCAGCGTCCAGCCCCCCATCGGGATCAGCAGCAGCAGCGACGAGACGGTGATCAGCTTGCGGGTGCCCAGCACGGGTGGCAGGAACATCCAGATCAGCCGGAAGATGCCCGCGGCCAGGCCCGGCATGGCGGTCAGCCAGTAGAGCTGCTCCTTGGTCAGGTGGAAGCCGACCTTGTTCAGCTGCGGGGCCACGGTGGAGACGATGTACCAGGTGCAGAACGCCAGGATCATCGAGTACGTCGAGATCCACAGCGTCCGCCAGGCCAAGCGCCTGTCCCAGGTCTCGTCCCTGTTCGGGTCCCAGTTGGAGAGGTCCGGGGCCAGTGCCGCGCCGACTGCCATGGTGATCCTCACGCTTCGATGAGTGCTGGTGTGCTACCTACTACGGGACATCGTGGTGGAACGGCGACGGATTTTCCAGTGGAAAACCGAAGAAATTATGTGAGGATCGTCGGGAGAGGGGTGGGGGAGCTCTCCGGGCGGCCGAAGGGGGCGATCGGCAGTGTCTCCAGCCGGGCGTGGTCGGCCCAGGTGTCGATGTCGTCGCCCTCGTCGCCCTCGACCGGCACCGGCTGAAGGTCCAGCAGGGCGGTCAGCCGGCGCATCGAGGAGTCCCGGATGCCGGCGTCGGTGGCCAGCTGGGCGAGCGCGCGGCGCAGTCCGTGCGGCTGGTAGACCGCCGCCAGCCACTGGGCCCGGCCGTCGGTGTCGACCAGGAAGGCGCCGTCCGCCGGGCGGGAGGTGGCGTCGCGGCAGGCGGCGAGCAGCCGGGGCAGCGCGGTGGCGACGTGCGGGATGTCGCAGGCGAGCACCAGCAGCGGCACGTCCCGGCCGGTGGGCAGGCGGTGCCGGTCCAGCATCGCCAGGCCGACGTCGATCCCGGCCACCGGGCCGCCGTGGGCCGGACGCTCCTGGGTGTGCAGGACGTCGGGTGGCACGACGAGGGCCGGCGGGCCGACGACCACCCGGCGCCGTGCGGTGGCGGTGGCGCGCAGGGAGTGGTCGAGCAACCGGCGTCCGTGCAGCAGGACATCGGGTTTGGAGGCCCCGTCCAGGCGGCGGGCCCGGCCGCCCGCGAGGATGACGGCGTCGTACGCGACCACTTCCATGGAGGGACTGTAGGCCTCCGTGTCGCCGGCCGGGAAGTGGTCCGGATCACACACAGGTTGCTGTGTCCGTACCGGTCAGATGTCGAGCAGTCCGCACAGGGCGTCGAGCCGGGGGAAGGTGATCTGTGCCGGGGCCTGCTCACGGACCACCGGTTTGGCGCAGAAGGCCACGCCCAGCCCGGCGGCGGCGATCATCGCCAGGTCGTTCGCCCCGTCGCCCATCGCAACCGTCCGTCGCGGGTCGGCGCCGACGGCGGCGGCGTACGCGCCGAGCTCGCGCTCCTTGACCCGCCGGTCCACCACCTCGCCGACGGTACGACCGGTGAGCCGGCCGTCCGGGTCGACCTCGAGGCGGTTGGCGTGCACCAGGGTGATGTCCAGCCGGGCCGCGAGCGGGCCGACGATCTCCACGAAGCCGCCGGAGACCAGGCCGACGTGGCCGCCCCGGCGTTGGATCGTCCGGACCAGTTCCTCGGCCCCCGGGGTGTAGCTGACCCGTGCCGCGACCTCGTCGAGGACGCCGGCCGGCACCCCGGCGAGGGTGGCGACCCGGGCGGCGAGGCTCTCGGCGAAGTCGATCTCGCCACGCATCGCCTGCTCCGTGACCCGGGTGACCTCCTCGCGCGACCCGGCCGCGTCGGCGATCTCCTCGATCACCTCGCTGGTGATGAAGGTCGAGTCGACGTCCATCACGACCAGTTCCGGGCCGGCCAGCAGCGGGCCGTGCACCACGGCGCCGGAGAGGCCGTACCCGGTGGTCACCGGGCGGACGTCCACCGGGGCCTCGGCCTCGCCCTCGACGTAGACCGCCCGCCAGGCGGTCGCCTCGCGGTGGCGTACGCCGGTGCTGCCGGGGAACAGGGCCTGCGCGGCGGCGACGGCCTCCGCCGGGATCTCGCGGTCGCTGACGAGGGCCAGACGCTGGGGCACGGAGGGGCGCTGCTGCACGCCTCGACGATATCGTGGGGCGTCGCGCCACCGGACCTGTTCCGTGGAGCGTCGGGTGTGCGGCCGGCGGCCGCGTCGGTACGGCGGTCGGCAACGCAATTTGCCCCATTCGGGCTGAGGTGACAACATAGTGGGGTTGCTCCGACAGGGCAGCAGGTGTCATCTACATTCCATAGGGTCTCCACGCAGAGTCGTCGGCCGAGTTGATCGGCGGGTGACGTGGGAGTCGGTCCCGATCGAGGGGCCCAGGGTGATGGGTGATGGCACGCGCTGTCCGGCCGCCGCGTTCGCGGGTACGGCTCGGGCACCGGGGATGCCCAGGCGTCGACTCCCGGTGAACGAGGCGTCAGACCCGGGAGTGGTACAGGGAACCAGGGGAGAACTGGGCCCTGTTCTGTCCCGGATGCGCGACACGCCCGACCGCGTGGGTCGCTCGATCGTCCTGATCGTGCGGGTCTTCCGGCCGGAACGGGTGGGGAGGAACGTTGACCGGTACTGCTCACCCGAGTGGCCGCCGAAGCACGAGAGAAGGACGAACTGTGGCGGGACAAAAGATCCGCATCAGGCTGAAGGCCTATGACCATGAGGTCATCGACTCCTCGGCGCGCAAGATCGTCGATACCGTGACGCGAACTGGTGCCCAGGTTGCCGGCCCGGTGCCGCTGCCCACGGAGAAGAACGTGTTCTGTGTGATCCGTTCGCCGCACAAGTACAAGGACAGCCGCGAGCACTTCGAGATGCGTACGCACAAGCGGCTCATCGACATCATCGATCCGACGCCGAAGACGGTCGACTCGCTCATGCGTCTCGACCTGCCCGCCGGTGTCGACATCGAGATCAAGCTCTGAGGGACGTCTGAATCATGAGCACTGAACGCAAGGTGAAGGGCCTGCTGGGCACCAAGCTCGGCATGACCCAGGTCTGGGACGCCGACAACAAGATCGTCCCGGTGACCGTCATCCAGGCCGGCCCGAACGTGGTCACCCGGGTCCGTACCCCCGAGGCCGACGGCTACTCCGCCGTCCAGCTGGGCTTCGGCGCGGTCAAGGCCAAGAAGGTCACCAAGCCGATGGCCGGCCACTTCGAGAAGGCGGGTGTGACGCCGCGCAAGCACCTGATGGAGCTGCGCACCACCGACGCCGCCGAGTTCGAGGTGGGCCAGGAACTGCTCGCCGACGTCTTCGCCGAGGGCGAGTACGTCGACGTCACCGGCATCACCCGTGGCCACGGCACCGCCGGTGTCATGAAGCGTCACGGCTTCAAGGGTCTGGGCGCCGGCCACGGTGTCCACCGCAAGCACCGCTCGCCGGGCTCCATCGGTGGCTGCTCCACGCCGGGTCGCGTCTTCCGCGGCCTGCGGATGGCCGGCCGGATGGGCGTCGACAAGAAGACGGTGCAGAACCTCAAGGTCCACGCGGTCGACGTCGAGAAGGGCCTCATCCTGGTCAAGGGCGCGATCCCGGGCACCAAGGGTGGCCTGGTCGTCCTCCGCAGCGCCAACAAGAAGGCTGCCAAGGAAGGGAAGGCCGCATGAGCACCCTGACCATCGACGTCCTGGACGCCCAGGGCAAGAAGGCCGGCACCGCTGATCTCCCCGCCGAGATCTTCGACGTCGAGCCGAACATCGCGCTGATCCACCAGGTCGTGACCGCCCAGCTGGCCGCTGCCCGCCAGGGCACCCACAAGGTCAAGACCCGCGGTGAGGTCTCCGGCGGCGGCAAGAAGCCGTGGCGCCAGAAGGGCACCGGTCGCGCCCGCCAGGGCTCGATCCGCTCTCCCCAGTGGACCGGTGGTGGCGTCTCGCACGGCCCGCAGCCGCGCTCGTACGCCCAGCGGACCCCGAAGAAGATGATCGCCGCCGCCCTCTACGGCTCGCTGACCGACCGTTTCCGTGACGGCAACCTGCGCGTCGTGACCGGTCTCGGACTGGCTGAGAAGCCGTCCACCAAGGCCGCCGTCGCGTCCCTCGGCAAGGTGTCGGAGGCCCGCAAGGTGCTCGTCGTCGTGAACCGCGACGAGGAGATGACCCAGCTCAGCCTGCGCAACGCCACCAGCGTGCACCTGCTGGTCCCCGACCAGCTGAACGCCTACGACGTGCTGAACGCCGATGACGTGGTGTTCACCAAGGCCGCCCTGGACACCTTCGTCGGCGCGCGCAACGCCGAGCTCGACGCCGTCGAGGCCGTCGCCTCGGTTCAGGAGGAGCAGAAGTGAACGAGCCGCTGAAGATCCGTGACCACCACGACGTGCTGATCAAGCCGGTGGTCTCGGAGAAGAGCTACAGCCTGATCGACCAGAACAAGTACACGTTCCTGGTGGACCCGGACGCCAACAAGACCGAGATCAAGATCGCGGTCGAGAAGGTCTTCGGCGTCAAGGTCGTCGCGGTGAACACCATCAACCGCCAGGGCAAGACCCGTCGGACCAAGTTCGGCACCGGCAAGCGCCCCGACACCAAGCGGGCGATCATCACGGTCGCCGACGGCCAGCGCATCGACATCTTCGGAGGCTCGGTCGACTGACCGGGGCTCCTCGCTGAGACAAGGAACGCATCCTATGGGTATCCGTAAGTACAAGCCGACAACGCCGGGCCGCCGTGGCTCGTCGGTTGCCGACTTCGTCGAGCTGACCCGGTCGACGCCGGAGAAGTCGCTGCTCGTCGCGAAGCCGAAGACCGGCGGCCGTAACAACAACGGCCGGATCACCACCCGCCACATCGGTGGTGGGCACAAGCAGGCCTACCGCCTGATCGACTTCAAGCGCTACGACAAGGACGGCGTGCCGGCCAAGGTCGCTCACATCGAGTACGACCCGAACCGCACCGCCCGCATCGCGCTGCTGCACTACGCCGATGGCGAGAAGCGCTACATCATCGCGCCGAAGGACCTCCTCCAGGGGGCCCAGGTCGTGGCCGGTGAGGGCGCCGACATCAAGCCGGGCAACAACCTGCCGCTGCGCTCCATCCCGGTCGGCACCACGGTCCACGCCGTGGAGCTGCGCCCGGGTGGCGGCGCCAAGATGGGCCGGTCCGCCGGCGCGTCGGTGCAGCTGGTCGCCCGTGAGGGCAAGAAGGCCACTCTGCGTCTCCCCTCCGGTGAGATGCGCATGGTCGACGTCCGCTGCCGCGCCACCGTCGGTGAGGTCGGCAACGCCGAGCAGTCCAACATCGACTGGGGCAAGGCCGGCCGCAACCGCTGGAAGGGCAAGCGCCCGACCGTCCGTGGTGTGGTCATGAACCCGATCGACCACCCGCACGGTGGTGGTGAGGGCCGTACCTCCGGTGGCCGTCACCCCGTGTCGCCCTGGGGCAAGCCCGAGGGTCGTACGCGTGACAAGAACAAGGCCAGCAATCGCGACATCGTGCGGCGTCGCAAGTCCGGCAAGAAGCGCTGATCGAGGAAGGGACGGTAGAAAATGCCTCGCAGTCTGAAGAAGGGCCCCTTCGTCGACGACCACCTGTGGAAGAAGGTGGACGCGCAGAACGAGAAGGGCACCAAGAACGTCATCAAGACCTGGTCGCGCCGCTCGATGATCCTGCCGGACATGATCGGGCACACCATCGCGGTGCACGACGGTCGCAAGCACGTGCCGGTGTTCATCACCGACGCCATGGTCGGCCACAAGCTGGGTGAGTTCGCGCCCACCCGTACGTTCAAGGGCCACATCAAGGACGACCGCAAGTCGCGTCGTCGCTGAGACCGAGGAAGTTGAGAGCCAATGAGCAACACTGACAAGGCACGGCCGAGCCGTCGCGCGGCCCTGCTCGGCGATCGCCCCGGTAACTACGCGATCGCGAAGGCAGTCCGGATGTCGCCGCAGAAGGTCCGCCGCGTGGTGGACATGGTGCGCGGGATGGACGTCGACTCCGCCCTGGACACCCTGAAGTTCGCCCCCCAGGCCGCAGCGCTGCCGGTCTCCAAGGTGGTGGCCTCCGCGGCCGCCAACGCGGAGAACACCGACGGCCTGCGCCGTAACGACCTGTACATCTCCCAGGCGTTCGTCGACGAGGGCATGACGATGCGTCGGATCCGTCCCCGGGCCAAGGGGTCGGCCAGCCGCATCCTCAAGCGTTCCAGCCACATCACCGTCGTCGTCGAGCCCCGCTCGCACGAGACCGAGTCGCAGAAGAAGGAGGCCTGAGCATGGGTCAGAAGATCAACCCGAACGGCTTCCGTCTCGGTGTCACGACGGACCACGTGAGCCGCTGGTACGCCGACAAGCAGTACGCCGAGTTCGTCGGCGAGGACACCAAGATCCGCGAGTGGATCCACTCCAACCTCGAGCGCGCCGGCATCTCCAACGTGGAGATCGAGCGTCGTTCCGAGCGGGTGACCATCTACCTGTACGCCGCCCGTCCGGGCATCGTCATCGGCCGTAACGGTGCCGAGGCGGAGCGCGTCCGCGGCCAGCTGGAGAAGCTGACCGGCAAGCAGGTGCAGCTGAACATCCTCGAGGTCAAGGACCCCGACACCGATGCCCAGCTGGTCGCCCAGGGCGTGGCCGAGCAGCTCGGCGCCCGCGTGGCCTTCCGCCGCGCGATGCGCAAGGCGCAGCAGTCGGCCATGCGCGCCGGTGCCAAGGGCATCCGGATCCAGTGCTCCGGCCGTCTGGGTGGCGCCGAGATGAGCCGCTCCGAGTTCTACCGTGAGGGCCGTGTGCCGCTGCACACCCTGCGTGCCGATGTCGACTACGGCTTCTACGAGGCCCGGACGACCTTCGGACGGATCGGTGTGAAGGTGTGGATCTACAAGGGTGACGTGTCCGGGACCCGCGCCGAGCGCGCCGCCCAGAAGGCCGCCCGCCAGAACACCAGCCAGCGCCAGCGCCCGGCGCGCGGTGGCCGTGGCCGTGGGGATCGCCCCGACCGCGGTGGCCGTCGTCGTCAGGATGCTGCGGCAGCACCCGCCCAGGGCGAGGCTGCCTCCGCGACCGAGAACGCAGGAGCCTGATAGCCATGCTGATCCCCCGTCGAGTGAAGTACCGCAAGCAGCACCACCCGGGACGCTCCGGCGCCGCCAAGGGCGGCACCGAGCTTGCCTTCGGTGACTACGGCATCCAGGCCCTGACCAACGCCTACGTCACCAACCGGCAGATCGAGTCCGCTCGTATCGCCATGACCCGTCACATGAAGCGTGGCGGCAAGGTCTGGATCAACATCTACCCGGACCGCCCGATGACCAAGCACCCCGCCGAGTCCCGCATGGGTTCCGGCAAGGGCACCCCGGAGTGGTGGATCGCGAACGTCAAGGCCGGTGCCGTGATGTTCGAGATCGCCGGTGTTCCGGAGGAGGTGGCGCGCGAGGCCATGCGTCTGGCGATCCACAAGCTCCCGATGAAGGCGCGCTTCATCAAGCGCGAGGCAGGTGAGAACTGATGGCGAAGACCACCAGCGCAGCCGATCTGCGCAAGATGAGCCGCAAGGCCCTCAACGATCAGGTCGTCGAGCTGAAGAAGGAGCTGTTCAACCTCCGCTTCCAGCACGCGACCGGGCAGCTCGAGTCGCACGGCCGTCTGCGTGAGGTCCGCAAGGACATCGCCCGGATCTACACCGTGCTCCAGGAGCGCAACCTCGGGATCGTCGACGACCCGGACCTGGCCGCCGCCGCTGACGCGGCCGATGAGGCCGCTGTGACGAACCGCGCCGAGAAGGATGAGAAGGCAGACGCATGAGCGAGCAGACCCAGAACGAGGCCGGCGCCGTCGAGCGCGGTCGCCGCAAGGTGCTGACCGGCTACGTCGTCAGCGACAAGATGGAGAAGACCATCGTCGTCACCGTCGAGGAGCGCAAGAAGCACTCCCTGTACGGCAAGGTGATGCGTCAGACCGCGCGGTACAAGGCCCACGACGAGAACAACGAGGCCGGCATCGGCGACCGCGTTCGGATCATGGAGACCCGCCCCACCTCGCGCACCAAGCGTTGGCGCCTCATCGAGATCATCGAGAAGGCCAAGTAACCACATCGAGTTCCGCCAGGCCCTCGGCAACGGGGGAACCGGTGGGACAACCAGGAGATAGAAGATGATCCAGCAGGAGTCGCGACTGAAGGTCGCCGACAACACTGGTGCGAAGGAGCTCCTTTGCATCCGTGTTCTCGGTGGATCCGGTCGTCGCTACGCCGGCCTCGGCGACACCATCGTCTGCACCGTGAAGGACGCCATCCCCGGTGGCAACGTCAAGAAGGGTGAGGTCGTCAAGGCCGTCGTGGTCCGTACCGTCAAGGAGACCCGTCGTCCCGACGGTTCGTACATCAAGTTCGACGAGAACGCCGCCGTCATCCTGAAGAACGACGGGGAGCCCCGCGGCACCCGCATCTTCGGTCCGGTCGGCCGCGAGCTGCGTGACAAGAAGTTCATGCGCATCATCTCGCTCGCTCCGGAGGTGATCTGAGATGGCAGTCTCGAAGAACGCGCAGCAGCGCGGCCAGAAGAAGCTCCACGTGAAGAAGGGTGACCGCGTCAAGGTCATCTCGGGCAAGGACAAGGGCACCGTCGGCGAGATCCTCGCCGTCGATCCCTCGAACGAGCGCGTGACCGTCCAGGGCGTGAACATCGTCAAGCGTCACCTGACCGACCGCCAGGCCGGCGGCCGGGTGGAGAAGGGCGGCATCGTGTCGTCCGAGGCGCCGATCCACGTCTCGAACGTGCAGCCCGTGGTGAAGAAGGACGGCGCCGAGGTCGTCACCCGCGTCGGCCACAAGCGCGAGAAGGTCACCCGCACCCGCGCCGACGGCACGACCTACGAGGCCTTCCGCAGCGTCCGCTACGCCAAGGCCACGGGGGAGGAGTTCTGATGTCGACCAGCACCACCGAGACCACCACGCGCGAGGTGCCCCGTCTGAAGACGAAGTACCGCGAGGAGATCGCTCCGGCGCTCCAGGCCGAGTACACCTACGCCAACCCGATGCTGATCCCGGGCCTGGTGAAGATCACCGTGAACATGGGCGTCGGCGACGCCGCCCGTGACTCCAAGGTGATGGACGGTGCCCTCAAGGACCTGACCGCGATCACCGGTCAGAAGCCGCAGGTCACCAACGCCCGCAAGTCGATCGCCCAGTTCAAGCTCCGCGAGGGCCAGGCCATCGGCGCGCACGTCACCCTGCGGGGCGACCGGATGTGGGAGTTCCTGGACCGGCTGCTCGCCCTGGCGCTGCCCCGCATCCGTGACTTCCGTGGCCTCAACCCGTGGCAGTTCGACGGCAAGGGCAACTACACCTTCGGTCTCACCGAGCAGGTGATGTTCCACGAGATCGACCAGGACAGGATCGATCGCACCCGTGGCATGGACATCACCATCGTCACCTCGGCGACCAACGACGAGGAGGGTCGCGCGCTGCTCAAGCAGCTCGGGTTCCCCTTCAACGACAACCCGAAGAAGGCCAAGGCCAAGGCCAAGGGCCCGCGCTACTCCCGTGGGAAGAAGTGAGTAACTGATGGCAAAGACCGGTCTGAAGGTCAAGCAGTCCCGCAAGCCGAAGTTCGGCGTCCGGGGCTACACCCGCTGCCAGAAGTGCGGCCGGCCGCACTCGGTGTACCGCAAGTTCGGCCTGTGCCGTGTCTGCCTCCGCGACATGGCGCACAAGGGCGAGCTGCCCGGCGTCACCAAGTCGTCCTGGTGAGTCACGCGTACGCGGTGCGCTCCCGCTGCCCGCAGCGGGCGGGTGCCGCGTACGTGGGCCACGGGCCCGCGCCACATCGCATCCCACGATTTTCAACTTCCAACGCCGCAGGTCCGGGGCACCGCCCCGGAAACCGCAGTGAGAAAGAGGCTTCCTGAGCCATGAGCATGACCGATCCGATCGCAGACATGCTGACGCGTCTGCGTAACGCCAACCAGGCGTACCACGACGAGGCGTCCATGCCCCACTCGAAGATCAAGGCGGGCATCGCCGAGATCCTCAAGCAGGAGGGCTACATCGCCGATTACCAGGTCACCGAGCCCGCCGAGGGCGAGGTCGGCAAGACTCTGACCGTGACCCTGAAGTACGGAGAGGACCGCGAGCGTTCCATCGCCGGCGTCCGCCGTATCTCCAAGCCGGGTCTGCGGGTCTACGCCAAGTCGACCCACCTGCCGAAGGTCCTCGGTGGCCTCGGCATCGCCATCATCTCGACTTCGCAGGGTCTGCTGACCGACCGCGAGGCCAAGTCGAAGAGCGTGGGTGGGGAAGTCCTCGCCTACGTGTGGTGACGGACGAGACCGAGAGGAGAGAACACCATGTCCCGAATTGGAAGGCTCCCGATCAGCGTCCCGTCCGGCGTCGAGGTCACCCTTGACGGCCAGCAGGTCACGGTCAAGGGTCCGAAGGGCGAGCTGGAGCACAGCGTCGCCGAGCCGATCACCGTCGGCCGCAACGACGCCGGCGAGCTGATCGTCGAGCGCCCCGACGACGAGCGGATGAACCGCTCGCTGCACGGCCTGACCCGCACCCTCGTCAGCAACATGGTCACCGGTGTGACCCAGGGCTACGCGAAGAAGCTCGAGATCCAGGGCGTCGGTTACCGCGTCCAGGCCAAGGGCCCCAAGCAGCTCGAGTTCAACCTCGGCTTCTCGCACCCGGTGATCGTCGACGCCCCCGAGGGCATCACCTTCACCGTCGAGAACCCGACGCACTTCGCGGTGCAGGGCATCGACAAGCAGCTGGTGGGCGAGGTCGCCGCCAACATCCGCAAGATCCGCAAGCCCGAGCCGTACAAGGGCAAGGGTGTCCGGTACGAGGGCGAGCACGTCCGCCGCAAGGCCGGAAAGGCAGGTAAGTGACGATGGGTATCTCCCTGACGCACAACAAGAACGCCGCTCCGAAGGCTGCCTCCAAGCAGCGTCGCCAGGTGCGCGGTCGCAAGAAGATCTTCGGCTCCGCCGAGCGCCCGCGTCTCGTCGTGTCCCGGTCCGCCAAGCACATGTTCGTGCAGGTGATCGACGATACCCAGGGACGTACGCTCGCGTCGGCGTCGACGATGGAGGCCGACCTGCGCTCCCTCGAGGGCGACAAGTCCGCCAAGGCTCGCAAGGTCGGCGCACTGGTCGCCGAGCGGGCGAAGTCCGCAGGGGTCGAGCACGTCGTGTTCGATCGCGCCGGCTACAAGTACCAGGGTCGTGTTGCTGCGCTCGCCGATGGCGCGCGCGAAGCCGGTCTGGACTTCTGAGCATCGACGAGAGGAATAGAAAGCGATGAGTGAGAACCAGGGCCGCAGCGGCGGCCGTGGCGAGCGTCGCGGCCGTGACGATCGTCGGGGCGGCCGGAACACCGAGGACAAGAACCAGTTCATCGAGCGCGTGGTGACCATCAACCGGGTCGCCAAGGTCGTCAAGGGCGGCCGACGCTTCAGCTTCACCGCGCTGGTCGTGGTGGGCGACGGTGACGGCACGGTGGGCATCGGCTACGGCAAGGCCAAGGAAGTCCCGGCGGCGATCGCCAAGGGTGTCGAGGAGGCGAAGAAGAACTTCTTCCGCGTCCCGCGCATCCAGAAGTCGATCCCGCACCCGGTCCAGGGCGAGAAGGCCGCCGGCGTGGTCATGCTGCGTCCGGCCGCTCCCGGTACCGGTGTGATCGCCGGTGGCGCCGTTCGCGCCGTGCTCGAGTGCGCCGGCATCCAGGACGTCCTGGCCAAGTCCCTCGGCTCGTCGAACGCGATCAACGTGGTGCACGCCACCGAGGTTGCGCTCAAGATGCTCGAGGAGCCCGAGGACGTCGCCAAGCGCCGCACCAAGGCCGTCCAGGACGTGGCTCCGGCCGCGCTGCTGCGGGCCCGTGAGGCGGCGAAGCAGGAGGTGGCTTCCTGATGGCGAAGCTGCAGATCACCCAGATCAAGGGCGTCGTCGGCGAGAAGCCGCAGATGGGCAAGACCCTGCGCGGCCTCGGCCTGCGCAAGATCGGCCAGTCCGTCGAGCAGCCCGACAACCCGGCCATCCGTGGCATGGTCCGTACGGTCCGCCACCTGGTCACCGTTGAGGAGGTGGACTGATCATGGCGATCAAGCTGCATGATCTCCAGCCGGCTCCCGGATCCAAGCGTGACCGGATCCGTGTCGGCCGTGGTGAGGGCTCGAAGGGCAAGACCTCGGGCCGTGGCACCAAGGGCACCGGCGCTCGCAAGAACACCCCGGAGAACTTCGAGGGTGGCCAGATGCCGATGCACATGCGGATCCCGAAGCTGCGTGGCTTCAAGAACCCGTTCCGCGTCGAGTACCAGGTGGTGAACCTGGACAAGCTCGTGGCCCTCTACCCGGAGGGCGGCGAGGTGTCCGTGGACGACCTGGTCGCCAAGGGCGCCGTCCGCGACGGTTGGCCGGTCAAGGTCCTGGGCGGCGGCGAGCTGGCCGTCAAGCTCCAGGTCACGGTCCACAAGTTCTCGGCCTCCGCCAAGGAAAAGATCGAGGCCGCCGGCGGCACCGCCGAGGTCCTCTGACCCTCGGATCCTCGATCCGCCTGACCGGGCACGCCTGACGACCAGGCCTAACGACCAGGCCGGACGATCTGACCGAACGCCGAAGGGCGGTCCCCATGTGGGGGCCGCCCTTCGTCCGTTCCGGGGCCCGCGGTCCGCTGCGGTTTGTCGTCCGTGGCGCACCTGACAACACTGATAGAGTCACTGAGCACGCCTATGTGGGTGTGATGTCCACGCGGGTGGCCCCGGCAAGGACCGGTCCACCCCGGGCGTGTCGTCGTCGTACATGAGAGGGGCACGGTGCTCTCCGCATTCACCAATGCCTTCCGGACACCCGATCTTCGGAACAAGATCCTCTTCTCGCTGGGGATCATTGTCGTCTTCCGGCTCGGATCGGCGATCCCGATCCCCAACGTCAACGTGCAGCAGGTCGACACCTGCCGTGCGCTGGCCTCCGGTGGGGCGGCCGGCTTCGCCTCGATGCTGAACATGTTCTCCGGCGGGGCCCTGCTGAAGCTGGCGATCTTCGCCCTCGGCGTGATGCCCTACATCACCTCCTCGATCATCCTGCAGCTGCTCACCGTGGTGATCCCGCGACTCGAGTCGCTCCGCAAGGAGGGCGGCCAGGGCCAGGAGAAGATCACCCAGTACACCCGCTACCTCACGATCCTGCTGGCGATCATGCAGTCGACCGCCTTCGTCACGCTGGCGGTCAACGACCAGCTGATCCCCGGCTGCAGCGGTCTGGTCTACAACACCGGCCTGTTCCCCATCATCGTGATGATCCTGACCATGACGGCCGGCACCAGCCTGGTGATGTGGCTCGGCGAGCTGATCACCGAGAAGGGCGTCGGCAACGGCATGTCGGTGCTGATCTTCACCTCCGTCGCCGCCCAGTTCCCGAACGGCCTGGCCTCGGTGCGCCAGTCCCGCCCGGGCCAGCAGGGCCTGATCGTGATGGGCCTGGTGATCCTGGTCGGCCTCGCCGTGATGGCCGCCGTGGTCTTCATCGAGCAGGGCCAGCGGCGGATCGGCGTCCAGTACGCCAAGAAGATGATCGGTGGCAAGCTGCGCGGCGGCACCTCGACCTACATCCCGGTCAAGGTCAACCAGGCCGGCGTCATCCCGGTCATCTTCGCGTCGTCGATGCTCTACCTGCCGGTGCTGTTCTCCACGTTCAGGCCGACCGGGGCGGCGGCGCAATGGGTGAGCAAGTACTTCGGCTCGATGTCGCACCCGGTCTACGTCATCACGTACGCGATCCTGATCATCTTCTTCGCGTACTTCTACGTCGCGATCACCTTCAACACCGAGGAGATCGCCGACAACATGAAGAAGTACGGCGGCTTCATCCCGGGGATCCGGGCCGGGGCCCCGACGGAGAAGTACCTGTCGTACGTCCTCAGCCGGCTCACCGCCCCCGGGTCGATCTACCTGGCGTTGATCGCGCTGATCCCGTCGGTGGCGTTCATCCTGTTCCAGGCCAACCAGAACTTCCCGTTCGGTGGCACCTCGTTGTTGATCATCGTGGGCGTGGGTCTGGACACCATCAAGCAGATCGAGTCCAAGCTCCAGCAACACAACTATGAAGGGTTCCTCCGATGAGGCTTCTGATCATGGGCCCGCCCGGTGCGGGCAAGGGCACGCAGGCCAAGGGCATCGCCGCCCGCTACGGCATCCCGGCCGTGTCCACCGGTGACATCTTCCGCACCAACGTGAAGAACGAGACCCCGCTGGGCCTCAAGGTCAAGGAGATCATGGCCTCCGGTGGCTACGTCGGCGACGACGTCACC
The DNA here is from genome assembly GCA_964402325.1 of uncultured Propionibacteriaceae bacterium. Lineage (GTDB taxonomy): Bacteria > Actinomycetota > Actinomycetes > Propionibacteriales > Propionibacteriaceae > Raineyella. The sequence continues at coordinate 43,350 of CAYOBI010000003.1, read as the reverse complement.
AACGGGCTGGTCCGCAATCGGCTGGCCGAGGAGGACGCCGCCGCCGGCTTCCTGCTCGACGGTTACCCCCGCACCCTGGCCCAGGTCGAGGCGCTGGACGCGATGCTCGGTGAGCTCGGCGTCTCCCTCGACGCGGTCGTCTCCCTCACCGCCGACACCGACGAGGTCGTCGCCCGGCTGCTGAAGCGCGCCGAGATCGAGGGACGGGCGGACGACAACGAGGAGACCATCCGGACCCGGCTGAAGGTCTACGACGAGGAGACCGCCCCGCTGCTGGCCACCTACGCCGACCGGGGCCTGCTGGTCGAGGTGGACGGCCTCGGGGCCGTCGACGAGGTCGGGCAGCGGATCGCCGCGGCGCTCGACGCCGAGAAGGCCTGAGTGTTCCGCAACAGTCGAGGCATCGAGCTGAAGACCGACGACCAGCTGCGCCTGATGCGGAAGGCGGGGCTGGTCGTCGCGGACCTGCTCGACACCATCACCGCCGCGGTGCGCCCCGGCGTGACGCTGCGGGAGCTGGACCTCATCGGCCGCGAGACGCTCGCCCGCCACGGGGCCGCGTCCAACTTCCTCGAGTACGGTGCCGACTCCCGTGGGGAGGGCGGCTTCAAGGGCGTCGTCTGCCTGTCGGTCAACGAGGTGATCGTGCACGGGATGCCCACCGACTACGTCCTGCAGGACGGCGACACACTGTCCGTGGACGGCGGCGGGATCCTGGCCGGCTGGCACGGCGACTCCGCCCGTACGGTCCAGGTCGGCAGCCCGGTCGCCGAGAAGCAGGCCCTCAGTGACGTCACCGAGGGTGCGATGTGGGCCGGGATCGCGGCGGCCCACCTCAACGGCCGGATCGGTGACGTCGGTGCCGCCGTCGAGGCCTTCATCGAGAACGCCGGCCCGTACGGCATCGTCCGCGAGTACGTCGGGCACGGCATCGGCACCGCCATGCACCAGCCGCCGGACGTGCCGAACTACGGCCGCGCCGGCCGCGGGCCGCGGATCAGCCGCGGGATGGCCTTCTGCGTCGAGCCGATGGTGACCCTCGGGTCGCCCGACAACGCGGTGCTCGAGGACGACTGGACGGTGGTCACCCTCGACGGCAGCTCCGCCGCGCACTGGGAGCACACCATCACCTGCACCCCGAAGGGTCTGTGGGTGCTCACCGCCGTCGACGGCGGTGAGGAGATGCTCGGCCGCCTCGGTGTGCCGTTCGGGCCGCTGACCGACTGAGTCCGGCGCCGACCGGCCCGGATCCCCCGAGGTCGGTCGGCGCACCGGGTCGACCCGGACTCCCGACCGGGTCTGGTGCCCGGGGACGGGTGGATGGCACACTGGCCTGACCATGGCCCGAGGCAGGATACGGGCCGGAGCACCGGGAGGCCCCGTGTCCCGTGACGATGACCACGGCCAGGACCACGAGCGCGAACAGGCGGAGGGTCCCGAGGACCAATTCGCCGATCCGTGGCGGCCGATGCCGCGCCGGGCCGCCGAACACCTCGGCCGCGAGCTGCCGGCCGAGCCCTCGCCGCTGGAGCTGATGGACCTGGCGGAGCGGCTGCGTACGTTCCTCGCCCAGCACTGCGCCACCCCGTACGAGATCGACCCGAGCGACCAGTTGGCCCGTGAGGCGTGCTGGGCGTTGGCCGCCTTCCTGGAGGACAAGCCGGTCCGGGACCGGACCGAGGTCACGGCGCTGTGGTATGTCGCCCGGCGCTACGCCGCGACCGGCGCCTCGCCCCGGCGACTCGGCAAGCTGCTCGACCCCGCGATCGTCTGGCTCGACCCGGACGAGGAGGCGTCGCTGCCGATCCGGTCACGGTTCGCCCGGTGGATGGTGGAGTGCGGTGGGGAGCGGGCCCGGTTCGGGCCGCTGCGTGCCGCCGAGCTCTACCGCGACCTGGTCCCGGCGCTGTCCGGGCACGGGGTCAGCCGGGCACGGCCGATCGAGGTGTGGCGGGAGACGCTGTCCGGGCTGTCCGACCTGTGCCGCTGGACCGGTGGCCCCGGCGGCCGGCACCCGACGATCGGGCTGGAGTCCGGCCTGGCGTACGCCCGGCTGGCCGCCCAGGTGGGCCGGCGGGCGGAGGCCGTCAGTTGCCTGCAGACCCTGCACCGGCGACTGCGGGAGCCCGCGGCGGCGGCCGTGCACGCCGCGTCTCTCGACCTCACCCTGCTCGACCTCGAGCTCGACCTGCGGGCACTCGGGGCCGCGCCGTCGGACTGACACACCAGTGGGCCCCCGGGCCTGTCTCCGGGAGCCCACTGGCCCTGCGCAGCTGCTCGCCTCACCGACGCGGCGAGCCCTCCGCGATCCTGCGGACCGCCGCCACCAGGGCGTCGGCCTCCTCGAGGGTGTTGTAGAAGGCGAACGACGGCCGTACGGTCGCCTCCAGTCCGAGCCGGCGCAGGATCGGCTGGGCACAGTGGTGCCCGGCGCGGACGGCGATGCCCTCGGCGTCCAGCGCCCGGCCGACGTCCACCGGGTCGTGGCCGTCGAGGACGAAGGACAGCACGCTGGCCTTCCGGTCGGCGGTCCCCACCAGGCGGACCCCCGGGACGGCCGCGAGCAGGGGAGTGGCGTGCGCCAGCAACCGCTCCTCCCAGGCCGCGATCCTCCCGATGCCGATCCGCTCGACGAAGCGCAGGGCCGTCGCCAGTCCGACGGCGTCGGCGATGTTGCCGGTGCCGGCCTCGTAGCGGTGCGGTGGCTCGCGATAGACCGACCGCTCCAGGGTGACGTCGGCGATCATGTTGCCGCCGCCCTGCCAGGCCGGCGTCTCGTCCCACACCCGCTCCGCGATGTACAGCACGCCGATGCCGGTCGGGCCGTACACCTTGTGCCCGGAGAAGACGAAGAAGTCCGCCCCCAGGGCCCGCAGGTCCACCGGCAGGTGCGGCACCGACTGGGCGCCGTCGATCAGCACCCGCGCCCCGGCACGGTGCGCCAGCTCGACGATCTGGTCGATCGGCGTGACGGTCCCCAAGGCGTTCGACACCGCCGTGGCCGCCACCAGCCTGGTCCGCGGACCCAGCAGGTCGGCGAACCGGTCCAGCAGCAGGTTGCCGCGGTCGTCCACCGGGGCGACCTTGAGCACCGCCCCGGTGCGCCGGGCGATCATCTGCCACGGCACGATGTTGGCGTGGTGCTCCAGATGGGTGATCAGGATCTCGTCACCCGCCCGCAGGTTGCGGGCGCCCCAGGTGTCCGCGACGAAGTTGATCGCCTCGGTCGTCCCCCGGAGGAACACGATCTCCTCGTCGCGCGAGGCCCCGACGAACCGGCGGACCGTCTCGCGGGCATCCTCGTACGCGTCCGTGGCCCGCGCCGCGAGGGTGTGGGCCGCCCGGTGGATGTTGGAGTTCTCGTGCTCGTAGAAGTGCACCAGCCGGTCGATCACCGCCCGGGGCTTCTGCGTCGTGGCGCCGTTGTCGAGCCAGATCAGCGGCCGGCCGTTGACCTTCTCGGCGAGGACCGGGAACTCCCGGCGGATCGCGGTCACGTCGAAGATCTCGTCGGCACCCGCCCCGTCCCGGGTCGAGGGCACGGCCGCCCCGAACGGGTCGGCGAACCCGGCGCTCCGGTCCGACACCGTGCCGACGTCCGACACCGTGCCGACGTCCGACACCGTGCCGACGTCCGACACCGTGCCGACCGGATCCTCGTCGGGCACGACCGGGTCCGGGACCGTCGGTTCGACCGGCCGCGGTCGGGTGAGGAAGCCGAAGGCGGGGGCGTCCCGGTCGACCGCCCCGGTGTAGGGACGGTCCTGCCAGCCGATCGGCGGCAGGTCCACCGCACCGAGGTCCGTCGCGGGGCCGCCCGGGAGCAGCCCCGGTGAGGGGAACGTGGCGGGTGGGAACCCGCCCCGTGGCGCGGCCGGAACCCTTTCCGGTGGGCTGTCCGGGCCGGGCCGGACAGCCGTGCCGACGGGAGCCGCAGGCACGGCCGGTGTCGGCACAGCCGGCGCCGGGCCCCAGGCCTCGGCCAGCAGCTGCCCGGCCAGGGTGGCCAGCGTCTCCGGGGTGATCGGGGGTTCCCCGGCGACGATCGGGTCAGTTGTACTCATGGAAGACATCCACGGCGACGTCGTCGAGGACGGCCAGGGCATCGTCGGTCAGCACCGCCAGCGACGTGTACAGCGAGATGAGGTACGAGGCGATCGCCTGCCGGTTGATCCCGGTGAACCGCACCGACAGGCCCGGGCCCTGCTCGCCGACCAGACCGGGCTGGAACAGGCCGATCACGCCCTGCTGCTCCTCACCGGTGCGGACGAGGAGCACCTTGGTCCGGCCGTCCTCGAGCGGGACCTTGTCGGAGGGGATGATCGGGATGCCGCGCCAGGTGATGAACTGCGCCCCGTACAGGCTGACCGTGACCGGCGGGACGCCGCGCCAGGTCGCCTCGCGCCCGAAGGCCGCCACGGCTGCCGGGTGGGTGAGGAAGAAGCTGGGGGTCTTCCAGACCTTGGTGATCAGGCTGTCGAGGTCGTCCGGGGTCGGTGCCCCGGTCCGGGTCGAGATCCGCTGGTCGGGGGCCACCTGCGACAGCAGGCCGTACTCGGCGTTGTTGATCAGCTCCGACTCCTGGCGCTCCTTGATCGTCTCGATCGTCAGCCGCAGCTGCTGGGCGACCTGGTCGTGCGGGCTCGAGTACAGGTCGGAGATCCGGGTCTGCACGTCCAGAATGGTCGAGATCGGGCGCAGCGTGATCTCGCGCGGATGCGTCTCGTAGTCGACGAAGGTGGTCGGCAGCAGGTGGTCGTCGATCTGGCCCGCGTCCACGGAGACCCGCTCCGGGTCGACGACCCGGTTGAGCCGGTAGATGCCGGCCTCGACCGGGGACCAGGACAGCAGGTGGAGCAGCCACCGGGGCGTGATCGTCGACAGCTGCGGGACGGACTTGGTCGCGTTGGCGAGTTGCCGGGCGGCGAGGTCGCCGAGCGCCTGGGACTCGGTGCGGGGTTCGGACATGGTTCCTCCGTGGTCGTGCGTGGTCGTGGGGTTCTGGGTCGGGTGCAGCGGGGCGGGACGGAAAGGCCACCGTCATGGTAGGAAATTTGGCGGCGCCCGCGGGCCCCTTGTGAGGGAGGACATGGTCCAGGCTCAGGCCCCGCGCTGTGCGTCGTCGGCCCGCGGTGGGGCCGCGGCGCGCATGTGCGCGGCGTGCAGGGCCTCGAGGCGGAAGGTTGAGGTCTCCTGCCGGACGGCCGGCGAGCCGTGCAGCAGCGGGGTGCAGTCCGCCGGCCCGTCGTACGTCCGGGAACCGAGCAGCACCCGCGGGGCGCAGCCGTCGGTCCGGGTGGTCTCGACGATCAGGCGGCCGCGGACGGGCCCGTCACCGCCGGCCACGAAGAACAGCTCGGCCGGCCTGATCCCGCGGGTGAGAGGTCGGCCCCAGCAGTCCATCACCGAGGCGGACGGGGAGTCGGGAAGGTCCACGGCGACCCGGTCGGACGGGTCGGTGCCGGTCACTACGAACGGGCCGAGGGCGCCGGCGACCGGCGGGCGGACGATCCCGGAGCCGGCGTGGGTCAGCCGCAGCCGGGTCGGCCGGGCCTCCCGGGGGCCGGCCGGTGCGGCGACCGTGCCGAGCAGGTAGTGGTAGAGGTGGACGATCCGGTCCGGGTTCGCGTACGTCGACGTCCCGGTCAGGGTGAAGCGCAGGCCGTCCAGACCGAGGCCGACCGGGGCGGGGGAGGACGTCTCCAGCCGCAGCCGGTAGTACGGGAAGCCCCGCCCCCAGCCGTCGGCGAGCGTCGCGCCCACCCCGAGGGTGGTGTCCAGGGCGGCGTGCCGGACGGTCGGCCCCGGGCCGTGCGTGCCACGGGGCCCGACGGTGCGCTCGCTGCCCGCGACGGGCTGCCAGTGGTGGCCGTCCAGGGACCGTTCGAGCCGTACCTCCAGCCGGTGCGCCGCCGGGACGCCGGCCAGGCCCAGGTGGTAACCGCCCAGTTGGGGGCGGTCGTCGAAACCGATGTCGATCGTCAACGGTCGCCCGGCGCTGATCGTGCCGGCCCAGGACGGCGAGGCGGGATCGAGGGACGTACGGGACCCGTCCGCGGTCCCGGCGGCCAGCCGGCGCGGGATGCTGCGTGGACGGGTGTCGAGGTCCACCCCGTTGGTGAGGTGCCAGAGGGCGGCCTGGGTCGCGGCGATCGCCTCGTGCTCGCGCAGGTCGGCGCCGCCCAGCGGGTGTCCGGCCGCCCGGACCCGGGCGCTCAGCTCGGGCAGCGGCACCCGGGGGAACGAGCCGGCGACCATCCGGCCCACGGCGGGCGAGGTCCGGCGCAGCGCGGTCGCGCCACGGTCCGAGGCCCGGTAGTGCGAGACGGCCGCAGGTGCCGGGGCGTCCAGGTCCAGCGAGTACGCCTCGACCGTGGGGTTGAGCCGGATCAGGTCGGTCCGGGCCTGGCGGCCGTCGGCCAGGCGGATCACCTGGATCGTGGCGGAGCACAGGCCGCCCACGTACCGGGTCAGCCGTTCGGGGAGGGCGACGCCGACCGAGCGCGTCCGGTGGTCGACCGGGTCGACCACCGCGGCACCGCGAGCATCGGTCGCCGGCTGGGGGCGGTCGGTGCGCGGGACGCGGGGCGACCGGGCGCTGCCGGTCAGCTGGCCGGTGGACAGGTGACTGGTGAGGAGGGGCGTGGCGGACAAGGCCGGGTTCCTTCCGGGGAGCGTCAGGAGCGGCCCCGGGATCGGGGGGCTCCGGCTGTGTCGTGGGCGTGGCTCAGCACGCCCACGACATTCGCTCCACCGGACAGGGTTCGAGGACGGACCCGCGGGTCCACCGTGGCAGGGGCATGGTCGTCACCGCGGCCCGGCGCCACCGGGGGCCACCCCGACGAGCTGGTCGGGGGCGGGGGCCAGGAGTGCCAGCACGTCGGCCCGGCGCGGCTGGCCGACGATCCGCTCCGAGACGGTGCCGTCGGCGTCGAGGACCAGCACGGTCGGGGTACGCAGGATCCCGAACCGCTCGACGAGGTCGAGGTGCTGCTCGGCGTCCAGGTCGACGTACGTCACGCCCGGGTGCTCGGCGGCCACGGTCTCCAGCAGCGAGCGGGTGCGGCGGCACGGCGTGCACACCGTCGAGGAGAACTGGACGAAGGTCCGGGTGGTGCCGAGGTCGGCCCCGATCTCGGCCGCGGTGAGGTGCGGGGCCCGGGGGCCGCGGGTGGCCCGGGCGCGGCCGTCGGTGACCCGGCGGACCAGGCCGAAGGCGGTGGCCGCCAGCAGGGCGACGACGAGGACGACGATGCCGGTCATCGGGCTCTCCCGCCGGGTCAGGCGGACCGCTGCGCGCCGGCGCGCAGTCGCTGGATGAGGAGGTAGAACTCGCAGCCGAGGCAGAAGTCGAACGCCGCGTTCAGGAAGGCTGCCACCAGGGCGAAGCCGGTGGCGACCCAGAACAGTGGCGTGAGGCCGGTCAGGGCGCCGACCAGTGCCAGGACGGCGAAGACGAGGCCCACGGTCTGGGCGAAGCGCGGCGGCGCCTCGTCCTCGAGCTCGGCCGGCGGCGCGAGACGGGGCCGGACCCAGGTCCGGTAGATCCATCCCCAGGGCTGGCGGGACAGGCCGAACACCGAGCCACCGACGAAGGCGATGGTCTGGATGACGAGCGGGACCAGTCCCCAGGTCGGCCCCAGCAGGAGGGTGACGGCGAGCAGGACCGAGGTGATGATCGCTCCGAAGCGCGGGCCGCGCGGGTCGATCCGGGCGGGCGTCCGCGGCTGGACGGCGGTGGTGGCCATGGTGAGGACCTCCGGGAGGTGGCGAGTTGAACTGCGTATGAGCTTATATATCTCTTCATCAAAGTCAATACGAAGTGATGCGGTTCGGTTTGGTGTGCGGCACGACGCCGGGCCGTACCACGTCCTCGACGGGCCGCGATGTCACCCGATTGGTACCTTCGGGACCGTCTTACCGGCCGGATGCCGGGTCGGCGACGGGGCAGAATGAGCCCGCAGTGACACGGTGGTGCGAAGGCGCGCCGCAGAGGAAAGGACCCACAGCGATGAAGTCAGCCCGTCTCGGCGTCGTCGGCGCGATCGCCGCCGCCACGATGCTCCTCGCCGCCTGCGGCAACTCCGCTTCGACCGCGGGGTCCCAGCCGTCGGCGTCGAAGACGTACAAGGTCGGGATCACCCAGATCGTCTCGCACCCGTCGCTGGACGCCTCCCGGGAAGGTTTCAAGAAGGCCCTGGCCGACGCCGGTCTCACGATCGACTACGACGAGCAGAACGCCCAGGGCGACCAGGCGACGGCGACCTCGATCGCCACCAAGTTCGCCACCGACAAGAAGGACCTCGTCCTCGCCATCGCCACCCCGACCTCGCAGGCCGCGGCTCAGGCGATCACCGACACCCCGATCCTGTTCACCGCGGTCACCGACCCGGTCGCCGCCCAGCTGGTGAAGTCCCTCGACGCCCCCGGCGGCAACGTCACCGGCACCACTGACCTCAACCCGGTCGCCAAGCAGATCAGCCTGGTCAAGCAGCTCAAGCCCACGGCCACCACGGTCGGCATCATCTACAGCTCCGGTGAGGTCAACTCCAGCGTGCAGGTGAAGCTGGCCAAGGAGGCGGCCGCCAAGGAGGGCCTGACCGTCAAGGAGTCCGCCGTCTCGAACTCCTCCGAGGTGCTCCAGGGCGCCCAGTCCCTGTCCGGGGTGGACGCCATCTACGTCCCGACGGACAATGTCGTGGTCTCGGCACTGGCCTCGGTGATCCAGGTCGGCGAGAGCAAGAAGATCCCGGTGATCGCCGGTGAGGGTGACTCGGTCAAGAGCGGCGCCGTCGCCACGTACGGCATCGACTACACCAAGCTCGGGTACCAGACCGGCCAGATGGCCGTCAAGATCCTCACCCAGGGCGCGAAGCCGGCCACCATGCCGGTCGAGTCGCAGGCCGACGTCCAGCTGGTGATCAACAAGGCCGCCGCCGAACGGATGGGTGTCACCATCCCCGACGACCTGGTCAAGCAGGCCGCGACGACCTACTGACCGTCGCCGGCGGCCGTCGGGTGAGGACTCTCGCCCGGCGGCCGCCGTCGAGCCCGGCCTCCCCGCCCGCACCCGGCGCGGGGGAGCACCGTACGACACACAGAGAGAAGGAGGGGGGCGCATGATCGTCGCCCTGGACCTGGGACTGATCTTCGCCGTGATGGCGTTGGGGGTCTACATCTCCTTCCGGATCCTCGACTTCGCCGACCTGACCGTCGACGGTTCGTTCACCAGCGGGGCAGCGACCACCGCCGCGCTCATCGTCGCCGGCGTCGACCCCTGGCTGGCCACCGGGGCCGCCATCGTCGTCGGCCTGGCCGCCGGGGCGGTCACCGGCGTGCTGCACGCCAAGGGTGGCATCAACCCGCTGCTCGCCGGCATTCTGACCCAGATCGCGCTCTACTCGATCAACCTGCGGATCATGGGCCGGGCCAACGTGCCGCTGCTGCGCGCGGAGACGATCATCACCCCGCTGCGGGACGCCAAGCTGCTCGGCACCCCGGTCTCGGTGCTGATCTTCCTCGGCCTGGGGGCCCTGCTCACCGCCGCGCTGGTCTGGCTGCTATCGACGGACTTCGGCCTGGCGATGCAGGCCACCGGTGACAACCAGGCGATGATCCGCTCGTTGGGGGTGAACACCGACCGGATGAAGATCATCGGGCTGTCCCTCTCCAACGGCCTGGTCGCCCTCTGCGGCGCGCTGATCGCCCAGTACCAGGGCTTCGCCGACATCGGCATGGGCATCGGCCTGATCGTCGCCGGCCTGGCCTCGGTGATCATCGGCCAGGCGATCTTCGGGCAGCGTACGGTCGTCGTCGCCGCCGCGGCCGTGGTGGTCGGCTCGGTGATCTACCGGGTGGTGATCCAGCTCGCCCTGATGATCGGCTTCAACCCCAACGACATGAAGCTGATCTCCGCCGTCCTGGTGGTGGTCGCGCTGCTGCTGCCGCGCTGGGACGTGGTCCGCCGGCTGGTGGCCCGACGACAGGAGCGGCTGCAGAAGCTGACCGAACCGTACGACGAGGGTGCCGCCGCCGTGTCGGCGGACGCCGCCGAGGAGTGCGCGCGATGACGACCCACGAGGCGAAGCTCGAGCTGACCAACGTCACCAAGGTCTTCTACCCGCACACGGTCAACGAGCGGGTGGCCCTCAAGAGCGTGTCGCTCACCCTCGACGAGGGGGACTTCGTCACCATCATCGGCTCCAACGGCGCCGGCAAGTCGACCTTGCTGAACGTGATCGCCGGCGTGCACCGTCCCGAGGCCGGCAGCATCCGGATCGACGGCCGCGAGGTGTCCCGGCTCGCCGACTTCCAGCGGGCCCGCTACATCAGCCGGGTCTTCCAGGACCCGATGGCCGGCACCTCCCCGCACATGACCATCGAGCAGAACCTCGCGATGGCGCTGTCCCGCGGCCGGCGGCGCGGGCTGCGCCACGGCGTCTCCGCCCGCAAGCGCGAGCGGTTCCGCGAGGAGCTCGCCACCCTCGAGCTCGGCCTCGAGGACCGGCTGGGCGTACGGGTCGGGATGCTGTCCGGCGGCCAGCGGCAGGCCCTGTCGCTGCTGATGGCCACCTTCAGCGAGCCCGAGATCCTGCTTCTCGACGAGCACACCGCCGCCCTCGACCCGCAGCGGGCCGCCCTGGTCACCCGGCTCACCGGCGACGCGGTCCAGCGGCACGGCCTCACGGCGCTGATGGTCACCCACAACATGGAGCAGGCGCTGCAGCTCGGCAACCGGCTGATCATGATGCACGAGGGTGACGTGATCTTCGAGATCGACGCCGAGGCCAAGGCGAAGGCGACCGTCCCCGATCTGCTCAAGGAGTTCGGCAAGGTCCGCGGGGCCACCGAGGCGCTCAGCGACCGTACGCTGTTGGGCTGAACGGCTGGTTGGGCTGAACGGCCGGTTGGGCTGAACGGCCGGCTGGGCTGATTCCCCGGACAGCGGGCGGAGGGCGGCGTACCCTACGCCGTCGATGGTCGGACCAACGTGGCGGGGCCCCCTTTTCCGGCGCCGCGGCGCGGGAACAATAGTCGCATGGTGAATTCTGACGTGCATGCCGCCGCGATCAACGTGCGCCTGGCACTCCTCGGCCTGCCCGTGGCCGAGGGCAGCGCCGGGGGTGCGGAGACCCGGCTCGTCGCGCCCCTGCTGGCCCGGCAGCGTGAGATCGGCCGCCGCCTGCTCGACCAGCTCTGCCCGGTCGACTCCCGGATCCAGGCGTTCCTCGACGACTACCTCGCCGACGCGCCGGTGCGTCCGCATCTGCCCGCCACCACCTTCGTCCTCGACCAGGCCGGCCTGGCCCGTGGCCTGTCGCTGCCGCAGGACGGCGACTCGTTCACGTCGCCGTACGTGCACAGCTACCGGCTGGCCAACGGCGTGCTGCACAACCCGGTCAACGACCGGCGCACCACCGCCGGCGTGTTCCACGTCGCGCAGGGCGGGCTGCCGATCCCCGACGACAAGATCAGCGTCCGCAAGGACGTCTTCGCCCGCCTGCTCGAGCTGGCCCTGCAGCCGCCGGCCGAGGCCCTGGAACTGCCCTGGACCGCTGGCTCCGACACCCCGGCGCGGACCTTCGTCTCGCTGCTGATGCGACCGGTCGTGGTCCCCGAGGTGCCCGGCGTGTCCGCCCAGCGGACGATGGAGGTGCGCTTCATCGTCCCCGGCGGCCTGGTCAGCAACCTCGACTTCGTCGAGGGCATCTTCGGCAACGCCGGTGACCCGCAGCTGCCGGAGAACGACGCCGCGCTCGACCCGGAGCACTGGACCGGCACCACGGGCTGCGTCATCCTCGCCCCGCACCTGATCCACATGACCAAGCGTGACCTCGGCCTCCCGCACCGGGACGAGGCCACCGAGCGCGAGCGCCGCGACGGGCAGTGCTGGCAGACCGAGGACGAGCTCTACAACGGCGGCAAGGCCTTCAAGATCTGTGCCCGGACCGCCTCCGGCGTCATCGTCACCGTCATCGCCGACAACTACTTCGGCTATTGCAAGAAGGAGGTGAAGACGCAGATCGGCTACTCGGCCAACCTTGTCGGGGGTGCGGAGGAGGAGCACTCCGGTGGTGCGCTGGTGTTCCCGAGCTACCTCGTCGGGCAGGAGTACTACGACAAACTCGCCGGCGACGACTGGGACCTCGCCGACGTGCTCGCCCGCGAGGAGGGCCGCTTCGTCCTGCAGCCGGAGGGCCACGCACTCGACCCGGACGACCCGTCGGTCGTGCTGGTCCCGGGCCAGGCGTTCTTCAGCATCCGCGACCGGTCGGTCTCCTGGGCCGACGGCCACGGCGGTCGCGCCGCCGTCCCGCTGCGCGCCGACCGTACGTACGTCGGGCCGCACGGCTACCGGATCCGGATGGCACAGTCCGACGTCGACCCCACCCAGTGGAGCCTGATCGGCACCTCGGCCGGCTCGACCGCCTGCCACAAACCGAGCACGGTCTCCGGCGGCGGCAAGTCGGAGATCTCCAAGGCCATCACCGACGCCTTCGTGTACGGCAACGCGTACGTCAAGGACTTCGACGCCGACATCGAGACCGTCGCCTCGATCCTGGCCCGCGACTTCACCAACCGCTTCGCCGACCCGGCGCGCAACGGCACCGACCACCGTGAGGTGCTCAGCGACCGGCGCAGCATCGGCAGCGTGATCAAGCTGCTCACGCCGTCGGAGGACTACACCTGGGAGTACAACGAGTGGCTGCGGTCGATCCCGCAGCACATCAAGGAACTCGTTTTCGTCGTCAAGCGCTCCTACCGCCCGGAGTGGGGCGCCGACTGGCGCCGGCACTTCACCGTCGGCATCATGAACGGCCGCTCCGGCAACGCCCTGCGGCTGGACGGCGACAAGGTGATCGTCAACATGCTGCGGGTCGGCTTCGACCAGGACGGGTCGTGGCGGCTGTTCAGCCTGCGGCCCGACTTCAGCCCGGCCGTCAAGGTGCAGACCGAGGACGACATCACGGCCAGCACGGTGGTCCCGGCGGCGGTGCTCGGTCTCCCCGGTGACCGGTCCCGCAAGGTGGTCACCAACTGCGAGCGGCTGCTCTTCCAGCGCCCCGACGACGCCATCCACCGCGGATACGACAAGCAGGCCGAGCGCGACATCGCCCGGCCCGACACCTTCCTGTCCAACTTCCAGCCGCTCGACCACCGCGAGGCCCGCGAGATGCGCGACGACGCGGTCGACTTCAGTACCTTCAGCGAGCCTGCGCAGGACCTGATCCGGCGGGTCGCCGCGCTGCCCGACGAGCAGACCCCCGCCTGGTGGGTGTGCTCGGCCCAGCCGCGGCTGGTCGACGGGAAGCCGTCGAAGAACCCCCGCTACCTGCAGGTCCGGCCCGATATCGCCGACCCGGGCGAGACCGCGAAGGCCGACCTGGCGGTGCACCTGCACAGGCGCCTGCCCACCTCGCGGCCGGCGCCCACCCCGGTCGACCTGGTCGCCGCGGGGCGGCGGAACAACCCGCCCGAGCCCGGCGTCCCGCCGCTGTGCGCCTTCAACCCGCTGCACTACCTCGAGCTGCCGGAACTGTTCATGGAGTTCATCAGTTCGATGACCGGCAAGTCGCCGTCGACCACCGGCGCGGGCTCCGAGGGTGCGCTGACCAAGGGCCCGTTCAACGCGCTGCCCGCGGTGTTCGACCTCAACGCGGCCCTGCTGTCGTACATCCTCACCGGCTACGACGGCTGGCTGTCCTCCGCCGGCTACCTCGGCCCCAAGGTCCGGGTCGACCACGACATCAGCCTGCTGGTGCCGGAGGTGTTCTCGCGGATGAGCGAGGCCGAGCGGGACGCTCGGACGCTGGTCGACCAGGGCTTCCTGGAGAAGGTCGGCGACCTGGAGGTCGAGGGACGTACGGTGGCCGCCGGCCGGCTCGGCTACCGGATGACGAAGCGCTTCGCGACCGCCTACTTCGGGCGGATCTTCATGCACCCCGACGTGGTCTTCACCGAGGAGATGCTGCGCCCCGAGCTGCAGGACCCGGCGGTCTTCGCCGAGAGCGTCGACACCATCGTCCGCACCCACGAGCGGGTCGCCAAGGCGTACTTCGCCGACGGCACCGCCGACCTGGCCTGTCCGCCGCTGCGCGCGGTGCTGGAGATCATGGCCTTCGGCGCCACCGCTGACGGGCGGACCCTCGACGACCCGACGGTGCGGGAGCTCTTCACCCGGGACGACGTGCTGGCCAGCGACTGGTACGCCGCCCGCCTCGACGCCCAGCAGACGGCCCGGGTGCGCCGCGCCGGCGCGGCCGTCGACCACCTGGCCCGGTTCGTCGCCCGCTCCGACGCCGCCGAGGTGACCGAGCGTCTCGGCCTGGCGGACCGGCTGACCCGGGCCCGGGCCGAGCTTGCCCGGGTGTCCGCGCCGGACTACCGCGCCGGACTGGTCGGGGAGCTCGGCCTGCAGCCGATGCTGGGCTGAGCCTCAGGCCGCGTCGGTTCCCGGCGGGGTGACGCTGAGGTCCCACGGGCGTCCCGGCCGGGCCGGGGCGCCCAACCGGACCTCGAACCTCGCCGCCAGCTCGGCCGCCAGCGCGGTGGGGGTCCGGGCCGCCGAGCCGTGCTCGCAGAGCCGGCGGGCCACCAGGCCGCGGGTGTGCTTGGCGTGGTGGCTGGCCCCCGGTACGACGACCCGCACCCAGCGCCGTGCCGTCGCGCCCGTCGGGTGCCAGGCCGGCAGGTAGGTGGTGGACCGGCAGTCCACCACCAGCCCGGCGCCCGCGGCCGTGGTCAGTTCGTCGGCCAGCCGGTCGCGCCACCAGGGGCCGAGCCGACCCACCCCGGGCAGGTCGACGTCCATCGCCAGCCGGTAGGCGCCGACCCGGTCGGTCGGCCGTAGCACCCCGTACGCCGCCGACACCACCACCAGCCAGGCGTTCGCCCGGCGGCGGGCCGGGCCGGTGAGGGTGGCCAGGTCCAGCGCGTCGTACAGCACCCCGGTGTAGAGCCGGCTGACCGGGGTGGCGGGGGAGTCCAGCACCGTCGTGTTGCGGGCGACCTCCGCCGCCAGCGAGTCCGGCACACCGAGCACCCCGGTGGCGCCGGGGGCGGCGGACACCTCGGCCAACGCGGCCAGCACCGTCCGGCGCGCCGCCGCCAGCCCGGGGAAGGACAGCCCGTCGAGGTCGGCGGGCGCCCCGTGGGTCCGGGGGGTCTTGGTCTCGGACGGCGGCAGCAGGATCAACACCGGCCCAGCATGCCAGCGCCACGGCCCGGCCCGGGCGGTGTCCCGGCCCCGGCTAGTCTGGGGCCATGAGCAGCAACCTGCCCGTGCCGTACCGCTATCGTTCGGAGCCCGCGAAGCCGGTCTCCGACCAGGAGCGCGATGACCTGACCGCGCGGGTGAACGCGGCCTACACCGACGGCAGGCTCGACGACGACGCCTATCACGCCGCCCTGGACCGGGTGTTCGCCGCCCGTACGCTCGGGGAGTTGGTGCCGGTGGTCGAGGTGGTGGGCGCGGCCCCGACGTACCACGAGCCGGCGATCGTCGCCTCGACCACGACCAACCGGCCCGGCGAACTGGCGGACATCAAGGGTCCCGGCCGGGCCGGTCTGCTGGTGCTGGCGATCGGCGGTGGCGCGCTGCTGGTGCTGGTCGTCCTGCTCGCGGTGCTGCTGGTGTTCTGAGCCCGGTCCCCGGACCCGGCCGGAGGGCCCGATCGCGGCCGGTGTGCCGTTCCGTGCACCGGGAGGCGGCCGACTTTTCGGAACCGCCCGACCGGTCAATATCATCGGGGTGTGCCAAGAAAGCAGGTCACCCCGGGGAAGATCCGTGATCACGTGGAGCGGCTCGGAGAGCTCTACCCACCGATCCCGCTCGCCTCGGTGGATCGTACGGTGCGCGACCCGGAACTGGTCCGCACCCGCTTCGGCCATGTCCTCCACTACCTTGCCCGGGTGGAGCTCGAGGTGGACCGCAACGTCCTGGAGATCCTCACCGTCATCCCCGGGGTCGACGAGACCGACCGGTTCTTCTACCAGGACGTCTGGCAGCCGCAGGAGATCCAGCACGGCCTGATCCTCGACCGGCTGTGCACCGACGTCGGCCTGCCGCCGTCCACCCCGAAGCTGACCTTCGGCTGGAGCTTCCGGCTGCTCGGCGCGCTGGCGCACTGGCGCCCGATCCAGGACGTCTCGCGGATGATGTTCTACCTGTCCGGCGCCGCCACCGAGCGCCAGGCGGTGCTGGCGTACAACAGCTTCACCGCCCGGCTCAAGGAGATCGGCGAGGACGCCGTCGCCGAGTCGGTGATCCATCCCATCAAGCGCCAGGAGCCGGGCCACTTCGCCTACTACCGGATGTCCGCCGAGCTGCTCGGCACCAAGCTGCGGCCCTGGCAACGCTGGCTGGTCCAGCAGCTGCGCACCGCCTCGTACGCGATGGTCGGCACCAACGGTGACGAGGAGTACAAGCGCGACATCGGCGGCCTGATGGTCACCTTCGACCTGGACCGTGACCTCGAGGCGTACGCCCGGGAGGTCGGCCGGCTCGAGGCCCGGATCGTCTGGGCCAACCGCAACGGCATGGAGTTCCCCCCGTACGTGCTGGAGAGCATGCGCGAGTCGGTCGAGCTCTACCGGGAGAAGGGGCTGTCGACCCTGCCGGCGCGCTACGACCTGGAGGGCCACGCCCTGGTCGAGCAGCCCGCTCCGCGCAGCCTCGTCGGCGTCCGCTGAGCCCGTCGCCGGCCGTCCGGTGGGGTGGACCGGGATTTGGGCAATCCTTGTCGCGCCGGGTAGAGTGACTCCTTGGTCACCTGTGTCGGTGCACCAACGCGCCCATCGGTCGGTGGGGCGGAACTGACGATGTGAGGATCATGGCAAAGAAGGAAGGCGTTCTCGAGCTCGAGGGCACCGTCGTGGAGGCTCTGCCCAACGCGATGTTCCGGGTCGAGTTGTCCAATGGCCACAAGGTGCTGGCCACCATCAGCGGCAAGATGCGACAGCACTACATCCGTATCCTGCCGAGCGACCGTGTCGTCGTCGAGGTTTCCGCGTACGACCTCAACCGCGGACGCATCGTCTACCGACACAAGTGACACGCGGGTGGGCCCGGCCCACTCACACCACCCATCCACAGTCGGGCGCGGTCCGTTGACGGGCCACGCCCTGCGCCGATTCAGAAAGACGATCGATGAAGGTTCAGCCGAGCGTCAAGAAGATCTGCGACAAGTGCAAGGTCATCCGCCGGCACGGTCGCGTGATGGTGATCTGCGAGAACCCGCGCCACAAGCAGCGCCAGGGCTGACAGCCCCGGCCCGGCTCCCGGCTCCACGCCGGGAGGCTGCCCCGGCGTCTCGCGTCACCGCTCCGCCGGTAGGCCTCCGGGCCTCCGAGCCGGGGTCTTCCCCGGGCCCGCACCAGGGTCCGGACACACAACCGCATAACCGTCACCGGCTCCGTCCGGTGACGGGCCAGGAACTCAGTGTGAATGCAACCCCGGGGCGTACGTCCCGGATCCACCCTCGGACGAAGGCCGAGGCCCTGCCGTGCAGCAGCATCAGGCGGACAGGGACGCTTCACGCCACACACCTTCGCGGACCACGGAGGTCATGCGGGTCGGGAGACCCGTTCCGTCGTCCGTCCATGGGAAAGGAACCCGCCACATGGCACGCCTGATCGGTGTCGACCTGCCGCGCGAGAAGCGCCTCGAGGTCGCCCTCACCTACATCTACGGCATCGGCCACACCCGCGCGCTCGCCACCCTTGCCGCGACCGGCATCTCGGGTGACAAGCGCGTCCACGAGCTCACCGAGGACGACCTGGTCGTCCTGCGTGACTTCATCGAGGCCAACTACCAGACCGAAGGTGACCTCCGCCGCGAGGTCGCCGCCGACATCCGCCGCAAGATCGAGATCGGCTCCTACCAGGGTCGTCGTCACCGCAGCGGTCTGCCGGTCCGTGGCCAGCGCACCCGCACCAATGCGCGTCAGCGCAAGGGCAAGCGCAAGGCCGTCGCCGGCAAGAAGAAGTGACCTTCACTTCCCCCGCTCACTGACTGACAGACTCTTCGAGGAGCAGAAACACACTCATGGCTACTGCAGGCCGTAGCACCGGCAAGAAGGTGCGCCGCAAGGAAAAGAAGAATGTGGTCGCCGGCCAGGCCCACATCAAGTCCACGTTCAACAACACGATCATCTCGATCACCGATCCCACCGGCCAGGTGCTCGCCTGGGCGTCCGCCGGCACCGTCGGTTTCAAGGGTTCCCGCAAGTCCACCCCGTACGCCGCTCAGATGGCAGCCGAGGCTGCCGGTCGTCGTGCCATGGAGCACGGCGTGAAGCGCGTCGACGTGTTCGTCAAGGGTCCGGGTTCCGGTCGTGAGACCGCGATCCGTTCGCTGGGCGCCATCGGTCTGGAGATCGGCCCGATCTCCGACGTGACTCCCGTCCCGCACAACGGCTGCCGCCCGCCCAAGCGCCGCCGCGTCTGACCCGAACGAACTAGCAAAGGACTGAAGAAGAATGGCCCGTTACACCGGCCCGATGACCAAGAAGTCCCGTCGTCTCGGGACTGATCTCGTCGGCAACGACAAGGCGTTCGAGCGCCGCCCCTACCCGCCGGGCGTGCACGGCCGCGGCCGCACCAAGGACTCCGAGTACTCGCTGCAGCTGCGTGAGAAGCAGAAGGCGCGGTTCGCCTACGGCGTGCTGGAGAAGCAGTTCTCCCGGTACTACGAGGAGGCCAACCGCCAGGCCGGCCGCACCGGTGACAACCTGCTGCGCATCCTCGAGTCGCGTCTCGACAACGTCGTGTACCGCGCCGGGTTCGCCTCGACCCGCCGCCAGGCCCGTCAGCTCGTCAACCACGGGCACTTCCTGGTGAACGGCAAGAAGGTCAACATCCCGTCGTACCGCGTCACCGACCACGACATCGTCCAGGTCAAGGAGAAGTCGCTCAACATCGACCCGTTCGTGGTCGCCCGCGAGACCCACTCCGAGCGCTCCGTGCCGGCGTGGCTCGAGGCTCGCCCGAACCAGATGAAGATCTTCGTGCACCAGCTGCCGACCCGTGAGCAGATCACGGTCGACGTGCAGGAGCAGCTGATCGTCGAGCTCTACTCGAAGTGATCCCGACGGCAGGAGGGGCGGTCCGCCGCCCCTCCTGCCGGGTTCACCCTGGGGGAGCACCCGACCGGGCGCCTCTCCCGCACCCGGGACCGTACGGCACCTCGCCGTCGCCCCACTCGGATCGCGTCTTCAAATAGTGGTGGACGCGGAAAGGAACACACCATGCTGATCGCCCAGCGCCCGACCCTGAGCGAAGAGGTCCTCGACGAGCACCGTTCGCGGTTCGTCATCGAGCCCCTCGAGCCCGGCTTCGGTTACACCCTCGGCAACTCGCTGCGTCGTACGTTGCTGTCCTCGATCCCCGGTGCTGCCCTGACCAGCATCAAGATCGACGGCAACCTGCACGAGTTCTCCACCCTGCCGGGTGTCGTCGAGGACGTCACCGAGATCATCCTCAACCTGAAGGGCCTCGTGCTCACCTCGGAGGAGGACGAGCCGGTGGTCATGTACCTGCGCAAGGCCGGCGCCGGTGAGGTCACCGCCGCCGACATCCAGCCGCCGGCCGGCGTCGAGGTGCACAACCCCGACCTGCACATCGCCACGCTCAACCGTGACGGTGCCATCGACATGGAGTTCGTGGTCGAGCGCGGCCGCGGCTACGTGTCGTCGGACCAGAACAAGGAGACCGAGCACGAGATCGGCCGCATCCCGGTCGACTCGATCTACTCCCCGGTGCTGAAGGTCAGCTACAAGGTCGAGGCCACCCGTGTCGAGCAGCGGACGGACTTCGACCGTCTGGTCGTCGACGTGGAGACCAAGCAGTCGATCACCCCGCGGGACGCGGTCGCCTCCGCCGGCCGTACCCTCGTCGAGCTCTTCGGGCTGTTCCGGGAGCTGAACGTCGAGGCCGAGGGTGTCGAGATCGGCCCGTCGCCGGTGGACGACCAGTACGCCACCGACCTGGCCCTGCCGGTCGAGGACCTCAACCTGTCCGTGCGTTCCTACAACTGCCTGCGTCGCGAGGGCATCCACACCGTGGGTGAACTCATCTCGCGTTCCGAGCAGGACCTGCTCGACATCCGCAACTTCGGCTCCAAGTCCATCGACGAGGTCAAGCAGCAGCTGGCCACGATGGGGCTGGCCCTCAAGGACAGCGCCCCGGGCTTCGACCCCTACACCTACGCCGGTGCCGGGAGCGACGACGAGGACGAGGACACCGACTTCGCGGAGACCGAGCAGTACTGAGCGCGCCGCTCCGTACGAGTCCCGGGCACCGCTTCTGATTGAACTGGAGAGACAAGAATGCCTACCCCCACCAAGGGCCCCCGTCTGGGTGGCAGCGCCGCGCACCAGCGGATCATCCTGGCCAACCTGGCCAGCCAGCTGTTCGAGCACGGCGCCGTCGTGACGACCGAGGCCAAGGCCAAGCGGGTCCGTCCGCTGGCCGAGAAGATGATCACCAAAGCCAAGCGCGGCGACCTGAATGCCCGCCGCGTGGTGCTGAAGACCATCACCGACCCGAGCGTCGTGCACGTGCTGTTCACCGAGATCGCCCCGGCGATGGAGGGTCGCGACGGCGGGTACACCCGCATCACCAAGATCGGCAACCGTCAGGGCGACAACGCCCCGATGGCCAAGATCGAGGTCATCACCGAGAAGGTGGCCCCGAAGGTGTCGGCCGAGGCGGCCACCACCACCGAGACCGCCGACGAGATCAAGGCCGCCGTGGCCGGCGCCGCTGAGGCTGAGGTCGTCGAGGCTGAGGTCGTCGAGGCTGAGGTCGTCGAGGCTGAGGTCGTCGAGGCCGAGGCCGAGGTCACCGAGG
>CAYOBI010000003.1:0-22400 GCA_964402325.1 uncultured Propionibacteriaceae bacterium | reverse complement strand
GAGGCTGAGGTCGTCGAGGCTGAGGTCGTCGAGGCCGAGGCCGAGGTCACCGAGGCCGACGCCGCCCAGGCCGACCTGGACGCCGCCGCCACCCCGGCCGCCGACAAGGCTGCCGGCGAGGCGAAGGCCTGAGCCGGATCCGACCGGGCGCGGCAGCGTCGCCGCGACCAATCGCCTCGGGGCGTGGGAGGGACACCTCCCACGCCCTGTGCGTTTCCTCCGGGGCGTCCTCCTGGGGGCGTGCCGAAGGGCGGGCCCCCTACAACAGGGGAACCCGCCCTCCCGGACGCGTGGACGCAGGCTCAGGCCTGGGTGGCCTTGGTGAGGCGCTCGTTCACGTTGTCCCAGTTCACGACGTCCCACCAGGCGTTCACGAAGTCCGCCTTGACGTTCTTGTACTGCAGGTAGAAGGCGTGCTCCCACATGTCGAGGAGCAGCAGCGGGGTCTGGCCGACGGGCAGGTTGCCCTGGTGGTCGAAGACCTGGTAGACGCGGAGGGCCTGGGAGAGGGCGTCGTAGCCGAGGACGGCCCAGCCGGAGCCCTGGATGCCGAGGGCCACCGCGGAGAACTCCTTCTTGAAGGAGTCGAGGCCACCGAACGTGGTGTCCAGCGCGGTCTTGACGTCACCGGTCGGCTCGGAGCCGCCCGGGGCCATGTTGGTCCAGAACACGGAGTGGTTGAAGTGACCACCCAGGTTGAAGGCGAGGTCCTTCTCCAGCTTGTTGATGACGCCGAAGTTGCCCTTGTCCCGCGCGTCGGCCAGCTGCTCCAGGGCGGTGTTGGCGCCCTTGACGTAGGTGGCGTGGTGCTTGTCGTGGTGCAGCTCCATGATCTCCGGGACGATGGCCGGGGCCAGAGCGTTGTAGTCGTACGGGAGATCGGGCAGCTGGTAGGTCATGGTGATACTCCTTCACGCGGCGCGAGCGCGCCGATCGATGGCGAGTTACAGTCTCTTCTCACCCTACCGACGTGACCACGATGGTCAATGACTCATTCCGGGCCGGGATCAGCCGCGGCGTACCTCCAGCACCCGGAAGCCCTTCGCGCTGGCGAGCCGTCCGGTGGGCCAGCCCTGTTCGCCGAGCCAGCGCTGCAAGCTGTCGGCGCCGAGGTTCTTGCCGACGACCAGGACCGCCCGTCCGCCCGGCGCCAGCCTGTCGAGCCAGGTCAGCAGGAGCTCGTGCAGCGCCGGCTTGCCGATCCTGATCGGCGGGTTGGACCAGATCTCGTCGTACGTCGCGGTCGGGTCCACCTGTTCCGGGGTGGCCGTCCGTACCCGGTCCGCCACCCCCGAGGCGAGCGCGTTGTCCCGGGTGAGGGCAAGGGCGCGCTCGTTCGTGTCCACCGCATCCACGGTGAGCCACGGGCAGTCGAGGGCCAAGGTGAGGGCGATCGGCCCGTAGCCGCAGCCGACGTCGGCGACCCGGCGGACCTCCGGCCCGGGCGGCGGCACTTCCCTGAGCAGCACCGCGGTGGCCGGATCCAGCCGGCTGCCGGAGAACACCCCGTTCGCGGTCAGCAACTCCAGGTCCCGGCCGTGGACGGCGACGTGGATCGTCCGGCGCTTCTCCTCGCCCTCGGGTGTGGCGAAGTAGTGCGCGAGTGGTTCATCGGTCACAGCAGCAGTCTCCGTCCGTGGTGGCCGTGGATGTCGAGGTGTCCGGCAGCACCCGTACCGCCCGGGCGGCCTCGGCGCGGGCCGCGAGCTCCTCGTCCGGCGGGTAGCCGACCTCCTCGAGGGTGAGGCCGTGGGCGGGCATCACCTGGATCGACGACTGCCGGCCGGTGGCGTCGCGCACGTCGCGCAGCCAGTCGAGGTCACGCTGCCCGGTGCCGACCGCCGCCAGCGCGCCGACCAGCGAGCGCACCATCGAGTGGCAGAACGCGTCGGCCCGTACGGTGATCTCCACCGTCCCCTCCCCGGGGCCCCCGGCGAGCCGCTCGGCGGTGCAGTCCAGCAACGTGCGGATCGTGGTGGCGCCCTCGCGCGGCTTGCAGAAAGCGGCGAAGTCGCGCAGACCGAGCAGTTCGGCCCCGGCCGCGTGCATCGCGGCCAGGTCGAGGGTGCCGCGGACCCGGGCCACGTGGCCACGCAGCAGCGGGTCGGCGAACCCCGCCTCGTCCACCAGCCGGTAGACGTAGCGCCGCCACCGGGCCCCGAACCGGGCATCGAACCCCGCCGGGGCCGGTCGTACGTCACGGACGACGACGTCAGGCGGCAGCACCCGGCGCAGGCGTCGCTGCAGCGTGGCGACCGGCGCCGCGCCGGGCAGGTCGACGTGCGCCACCTGGCCGCGCGCGTGCACCCCGGCATCCGTACGTCCCGCCACCGTGAGCGTCGGGGTGGCCGGCAGCCGCAACACCTGGCCGATCCGGTGCTCGAGCTCGCCCTGGACCGTACGCCGGTCCGGCTGAGCCGCCCAGCCGCTGAACCCCGCGCCGTCGTACGCGATGTCGAGCCGCCACCGGCTGAGGGACGGGTCGGGGCGTGGCGCGGGGGACATGGCCCCCAATCTACGGGGCGGGCCGTAGGGTGGGCGGAGCGGTCCGGGACCGGTCAGGCGCTGGGCAACGCGAGCGAGGGAGGGCACAGGGTGGAGGTCGTCCTGCTGGGCACCGGCAGTGCCGAGGGCTGGCCCCATCCGTGGTGCCGGTGTGCGTCCTGTCGCGGTGCGGCGGCTGCGGGGGAGATCCGTACCCCGGCCGGGGCCCTGGTCGACGGGCGGGTGCTGCTGGAGTGCGGCCCCGAGACGCCGCGGCAGGCGGTGCGTCACGGCCTCGAGCTGGCCGGGGTCCGGACGGTGCTGGTCACCCACGTGCACACCGACCACTTCGACCCGGCGTTCCTCTACTACCGCTCCCACGTCACCACGGCCCCGCTGCGGCTGGTCGGGCCGGCGCCGGTCATCCGGGCGGCCCGCGACTGGGTCGCGCCGACCGACGCCTCGGTGCAGTTCGTCGAGGTGCGGGCCGGCGACGAGGTCGCCCTGGAGGGGCACCGGGTCCGGGTGCTGCCGGCCCACCACCGCGCGTTCGGTGAGGCGGTGCTCTATGCGGTGTCCGGTCGGGACGGCCGCACCGTGTTGTGGGCCTGCGACACCGGACTGTGGGCGCCTGGGGTGCGCGAGGGGCTGGCCGGGCTGCAGATCGACCTGGCCCTGGTCGAGGAGACCTGGGGGCGGCGGGACTTCGGCCCGGGCCACCTCAACCTGGACACCTTCCCCGCGGCGATCGAGGCACTCGCCCAGTGGGGTGCCCTGGCGGCCGACGCCCGTGTCGTGGCGATCCACCTCGGCCACCACAACCCGTGGCCGTTGCAGCTGCCCGGCGCGGAGCTGCTGCCCGACGGCAGCCGGATCGTGCTGCCCGGCCGCTAGGCCCGGACGTAGACCAGGTCGCGGATCGTGCGCCCGGCGTCCAGCCCGCGCTGCTCGAAGCGGGTGACCGGGCGCAGCGGGTCGCGCGGCGCCCAGCCGTCGCCGTCGCGGTGGGCGTTGACCAGGTCGTCGCGGACGTCCAGCACCTCGCGGATGTGCTCGGCGTAGTCCTCCCAGTCGGTCGCCAGGTGCCAGCTGCCACCGGGCCGTAGCCGGGAGGCGACCAGCGCCGCGGTGGTCGGGTTGACCAGCCGGCGTTTGTGGTGCCGTGCCTTGTGCCAGGGGTCGGGGAAGAAGGTGAAGATCCGCTCGACGCTGCCCGCCGGGATCCAGTGCTGCAGCGCGTCGACCCCGTCGACCTCGGCGAACCGTACGTTCGTCAGTCCCTCGCGGGCGACCTGGCCGAGGGCGCTGGCGACGGCGGGCTTGAACACCTCGAAGCCCAGGTAGTCCACCTCAGGGTGCCGGCCGGCGATCGCCGCGCAGGCCTCGCCGTTGCCGGTGCCGATCTCAAGCCACAGCGGGGCGGTCCGGCCCCAGATCGCCTCGGGGTCGAATGGCTGGCCGGGGGCGACGGACGTGCTGGTGGCCCGGTGGGCGAGCGGGACGACCCACGCGGCGTGGTGCGCCTCCCAGTTGCGCAGCTGGGAGGCGTTCATCCGGGTGCTGCGGCGGACGAAGGAGACGACGTCGCGGTGGGCGCGGGGGAGCGGGGTGGTGGTCCCCGGCATCAGGCCCCCTTGCGCCGGTACGGGTTGGCCTGCGGCTTGCGGCGGCTGTGGTGTGCCGACCCGTGGTCCTTGGCGGCGCGCTCCTCGCGGCGCCGGGCGGCCTCGGCGTCCTTGGCCAGCTGGTCGGCGACCATCGCGTCGACCGCCTTCTGCCGGGACCGGTCGGTCCAGCGGCGGGTGAGGACGGAGCGCAGCAGCATCGTCACGGTGAGGGTGACGGCGAAGGCAGCCAGGGACCAGCCCCAGCTGCCGGTCAGCTGCATGCCGAGCGCCCCCGCGCCGGCGGACACCAGGGCGACGATCCACAGGCCGAGCTCGCGGACGAGCTTTCCGCGGCTGATGCCCCGGCGGATGATGTCCGCCGGGGAACGGTCGCCGAGGGACGGGGGCCTGTCGTCAGGGGTGCTGGGCATGGGCCCAATGTACGGGGTTGCCCGGGGGCCGTACGGATCGGTCCGCGCGGCCCCCGGCGCCGGGTGGGGGTGGGGCGGATCAGCAGCGCTGGTCGATCGGGACGAAGTGGCGGCGGGCCGGGCCGGTGTAGATCTGCTTGGGCCGGACGATCTTCTGCTCCGGGTCGTTCGCGCCCTCCATCCACTGGGCCAGCCAACCGGCGGTGCGCGGGATGGCGAACAGTGCGGTGAACATCTCCGGGGAGAAGCCGAGCGCCTCGTAGATCAGGCCGGAGTAGAAGTCGACGTTCGGATAGAGCCGGCGCTTGACGAAGTAGTCGTCCTCGAGGGCGATCTTCTCCAGTTCGAGGGCGATCTCCAGCAGCGGGTTGACGCCGGTCACCTCGAACACGTCGTGCGCGGTCGACTTGATGATCCGGGCGCGTGGGTCGTAGTTCTTGTAGACCCGGTGGCCGAAGCCCATCAGCCGGGCGCCGCCGGACTTCACCCCCTGGATGAACTCCGGGACGTTGGACACGTCGCCGATCTCGCGCAGCATCCGCAGCACCGCCTCGTTGGCGCCGCCGTGCAGCGGGCCGAACAGCGCCCCGATGCCGGCCGACACGCTGGTGTAGGGGCCGTTGCCGGAGGAGGCCACGGTGCGCACGGTGGTCGTCGAGCAGTTCTGCTCGTGGTCGGCGTGCAGGACGAAGAGCACCTCCAGGGCGTGCACCAGCCGTGGGTCGGGACGGTAGTCGCGCTCGCCCATCATGAACAGCATCCGCATGAAATTCTCCACGTAGGAGATGTCGTCGCGCGGGTAGACGAACGGCAGGCCGGCGGAGTGCCGGTAGGAGAACGCCGCCAGGGTCGGCATCTTGGCGATCATCCGGCGGATCTGCAGGTGCGGGCGCAGGTGCAGATCGGCTTCGCGCGACTCCGGGTAGAAGGCGTGCAGCGAGCTCACCGCCGACATCAGCTTCGCCATCGGGTGGGCGTCGTACGGGAACGCGTCGATCAGCTTCTTGACGTTCTCCGGGATGAACATGTGGTGGTTGATGTCGTACTCCCAGTCGGCCAGCTGGGCGCTGGTCGGGAGTTCGCCGTAGATCAGCAGGTAGGCGACCTCGAGGTAGCTGCACCTCTCGGCGAGCTCCTCGATCGGGTATCCGCGATAGTCGAGGATGCCCTTGTCACCGTGGATGTAGGCGACGGAGGAATGGCAGGTGGCAGTGTTGAACATGCCGGGGTCGAAGGACACCAGGCCGTGGCCCTCGTCATCGTGGATCTGGAACAGATCCTTCGCCCGGACGGTCCCCTCGGAGACCGGAAGCTCGTACGTCTCCCCGGTGCGATTGTCGCGAATGGTCAGAGTCTCTCCCATGTCGGCACGATAGGGTCACGCAGGGTCCGATTCGTCGGCAGGTGGCCGTCGTCTGCGTCACGTTGTGTGGTAGACAGGCCCCATCGCCGGCGGCCCCGACCCCACCGCCGGCCGCCCCCCGGCAGGCCCGGTCCGGCCTGCTGTTTTGACCGGAGCCGTCGGCGACGGTAACCTATTGCGATGTTGCGCATTGGCGGCGCCATGCCAGCGAGCCTGTCGCCCCGGTGTCCGGGTGTGGCGGTCGCGGCCCCCGGCCGCACTGCGCAAGAACGAACGTAAAACTACCTAGTGGAAGTGGTCCCCGACCGTGTCTACGTACAGCCCGAAGCCCGGCGAGATCGAGCGCCATTGGCATGTCATTGATGCCGAGGGTCTGACCCTCGGCCGCCTCGCCGTGACCGCCGCGACCCTGCTGCGCGGAAAGCACAAGGCGACCTTCGCCCCGCACATCGACGGCGGTGACTTCGTCGTGGTGGTGAACGCTTCCAAGATCCGGCTGACCGGCAAGAAGGCCACCGACAAGCTGGCGTACCGGCACAGCGGTGAGCCGGGTGGCCTGAAGTCCGTGGCGTACGGCGACCTCCTCCAGAAGGACCCCCGTCGCGCCGTGGAGCTGGCGGTCTGGGGCATGCTCCCCAAGAACCGTCTGAGCCGCAAGCTGATGGGCAAGCTCAAGGTCTACGGCGGCCCTGAGCACCCGCATGCGGCGCAGAACCCGCAGCCGTACGAGATCGTCCAGATCGCCCAGTGACCCACTGATTGCCGAGGATCAACCAAGTGTCTGAAAACGTCGAAGAGACCACCGATACCAGCGAGGAGTTCGCCTCCTTCACCGAGGGCGACCGTGAGATCGCCTACCGCTCCGAGGGGCAGGCCGGCGCTGCCGGCGCCGCCACGGCTGAGCGCCAGGCCATCATCGCCCCCGGCATGGCCACCGGCCGTCGCAAGGAGGCCGTCGCCCGCGTCCGGATCGTTCCGGGCACCGGCAAGTGGTCCCTCAACGGGCGGGCCCTCGAGGACTACTTCCCGAGCAAGATCCACCAGCAGCTGGTGAACGAGCCCTTCGTCGTCGCCGGTGTCGAGGGCGCCTACGACGTCGTCGCCCGCGTGCACGGCGGTGGCCCCTCCGGCCAGGCCGGCGCGATGCGTCTCGGCGTGGCCCGTGCGCTGAACGCCGTCGATGCCGAGGCCAGCCGTCCCGGCCTCAAGAAGGCCGGCATGCTGACCCGCGACGCGCGTGCGGTGGAGCGCAAGAAGGCCGGCCTGAAGAAGGCCCGCAAGGCTCCGCAGTACTCGAAGCGCTGATCCAGGCCCCTCGGGGCTGAACACGATGGCTCGTCTCTTCGGTTCGGACGGTGTTCGCGGGCGCGCGAACCAGGACCTCACGGCAGAGTTGGCGCTCGACCTGGCGGTCGCGGCGTCCCACGTCCTCGGCGAGGGCGGCGGTCAGCGCCGCCCCAGGGCACTCGTGGGCCGCGACCCCAGGATCAGCGGTGAGTTCCTGGAGTGCGCCGTGGTCGCCGGACTGGCCAGCACCGGGGTCGACGTCGTCAGGGTCGGTGTCGTACCGACCCCCGGGCTCGCATATCTCGTGCGGGCCGGCGACGCCGACCTCGGTGTCATGCTCACCGCTAGTCACAACCCGATGCCGGAGAACGGGCTGAAGTTCTTCCGCGCCGGGGGCTGGAAGCTCGACGACGCCACCGAGGAGGCGATCGAGTCGCGGATGCTCGAGCCGTGGCAGCGCCCGATGGGCGCGGCCGTCGGGCGGGTCACCGACGCCCCCCACCTGGTGGACGAGTACGTCCACCATCTCGTCTCCACCCTGCGCACCGTCACCCAGGACAACATCTCCCTGGTCGGGCTGAAGGTCGTCCTCGACCTCGCCAACGGTGCCGCGCACCGCACCGCCCCCGCCGTGTTCCGCGAGCTCGGGGCCGAGGTCGTGGTGATCAACGGCAAGCCCGACGGCACCAACATCAATGACCGTTGCGGTTCCACCCACCCGGCCGAACTGCAGCGGGCCGTCCTCGAGCACGGCGCCGACCTCGGCATCGCCCTCGACGGGGACGCCGACCGGGCCATCGCCGCGGCCGCCGACGGGGACATCATCGACGGCGACCAGATCATCGCGACCCTCGCCCTCGCCCTGCGGGACCGCGGGTTGCTGAAGGGGGATGCCGTTGCGGTCACCACGATGAGCAACATCGGCCTCGACCACGCCCTCAATTCCCGCGGCATCGGGGTGATCCGCACCGACGTCGGCGACCGGCACGTGATGAAGGCGCTGCGCGACCGGGGCCTCAACCTCGGCGGCGAGCAAGCCGGGCACGTCATCCTCCGCGACCTCGCCACCACCGGCGACGGCACGCTCACCGCGCTGCTGCTGATGGCCGTGATGGCCGACACCGGCGCCCCGCTGGCAGACCTCGCCGCCGTCGTGCAGCGCGTCCCCCAGGTGCTGATCAACGTCCCCGATGTCGACAAGCACCGGGCGGCCACCGACACCGAGGTGCTCGACGCGGTCGCCGCGGCCAATGCCGCCGTGGGCGCGCGCGGCCGGGTGATGCTCCGCCCGTCCGGCACCGAGCAGGTGGTCCGGGTGATGGTCGAGTCCGAGGACGCCGGGCTCTCCCACGCCGTCGCCGAGGGGCTGGCGGCCGTGGTGGCCGAGCGCCTCTCGCTGCGCGGCCCCGCCCACTGATCCTGCGCGCGGGGGTCCGGGCCGCTCCTTCCGCCGAGGAGCCCCGCCGGTCACGCCGGGGAGCGGCGCCCCCGCTCGAAGTCGGCCAGGTCGTGGTCGGTGTAGCCGCCCAGCACCATGCCGGCGCCCTCGAGCTGCTCCAGGAACCCCCGCACCGACGACCGCACCAGGTGCGGCGACAGCAGCGTCAGCAGCCGGCCGAACACCGGCCAGCGCTGCCCGATCGTGACCGTCACGGTCAGTTCGGAGCCGTCCGAAGCGAACAGGCCCAGCACCGCGTCCTCGTCACGGTCGTACCAGACGTTGGCGACCACCGGGTCGGAGGCCGATGGGGTGGCGTGGGCCGACGGGTCGGTCATGGAGCTCCTCGTCATGTCGTGTAGGGCGGGTCAGATCTTGCGGATCCGTACCCACTTGACCTCGTGGTTGGCGCCCTTGCGCAGGATCGCGGTGGCGCGGCCACGGGTCGGGCGGATGTTGAGCGCGAGGTTGGGGCCGTTGATGGTGTCCCAGATGTTCGCCGCCTGCCGGGTGGCGCCCTCCTCGCTCATCTCGGCGTAGCGGCGGAAGTACGACCGCGGGTCGCGGAACGCGGTCTCCCGTAGCGACATGAACCGCTCCAGGTACCAGGTGCGGATGTCCTCGGAGGCGGCGTCGACGTACACCGAGAAGTCGAAGAAGTCGCTCAGGGCCAGGCCGGTCGACCCGTCAGCATGCACCCGGGCCGGCTGCAGCACGTTCAGCCCCTCGACCACGACGATGTCGGGCCGGCGTACCACCAGCCGTTCGCCCGGCACGATGTCGTACGACAGGTGCGAGTACACCGGAGCGGTCACCTCGGGACGGCCCGACTTCACGTCCATCACGAAGCGCAGCAGCGCGCGACGGTCGTACGACTCGGGGAAGCCCTTGCGGTGCATGATGCCGCGCCGCTTCAGCTCCTCGTTCGGGTAGAGGAAGCCGTCGGTGGTGACGAGTTCGACGTTGGGGTGGTCGGGCCAGTTGCGCAGCAGTTCGGTGAGCAGGCGGGCGGTGGTCGACTTGCCGACCGCGACCGACCCGGCGATGCCGACGACGAACGGGGTGCGCTTGACGTCCAGCCGCAGGAACGTGTTGATCGACCGGTAGAGGTTGCCGCGGTGCCGGAAGTGCAGGCTGAGCAGCCGGGTCAGCGGCTGGTAGACCTCCATCACGTCACGCATCGACGTCGGGTCGCCGAGACCGCGCAGCCGCTCCAGCGTCTCCTCGCTCAGCGGTGAGGGCAGCGCGTTGGCGAGCTCGGCCCAGTCGGCCCGGCTGCGGAGGACGTACGGTCCGCCGGCCTCGCCGAGGTCCGGCGCGGAGTCGCCCCGGGGCAGCGTCGCGTCTGGCATGGGCGCCATTCTGCCCCGTCCCGGCCGGTCGCCGCGCCACAGTCGCCCCGCGGGCGGCACAGGCGCGGCAGGCCGGCGCGTCGGCCGGGCCCGTCAGGCATTCGGTTCGCGGGCCACGGGGTGTCAGGGTCGGCCGCTAGGCTGTCCCCATGTGTGGAATCGTGGGGTACGTCGGGCCGCGCAGCGCCCGTGAGGTCGTCGTGGAGGGGCTCCGGCGCCTCGAGTACCGCGGCTACGATTCGGCCGGCGTGGCCATCGTGGCCGATGGACGGATCGCCGCCGAGAAGAAGGCCGGCAAGCTGCTGAACCTCGAGATGGCCCTCGAGGAGGACCCGCTGCCGGAGTCCGGCACCGGCATCGGCCACACCCGTTGGGCCACCCACGGCGCCCCCACCGACGACAACGCCCACCCGCACCTCTCCCAGGACGGCCGGGTCGCCGTCGTGCACAACGGCATCATCGAGAACTTCGCCGAGCTCCGGGCCGAACTGACCGCCGAGGGCATCACGTTCCGCTCCGAGACCGACACCGAGGTCGCCGCCCAGCTGCTCGGCGTCGAGGTCGCCAGGGGAGCGGACCTGCTCGACGCCCTGCACACCGTCGTCAACCGGCTCGAGGGCGCCTTCACCCTGGTCGCCGTCGACGGACAGGCCCCCGACCGGGTGGTCGCCGCCCGCCGCAACTCCCCGTTGGTGGTCGGCCTGGGCGAGGGGGAGAACTTCCTCGCCTCCGACGTCGCCGCGTTCATCGAGCACACCCGCGAGGCCCTCGAGCTCGGCCAGGACTCGGTCGTGGAGATCTCCCCCGACGGGGTGAAGGTCACCGACTTCGCCGGTCGGCCGGCCGAGGCCACCCGCTACCACGTCGACTGGGACCTGTCCGCCGCGGAGAAGGGCGGCTTCGACTGGTTCATGCGCAAGGAGATCTTCGAGCAGCCGAAGGCCGTCGCGGACACCCTGCTGGGCCGCCACACCGAGGACGGTGCGCTGACCCTGGACGAGATCCGGCTGTCGGTCTCGGAACTGCGCCACATCCAGAAGATCATCGTGATCGCCGCCGGCACCTCGTTCTACGCCGGGATGGTCGCCAAATACGCCATCGAGCACTGGGTGCGGATCCCCTGCGAGGTCGAGCTGGCCTCCGAGTTCCGCTATCGCGACCCGATCGTCGGCCCCACCACCCTGGTCGTCGCGATCTCCCAGTCCGGGGAGACCGCCGACACCCTGATGGCGATCCGGCACGCCCGCGAGCAGCACGCCCGGGTGCTCGCGATCTGCAACACCAACGGCTCCACGATTCCGCGCGAGTCCGACGCGGTGATCTACACCCACGCCGGCCCGGAGATCGGCGTCGCCTCGACGAAGGGCTTCACCACCCAGCTGGCCGCCTGCTACCTGCTCGGCCTCTACCTCGCCCAGGTCAAGGGGACGCTGTACGGCGACGAGATCGCCCGGGTGATGAAGGAGTTGGAGGGCCTGCCACCGCTGATGCAGCAGGTGCTGGACAACGCCGCCCCCGTCCTCGACCTCGCCGCCCGGCTGGCCGACCAGCCCTCGGTGCTGTTCCTCGGCCGCCACGTCGGCTACCCGGTGGCCCTCGAGGGCGCCCTGAAGCTCAAGGAGATCGCCTACCTGCACGCCGAGGGGTTCGCCGCCGGCGAGCTCAAGCACGGCCCGATCGCCATCATCGAGCCCGGCATGCCGGTCTTCGTCGTGGTGCCGCCGCGGGGCCGCGACCAGCTGCACGACAAGGTGATCTCCAACATCCAGGAGGTTCGCGCCCGCGGCGCCCGGCCGATCGCGCTGGCCGAGCAGGACGACACGATGGTGGAGCAGTTCGCCAGCGCTGTGATCCGGCTGCCCAAGGTGTCGACCATCCTGCAGCCGCTGGTGGCCGTCATCCCGCTGCAGCTGTTCGCCTGTGAGCTGGCGACGGTGCTCGGCCACGACGTGGACCAGCCGCGCAACCTGGCCAAGTCGGTCACCGTCGAGTAGGGCGCCCGCCGGATGGCCATCGTCGGGATCGGGGTCGACGTCTGCGAGATCTCCCGCTTCGAGGAGATGCTGCTGCGGACCCCCGGGCTGGTGGCGCGGCTCTTCTCCCCGGAGGAGGCGCACCACCGGCCGGCGTCGCTGGCCGGCCGGTTCGCCGCGAAGGAGGCCTTCGCCAAGGCTCTAGGCTCCCCGGGCGGCCTGGTCTGGCGCGACTGCGAGGTCCGCAAGACCCCCGACGGGCAGCCCTACTTCGTCACCACCGGCACCATCGCCGACCTCGAGGCCCGGCTCGGCATCGTCCGGACCCATCTGTCGATGTCGCACGACGGCGGTGTCGCGACGGCGTTCGTGGTCTGCGAGGATGGCCGCTAGGAGTCCCCAGGAGGTCATCGTGCTGCTCGTCCACTCCGTGGAGTCCATCCGTGCCGCCGAGGTGGAGGCGTTCGCCCGCACCGAGGAGGGCGAGCTGATGCAGCGCGCCTCCGACGCCCTGGCGACCAGCGTTCTGCGCGACCTCGGCCACACCGACGGGACGAAGGTGCTGGTCCTCGCCGGCCCCGGCAACAACGGCGGTGACGCCCTGTGGGCCGCCCGGGTGCTGGCCGGGCGGGGCGTACGCGTCTGGGTGCACGCCGTGGTGCCCGGCCAGGTCCACCAGGCCGCCTGGGCGGCCTGCGTCGACAACGGCGCCACCCCGGTCGACCTCGACACGGCCCTGTCGCTGGTGGACCGGGTCGACCGGATCATCGACGGCGTCTTCGGCATCGGCGGCCGGCCCGGGCTGTCCGGCGAGGTGGTCCGGCTCGCCGAGGCGGCCGAGCGTTCCGGCACGCCGGTGACCAGCGTGGACGTTCCCTCCGGCCTGGACGCCGACGGTGCCGCCGCGCACCCGTCGTTCCGGGCCGAGCGGACCGTCACCTTCGGCACCGCCAAGGCCTGCCAGGTGATGCAGCCCGCCGCCCGCCGGTGCGGCGCCGTCGACGTGGTCGACATCGGCCTGCACTGGGCCGTGATCGGCGAGGCCGGGGTGCCGCTGCTGCGCTGCTGGGAGGCGGCCGACGTCGCCGCCGCCTGGCCGGTCCCCGACGTGCTGTCCGACAAGTACGCCCGCGGCGTGCTCGGCGTCGACGCAGGCTCGGCGACCTATCCCGGCGCCGGCATCCTGGTCGCGTACGGGGCCGCGTACGCCGGCACCGGGATGATCCGCAGCCTCGGCTCGCCCGAAGTGGCCCGCGCGACGGTCGCCGCGATCCCGTCCGTCGTCACCGCCCCGGGCCGGGTGCAGGCCTGGGTGGTCGGCTCCGGCTGGGGCGACCGGCCCGACGGGGCCGCCCGGCTGGCCGAGCTGCTCGACCAGGAGGTGCCGGTGCTGGTCGACGCCGACGGGCTGCGGCACGTGCCCGAGGTGACGCTCTCCCCGGAGCACCTGCTCACCCCGCACGCCGGCGAGTTGGCCCGCCTGCTCGAGGTGTCCCGGGCCGAGGTCGAGGCCGACCCGCTCGGCCACGTGCACCGGGCCGCGGACCTGTTCGGCGCCACGGTGCTGCTGAAGGGAGCCACCCAGTACGTCGCCACCCCGTGGGACCGTACGGTCGAGATCGCCGTCCCGGGGCCGGGCTGGACCGCCCAGGCCGGGTCGGGCGACACCCTGGCGGGTGTCTGCGGCAGCCTGTTGGCCGCGGGCCTGCCGGCGGCCCGGGCCGCGGTCTGCGGGGCGTCGCTCCAGGCGCTCACCGCCACCGCCGAGCCGCCGCTGCCGCCGCACGCGCTGGCACAACGGTTCGGGGTGACGCTGCGGGGGTTGCTGGGCGATCGGTGACCCTGCCGTCACAGGGACGGGGCAGAATGACCGGCATGACTTCCGCCGGGCCCACCATCGATCCCCAGACCGCCAGCGCCGTGATCGACCTCGACGCCCTGCGCGCCAACGTCGCAGCCGTCCGGGCCGCCGTCGCGCCGGCCGAGGTGATGATGGTGGTCAAGGCCGACGCGTACGGGCACGGGATGCTGGCCTGCGCCGGCGCGGCGCGGGAGGCCGGGGCGTCCTGGCTGGGGGTCGCGGTGCCGGCCGAGGCGCTCGCGCTGCGCGCCGCCGGCGACACCGGCCGGGTGTTCTGCTGGCTGTACGGGCCCGACGAGGACCCCACCGCACTGGTCGACGCCGACGTCGACGTGTCGGTGCAGAGCCCCGCCCAGGTGCGGGCCGTGGTGCTCGCCGCCCGGCACGCGGGGCGGACCGCCCGGATCCACCTCAAGATCGACACCGGACTGTCCCGCAACGGCTGCCTTCCGGAGGACTGGCCGGCGCTCGTCGCCGCGGCCCGGCGGGCCGAGCATGGCGGGGCGGTCCAGGTGGTCGCGGTCTGGTCGCACTTCGCCTGTGCCGACGAGGTCGGCCATCCAGGAAACGCGGCGCAGCTGGAGGTCTTCGACCGGGCCGTCGCCGAAGCGCGGGCCGGTGGTCTGGAGATCCCGATCCGGCACATCGCCGCCTCGGCGGCGGCGCTGAGCATCCCGGAGAGCCGCTTCGAGATGGTCCGGCTCGGCATCGCCGGCTACGGCATCGACCCGGCCGACGGCTCGATGGCCGCCGACGCGGGGGTCGCGCTGACGCCGGTGATGACGCTGCGGGCCCGGTTCGTGAACCGCAAGCACGTCGCCGCCGGGACCGGCGTGTCGTACGGCTTCCGCTGGCGGGCGCCGGAGGAGGGGGCCGAGCTCGGCCTGGTGCCGCTCGGTTACGCCGACGGGATCCCGCGCCACGGGGCCGGCCGGCTGGAGCTGGCCACCGGGGGCCGGCGGGTGTACCAGCGCGGCAGCGTGTGCATGGACCAGATGATCGTCGACCTGGGCCCGGGGGCGGTCGAGGAGATCGGCGACGAGGTGGTGCTGTTCGGCGCCGCCGACCCGGACGGTGCGGTGCCGAGCGCGTCGGACTGGGCCCGCTGGTGCGGCACCATCGGCTACGAGATCGTCACCCGGATCGGCGCCCGGGTGCCCCGGGAGCTGCGCGGCTGAGCCGGCGTGCCCGCTGGCGGTGCGGGGTCAGGCGCTGAGCCGCTGGCGGGAGGCCACCTCGGCGATCGCCTCGCCGTAGTGGCCCATCAGGTCGTCGCACAGCCGGTGCCAGGTGCGGTCCAGTACCGACAGCCGTGCCTCGGTGGCGAACGCGGCCCGCTTGCGGTCGTCGCCGAGCAGGTCGCGGACGTGGCGGCGCATCGAGGCGAGGTCGCCGGGCCGGTACAGCCAGCCGGTGCGCGAGGAGTTCACCAGGTCGATCGGGCCGCCCTTGGCCGGGGCGATCACCGGCAGCCCGGAGGCCATCGCCTCCTGGATCGACTGGCCGAACGTCTCCAGCTCGCCGGGGTGGACGAACACGTCCATGCTCGCCATCACCCGGGGCAGGTCCTCGCCGGTCAGCTGCCCGGTGAAGTGCGCGGTCGGCAGGAAGGCCTCCAGGTCGGCGCGTAGCGGCCCGCCACCGACGATGACCAGCTTGGCGTCGGGCAGGTCGGCCAGCACCTGCAGGTCACCGACCTGCTTCTCCGGCGCGAGCCGGCCGACGCAGCCGATGATCCGCTCTCCGTTCGGGGCGACGCTGTGGCGCCATTGCTCGTCCCGCTTGGCCGGGTCGAACCGTACCGAGTCCACACCCCGGCCCCACAGGCCGACCCGCGGGACGTTGTGCCGGACCAGTTGGCTGCGCGACGCGGTCGACGGGGCCAGCGTCATCGTGGCCTGGGAGTGGATCTGGCGGACTCGCCACCACAGCAGCGTCTCGGCGCCCGCGAACCCGTACCGGGCGGCGTACGAGGGGACGTCGGTCTGGTAGATCGCCACCACCGGGATGCCGAGCCAGTTCGCCGCCAGCGCGGCCCGGTGGCCCAGGGCGATCGGCGCGGCCAGGTGCAGCACGTCGGGGTGGAAGTCCTCCAGGAGGCGCTCCAGGCGCAGCTGGGTGGTGCCGGAGACACGTACGTCGTGGTAGCCCGGCAGGCCGACGGCGGCGACCGGGACGACCGGGAAGCCGGCGTACTCCGACGGTTCGCGACCCCCGCTGGCGGGCGCGATGACCAGGGCCTGGTGGC
This sequence comes from uncultured Propionibacteriaceae bacterium, assembly GCA_964402325.1. Taxonomy (GTDB): domain Bacteria; phylum Actinomycetota; class Actinomycetes; order Propionibacteriales; family Propionibacteriaceae; genus Raineyella. The sequence goes on along the minus strand of CAYOBI010000003.1, from coordinate 6,356 downwards.
CCTCGTCGCGAAGGTACTCCAGCACCCGCATCACGGAGTGGGTGACTCCGTTGATGGCGGGGAGGAAGGATTCCGTGAAGATCGCGACCCGCACGTGCTGCCCTTTCGTTGTCCTTCGGCCAGTCTGCGCGGGGCAGGTGGCCGGAGGGTGACGTACGTCGACGTGCGGCCCAACGTCGGATGACGAGCGGGCGAACGACGCGTACCCCGTGCTCCAGTCTAGGAACCGTGGTGGCCCCCGCGTCGCGGCCTCGTTCCGCAGGATGGGCAGGGCGGTGCCGGGCCGTGGGCCTCGATTCGTGGACGCGCGGGTGTGTCATGTAGCATGAATCACCCGGCAGCGCAGCGCTGTCCGGGACGTAGACGCCCAGTGTCGGGCGCATGGGCACGTTGTCCCACCCCCGGAACGCCGGGTCGCCCCGCTGGAGCCGGGTGACAGTCGATCATGATGACGCGCCTATCAGGTCAGGACCTCAGGTCCGGAAACGAGTCATCACCGTGCCCTACAACGCGCGCCCATCCATGTCCTCCGGCGGTTCCTCCGCCGGCAAGCCGAAGAGCCACAAGGCCGACGGCACCCCCAAGAAGCGCTGGTCCGCCGAGGAGCGGGCCGCCCGCGGCCACGGCCCGCGGCACCGCGGCGGTGAGGCCGCCCGCCGTGACGACCGGCGGGACGATCGCCGCGGGTCGTACGACCGGGACGACCGCTCGCAGAGCCGTGGCGACGACCGTGATCGCGCCCCCCGCTCCGAGGGCCGTGGTTACCAGAGCCGTGGTTACCAGGGTCGTGGTGACCAGGAGCGCGGGTCCCAGGACCGTGGCTACCAGGACCGTCGTTCCGAAGGGCGCAGCTCCGAGGGGCGCGGCTACGAGGGGCGCGGCTACGACCGCGGCCCGCGCCGCGACCGGAACGACCGGGGCCCCGAGGCCTACCAGGGTGACGGCCGCTCGTACGGCGAGGACCGCCGTCGCGCCGCCGCCGGGCGTCGTGACCGCGATGACGACCGCGGCCGCCGCGAGGGCGAGGGCCGTGACGACGGCCGTTCCCGCAAGCCGTACGGCCGTGACGACCGTCGCCCCCAGGGCGGAGCGGGGCGCGGCAAGGGCGGCTACCCCCGCGGGGGCAGCTCCTACCAGGAGAACCGGCCGCGCAGCGCGGCCTGGGGCCGCGACGCCGCCGTCGACGGCGAGCGCTGGGGCGACGAGGCCCCGCGTCGCCGCCGGGACGACCGGCGGTTCGAGGACCGCGACCGACGTGGCTCCGAGCGCCGCGGCGGCTACCGTGACGATCGCCCGCGTGAGGATCGACCGCGTGACGATCGGCGCTTCGACGATCGGCGTGGCGGCCACGGCCATGACCGTCATGACCATGATCGTCGTGACCACGACGAGGCCGAGGGCCCGCTGGACACGATGGAGTGGCAGGAGGCCGAGGACGTCGAGGTCGACACCTCGACGGTGACCGGCGCCAACGGCTTCGCCCAGCTCGGCGTGCCGGCCGAACTCGTCGCCGTGCTCGCCCAGAAGGGCATCACCGACCCGTTCCCGATCCAGCAGGCCTCCATCCCCGACGCGATGGCGGGCAAGGACGTGCTCGGCCGCGGCCGCACCGGGTCGGGCAAGACCCTCGGCTTCACCCTGCCGCTGCTGACCCGGCTGCGGGAGACCGTGCTGCCGGACGGCAACATGCGCAAGCCGCAGGCCGTCATCCTCGAGCCGACCCGTGAGCTCGCGATGCAGGTGGCCGACGTGCTGTCCCCGCTCGCCCGGGCGCTCGGCATGCGGTCCCTGCTGGTCGCCGGCGGCATGTCGTACGACCCGCAGCGGCGCGCGCTGTCGCGGGGCGTCGACGTGATCGTGGCGACCCCGGGCCGGCTGATCGACCTGATCGACCAGGGTGCCGCGGACCTGTCCGAGATCCGTGTCTCGGTGCTCGACGAGGCCGACGAGATGGCCGACATGGGCTTCCTGCCCGAGGTCACCCGGATCCTCGACGAGACGCCGACCGACGGTCAGCGGCTGCTGTTCTCGGCGACCCTCGACCGGGGCGTCGACGGGCTGGTGAAGCGCTACCTGCACGAGCCGACCGTCCACGAGGTCGACTCCGCCCAGGCGACCGTGACGACGATGGAACACCATCTCGTCCTGGTCAAGCCCGAGCACAAGGCCACCGTCACCGCCGAACTCGCCAACCGGGACGGCAGGACCATCGTCTTCGCCCGCACCCAGAAGGGTGCCGACCGGATCGCCGGGCAGCTGCGCGAGGCCGGGGTGATGGCCGGTGCGCTGCACGGCGGCCTGACCCAAGGCGCCCGCGCCCGGGTGATGGGTGCCTTCAAGGAGGGCGCCGTGCCCGTGCTGGTCGCCACCGACGTAGCAGCGCGCGGCATCCACGTCGACGACATCGGTCTGGTGCTCCAGGTCGATCCGCCGGCCGATCCCCGCGACTACACCCACCGCGCGGGTCGTACGGCCCGGGCCGGCACCGACGGCGTCGTGGTGACGCTGATCCTGCCGCACCAGCGCCGGTCGATGGTCCGCCTGGCCCAGCAGGCGGGTGTGCAGGCCAAGCCGCAGGAGGCCACCCCGGACGAGGAGTGGCTGTACCGCGCCACCGGCGCCCGCAAGCCCTCCGCCGAGCCGATCGAGGACGCCGCGTACGAGGAGCTGATCGCCCCCAAGCAGCCCGAGCGCCGGCGCGGCGGCCGTCGCTACGGCGGCGGGCGTCGCTCGTACGGCGATCGCGGTCGGCGTCGCGACTGAGCCGTTGCCGCGGCTAGCATGGTTGGTCGGTCGGGCGGACGGGACCTCGTGGTCCCGTCCGCCGACCGGCACCGTGCCCCGCGTCCCCGACGCCGGGGCACCGAGAGGAGTCACCCATGAGTGCTGAGCACGAGCTCGACCTCGCCCTGGCGGAGGAGTCCGACGCTCCGGCGCTGGTGGAGGTCATCCATGCGGCCTTCGGTGCCCGCCGGGCGGCCGGTCCGCCGCCCGCCGGCCTGTCCGAGACCGAGTCGTCGGTGGCCCGGGCGCTGCGGGACGGCTTCGGCATCATCGCCCGCGTCGACGGCCGCCCGGCCGGTGCCGTGCTGGTCGGGATGGGGGTCGACGCCTCCACCGACACGCCGTCGGCGGTGGCGACCTGGCACCGGGTCAGCGTGCACCCCGAGTTCCAGCGGCACGGCATCGCCACCCAGATGATCGAGCTGGCCGAGGAGCTGTCCGCGCTGCGCGGCTGCACCTTCGCTCAGCTCGGGGTCCGGGTCGAGTTCCCCGAGCTGCTCGCCTGGTGGCGCAAGCTCGGCTACGACGTGCTCTCCCGCGGTGACCTGATGCTCCAGGTCGGCCGGGAACTCCCGGTGGCCTTCGAGGTGCCGACGGCCGACGAGATGGTGCGGCTGGGTGAGTGGGTCTCCCGCGTCGTCCGCCCCGGCGACCTGATCATCGCCAAGGGCGGACTGGGCGCCGGCAAGACGACCTTCACCCAGGGGCTCGGCGCCGGCCTCGGCGTCGAGGGGCCGGTGGTCTCCCCGACGTTCGTGCTGTCCCGGGTGCACCGGGCCGCGGCCGGCCGCCCCACCCTGGTGCACGTCGACGCGTACCGTCTGGGTGACGCCGACGAACTCGACGACCTCGACCTGGACGAGACGGCCACCGACGCCGTCACCCTGGTCGAGTGGGGCGAGGGCCTGGCCGAGCAGCTCAACAGCGACCGCCTGCTGATGTCCATCGAGCGGTCCGGCGACCCCACCGACGAGACCCGCTTCGTCTTCTTCCGCGGCGAGGGCAAGCGCTGGGCCCGGCTGCACCGCCAGATCGAATCCGTCACTCCCACCGGAGGCACGCGCGCATGACCGACACCCCCCTCGTCCTGGCGATCGACACGTCCACCGACATGTGCGTCGGCGTCGCGTCCGGCGACCAGGTCCTCGCGGTCCGCCGCGACGCCGACCGGCGCGCACATGTCGAGCACCTCACCGTGTGGATCCGTGAGGCGCTGGCCGAGGCCGGGGCCACCCTGTCCGACCTCACCCACCTCGTGGTGGGCCTCGGCCCCGGCCCGTTCACCGGCCTGCGGGTCGGCATCACCACCGCCGAGACCCTGGCCTGGGCGGGGAACACCCCGCTGCACGGCGTCTGCAGCCTCGACGTCGTGGCGTACGGCCATGCCGGCGAGGCGGGCCCCGCCGGTGACTTCGTCGTCGCCTCCGACGCCCGCCGCAAGGAGCTCTACTGGGCCCGGTACGCCGCCGACGGCACCCGGATCGGTGACCCGCAGGTCAGTGCCCCCGGCGCCCTGCCGGACCTGCCGGTGATCGGCCCCGGCGCCGACCTCTACCCGTCGGTGCACCGCGGGCGCCCGGACGACGGCCCCCGCGCGATTGATCCCGGCCTGCTGGCCCGGGTCGGCCTGCAGCTGCCGTCGGCGGGGGAGCAGCCGCTGTACCTGCGCCGCCCCGATGCGGTTGCGCCGACCACCCGCAAGTCCGCCCTGGTCAGCCACAAGCGCCTGACGATCGGGCGGGCATGATCCTGCGCCGCGCGACGGCGGCCGACCTGCCCGCCGTCCTGGACCTGGAACAGGCCGGCTTCCCGCCCCGGGAGCAGTGGAGCGCGACCTCCTGGCGCGGCGAGCTCGAGGGCACCGACCGGATCGTGCTGGTCGCCGTCGAACCCGACGACGACCCCGCCCTGCTCGGCGTGATCACCTTCCTCGTCGGCCTCGACGCCGCCGACCTGATGCGGGTCGTCGTCGCCCCCGCCGCCCGCGGCCGGCGCGTCGGCCGCGGCCTGGTCCGCGCCGGCCTGCTGCACCTGCGCGGTCGCGGCGTCGAGCAGGTGCTCCTCGAGGTGCGCCACGACAACGCCCCCGCCATCGCCCTCTACCGGGGCTGCGGCTTCAGCACCCTGCACACCCGCCCGAACTACTACGGCCCCGGCGCCGACGCCCTGGTGATGAGCGCACCGGTCGAGTCCGACCTGCCGCCCCTGCCGGGCCTCCGCAGCCCGGAACCGGCCCGCCCGGAACCCATCCCTGATCCCACCCGCCCCGACCTGGAGGGAATGAACGCATGACCGGACCGCTTGTCCTCGGTATCGAGTCGTCCTGCGACGAGACCGGTGTCGGCATCGTCCGCGGCACCGAACTGCTCGCCAACGAGGTCGCCAGCTCCGTCGAGGAACACGTACGTTTCGGCGGCGTGGTGCCCGAGGTCGCCTCCCGCGCCCACCTGCAGGCGATCGTCCCCGCGCTGCGGCGCGCGTTCGAGACGTCGGGGGTGGCGCCCGAGGACCTCGACGGCATCGCCGTCACCTCCGGCCCCGGGCTGATGGGCGCCCTCGCCGTCGGCATCTCCGCCGCCAAGGCGCTGTCGCTGGCCTGGGACAAGCCGCTCTACGGGGTGAACCACCTGGTCGGCCACGTCGCCGTCGACCTGCTCGAACACGGCCCGCTGGACCCCGCCTCGCCGACGATGGCGCTGCTGGTCTCCGGCGGGCACACCTCGCTGCTGCGGGTCGGCAGCCTGGCCGGCGACCTCGAGGAGGTCGGCACCACCATCGACGACGCCGCCGGCGAGGCGTACGACAAGGTGGCCCGGGTGCTCGGCCTGCCCTACCCCGGCGGACCGGTGATCGACCGGGCCGCCCAGCAGGGCGACCCGACCGCGATCCGGTTCCCGCGCGGGCTGACCGCCCGGCACGACCTGGCGAAGCACCGGTTCGACTTCTCCTTCTCGGGCCTCAAGACCGCCGTCTCACGCTGGGTCGAGACCGAACAGGCCGCCGGCCGCGAGATCCCCGTCGACGACGTCGCCGCGTCTTTCCAGGAGGCCGTCGCCGACGTGCTCACCGCCAAGGCCGTCGACGCCTGCCAGTACTTCGGCGCCGAGACCCTGCTGCTCGGCGGCGGCGTCGCGGCGAACTCCCGCCTGCGTGGCCTGCTCGAGGAACGTACGGCGGCGGCCGGCATCACCCTGCGCCGCCCCCGTCCGGGGCTGTGCACCGACAACGGCGCGATGATCGCCGTGCTCGGCGCGCAGATCATCGAGTCCGGGGCGAAGCCCTCGCCGATCCTGCTCGGCGCCGACTCGGGCATGCCGGTCTCCCAGCCGTACGTGGCGCCGGCCGCCTGAGGGCCGGCCGGCGCCGGGTCATGGGCGGCGACTGACTCGCTCCCCGGTCACTGGTTGGGCCGCTGCTGGAGGAACTGGTTGACCTGGTCCTGCAGCCGGTGCGGCAGTCGCCCGGTGAGCTGCTCGGCACGGGCCGCCAGTTCCTCGGCGGCGGTCTGCGCCTGCTGGGGTGCGGCGGTCGGCGTCTGCTGCCCGCCCGGCGCCCCGCCGGCGGCGGCGCCG